>JAEOTM010000061.1 GCA_016839815.1 Candidatus Hodarchaeota archaeon
TCTAATCCCTCTAAGTATGAAACTAACGTATCCTTCTTCTGATCAAAGTGGAGATTCTTATTCAATTTTAATGATAGATGTAACCCCGAAACATCCACAAGATCTAACTCTTTCATTGACATGCATTCCTTTTGTATCTTAAGTTGCCTTTAAATAAATTTGCGAAAACCCCCACTACCTCGCAGAGTGTATGTATATATTGATAGTGTATTCTGAGAAAAGTTTTTCCAAGGGTTAAGGAAAAGTATACCTTTAGATGAATCATATTCCTAGTGGAAATTGATATAAAATTATTAAAATTGTACAATAAGGATGTAATTCATCGCATTGTTAAAAAACTTGTTGACATAAGACCAATTGTGACTTCTCTACCAAATATTTAATACTTAACTCATATTTAAACCTCAAAAAAGAACTTGTAAGAGTAAAATTCCTCCGAGAGTACCATCATGAAAGATACTTTTCTAATTATCAACCCTACAGCTGCAGGAGGGCACGTTAAAACGATTTGGGAGGATCAAGTAAAGCCATTACTAAATAAAAACGAAGTGGATTATGATTTTGAATTCACGTCGTCTCCTCAACATGCGATTGAAATTGCACGAACCCGGGTCAATGAAGGATTCAAAATTATTTGCTCTGTAGGAGGAGATGGGACTGCAAATGAGGTTTTAAATGGTATTTTAAAAGCAGATAAACCGGGAGTTTTCTCTGCAATTCCTATTGGGACTGGAGATGCTCCTGCCACCTATGGCATACCAGAAGGAGATTTAGAAGCGGCTGTACAATGTCTAGCTAAAGGTCAAAACAAAACTTTCGATGTTGGATACTGTGAAATCGCAGATCGGTACTTCAGTGGGGTTGCGTCCATGGGATTTGATGCAGAAGTAGCAGATCGAGAAAATAAAGGAGCAAAAAGATTTTTTAAAGCAAGAAGTTATCAATTTGCCCTGGGAAAAACTCTGGTTAAATTTAGGCCTTATAATTTCTCAATTCGCGTAGATGGAGAACAAACAATCGAAAGCCAGAGAATGTTACTGGCCATAGGTAATGGAAAACGATATGGAGGGGGAATGCATATCTGTCCTGATGCAGACGTGCTAGATGGCAAATTCGCTGTCACAACAGTACGAAAAATGAGTAGAATTACTCTGCTAAGATTTTTTTCCACAGTTTATGAAGGTGATCATCTCACTCATCGCAGTGTTGATACATTTGAGGGAGAATCACTATACGTAGACTCTCCAAAAAAGAAATGTCTCTATCAGGTGGACGGTGAAATTATGGGGTATTTACCGGAAACTTTTGTGACAAAACCGAATTTCCTTACTGTTCGAGTTCCTAATCCGTGGGTATCATATACAGAAATTTGGGAGAAAAAATTGTATGAAACAAAGGGATATACAGATCCCTTTACAGGAAAGAAACTATTTCTAGCTAAACTTGCTTATCTTAATCCCATTTCGAATTACAAACGAGGTCTTGACTGGAATCATCCAAAAGAGGAAGAAGTTGTAGAAGAACAATCCACAGATGAAATTAAAAGTAAGGATGAAAGTATTGATGAAAGTAAATATCTTTATGTAAAAGAAAAGCATTTTTCGAAAAGGTTTTCATTTTTCTTGTTACGCACCTTTTTCCAAACATTCAGTGTATCTATTGCCTTCACAGCACCAATCACTTTTCCCTGGTTTTTTGATATCGTTTTTCCCAACTTTTTAGCTCTTATTCCCCCTGAAATTGGGAACTTTTTTCAAGAATTAATTACTACCGTTCAATCTTTTTTTGTACTACCTTCTTGGGTTGAATCTTTAATTAGATTTTTTATGGATCTTTCAGCAATATTCAATCCCTTTCTTGCTTTTTCAGGATTGATGATTCTATTCCATGAATTAAATCTGATTCCTGATGCAGATTTTATTGATCCATTCAAATCTATTGAGGGAATACCTACCTCGACGGGTTATTTTCTGGAATCTATACAAAGAAAGTTCAATTTTGATTTTTCATCTGCTATGCTCCTTTTACTGATTGTATCCAGTTGTGTGTCTTTCTTTTTAGTAATAAGAAGAGCTAGAGGTATTTTGTTCGAGGTTATGACAACTAAAGAAGAAATAAGACACCGTGAAAATGTTAGAAAAGTCTTCCTCAAATATTGCAAAGAGGGGCCTTATTATCACGATATTGATTATACTAAAAACAGGCTTTCTGAATCAAAAAGGACCAAGACTTTTGCGAATGTGGTGAAATACGGGCCATTGATATCGGTGATTATACCAGCAATACTAGCAATCCTTTATATTCTGCTTTAATGAATCAATCAGCTGAGGGTAATGACCTATTTCGACTCCTTAACCAGCTGATAAGTAATAACGAAAGGATAACAATATTTAGTGTCATTGCGATGATCAATAGCCATCCGCCTCCTTCCTGTTCGTAAATAAATCCAGCTATTGGACTAATAAATACTCCGAATGCTTGTATAGACATTCCCAAGATTGCCATTACCTTTCCTGTGTGTTCACGCGGAAGTCTTCTGCCAACAGCTCCAAAAGCTATTGTCCTCCAAATAACATCGTTTCCTGCCTTAATTATCACCGCGATAAATGCTGTACTAGAAATAAGGGTTAAAAGTAGTTCACTTGACTGAAAATCGATCCAAGTAGGAAACATTGGAGAATTGAATAGTATAAAAATTGAAAATGGTAAAAATAAGTAAGCAAAAAACATGATTTTCGCATCATTAGTTGTTCGATCCAGGAATGCTCCTGCAGCTAATCCCCCAATGACACCTAGTATTGTTGACCCTATCATGGTGTAGTTTAGAGTATTATAGTTCATTCCTACCTCCTCGTTTAGAAAAAAATTCTGAGCGAATTGGTAATTGATATCACTCGTTACGTCCAAAAGAAATACAATGAAAAATAGTGGAATGGTCGCTAACATAACTTTAAGACCAGTAGAATACTGTATTAACAAATCTTGGACAAAATTATTTTGTTCTTTTGTTTTTTCTTCATCTTCTACCTGTATTTGCTCCAAAAAGAATAATCGAATGAAGAAATCTATTAGACTTGCAATCCCTGCTAGAAGAAAGAACATTCGCAGACCTTCTACAAAACCATCTGCAATAAAGACTCCAACCAAAAATAAGCCTAGAACACCAAAAACCCCAGTTAATGTGAAAAGACTCGTACCAGTCCCCATCTGTTCTTTTGGCAGCGATTCGAATAGGATAGGATCAATGGATGCCTGACAAAATTGTGAGAGTGAAAAAACTGACCATACAAATATTAAACTCATGAATGAATCAACAAAAGGCAAAAGAAACAACGCAATAGCAAGGAAGAATTTATTAAAAGTAGCCATATATCGTCTATGATGAATAAACCTATCAGCCCAATATCCCCCGAGCATTGTGAAAAATAAACCAATAAGCATTGACCATCCATTTGCTATTCCTAATTCTAGATAGCTTATTCCAACATCGCGAAAAAATAAGTTCAGATATATCCATGCAGCAA
>JAEOTM010000062.1 GCA_016839815.1 Candidatus Hodarchaeota archaeon
TCTCGCTGAAATAATTATTCACCTGGTGAAGGACCCTAATAGAATCGATATTATGAAAACGCATTGCTTAGAATACAGTAAAAAAGAACTCAATTGGAGTAATATCGCTGAAAAAACATCTAATATTTACGCGGAGTTACTTCAAAACTAACTTTATAGCACACGCGACTCAAATACCTGGAATTTTCACTTACTATTCCATTGCTAATAATTTCAAATATTATCAAAAATTATTAATGAACATGGTGTGCAGGGAAATCCATGTATTTTATTTATAAAAAGCACCAATACGTTTACTGGGTATTAAAATAAAAGTTCTGATGTTGGTTGGGCGATACCGGCTTGGTGGAATAACAATGGTTATTGAAAACCTCTCAGAAAATCTCATAAAACAGGGAATCGATGTAACAATCGGAGCCCTAAGCTTTGAGAGTAGACCACTAAAAAATGAACTCATAACGGAGAAAATATCGCTTAACCCACTAAAATCAGCTAAACAGATCACCAGGTATGATATTATCCACACTCACCATAGTTCAGTTAATGTTTTCACGTTATTATCAAAAAAACCATTTATATACCAATACCATGGCACCTCGACACAAGGATATAAAAAGAATTTCTACAAAATTATGCAGTATAAAAAATTCAGGGATCGGGTAACAAAAATTCTGGTAATATCAGATGAAGCTAGGGAACATTATACCCAGCAGTATGACTCCAATAAAGTTCTCCCATTTAAAAACGGGGTGGATATAAATAAATTTAAACCTAATTTAACTAATAAGTTTAGAAAAGGTGACCCACAATTCCTGTTTGTGGGAAATCTGTATCCCTATAAAAATGTGGGCGAAATAATTCGCTGCGTATCGGATATTAGAAAGACACACCCCAATACAGTTCTCCAGGTAATTGGTGATGGAAAAGATTTCAAACATCTACAAAAGCTAATATCCGAAATCGGTGTAGAAAAAAATGTAGAGTTACTTGGTAGAATCTCCGATGATTTGGAGTACTATTACAGTGCGTGTGATGTTTATATCTCCGCTAGCAAATTTGAGACCTGTCCATTGACCCCATTGGAGGCAATGGCGTGCGGAAAACCTGTTCTACTTTCGAATATCGAAGCCCACGTTGACACTGTGGAAACCTCAAAGGCTGGCCTAGTATATGAAAGCGGAAATCTGATTGATATGGGTGAAAAGTTGATCTATCTATATAAAAATAAAGATAGTTACTATGATAACTCGATAAAATATGCCAACGAAAATAGCTGGGAAAAAATATCGTTAATGTTATCGAATTACTATTCAGCTGTATTAAATCAAATATAATAAGAATATAATCTCTGAAGTGTTGAACAATTCATTTAAAAGTCCTTTACTTAGCTCATTTTCTTGTTTTTATACCATACAATTGTTTTTTTTAGGCCATCTTTTAAGTTAGTTTCTGCTGTGAAACCAAAATATTTTTTGGCTTTATCTGTGTTCAATTTTCTTCTTGGCTGTCCATCTGGTTGTGAAATATCCCATTTTATTTCACCAGAAAAACCTGTTAATTCAGCAATCAAACTTGCCAGGTCTTTGATTTTTATTTCGTGTCCTGAGCCTACGTTTACTGGTTCCGATTTATCAAAGTTTTCTGCTGCTAGTATTATTGCCTTCGCTGCATCTTCTACGTAGAGGAATTCGCGTGTGGGCTCTCCAGTGCCCCACAATGTTACGTTTTGTTTCTTTTTCTCTGCTTCCATCATTTTTTTAATCAATGCTGGGATTACATGGGATGATTCAAGATCAAAATTGTCCCTAGGCCCGTACAAGTTGACAGGTAGAAGATAGATGGAGTTGAACCCATATTGTTGTCTATAGGCTTGGGATTGTACTAACAACATTTTTTTGGCTATGCCATAGGGAGCATTCGTCTCCTCTGGGTAACCAATCCAAAGGTCTTCCTCTTTAAATGGTATTGATGCAAATTTTGGGTAAGCACAAACAGTTCCAAGGCAGACTAATTTTTCAACTTTTTTTTCCTTCGCTGCTTCCATTAAATGTATTCCCATGCTGGCATTATCGTAGAAGAGGGTTCCAGGGTTCTGTTTGTTATATCCGATCCCTCCCACATTAGCTGCAAGGTGTATCACAATATCCATGCCGTCAACAGCTTGAAGGCATTCAGAATATTGCCTCAAGTCGTTAGTTCTACTTCTAGGGATCCTGATGTTGTCACGTCTCACATTTCTTTCGTTAACAAGTTTTTCGACTAGGAATGATCCGAGAAAACCTGCCCCACCAGTAACTAGTACATTTTTGTTTTCCCAGAACTCCATTATGGGGCGCCCCACCATTTATCTGGATACTTTTTCTTTAGGATTTCTTCTCCTTCTCCGAGTGGCGTGAGCCCTATTTTTGACATGTCTGAGTCGACCATGATTTTGACGAGTTCGTCGAATCGAATTTTTGGTTTCCAGTTTAACTTTTCTTGGCTTTTACGGTTGTCTGAAATCAGATCGTTGACATCCAGGGGTCTGAAGTATCGTGGATCAATTTCTACATGTTTCTCTGGGTCGAGGTCCACGTACTTGAAGGCTTCATCAAGGAATTCCTGGACTGTATGAGCTTCTCCTGTGCCTAGCACGAAGTCGTCTGGTTTGTCCTGCTGAAGTATTTTCCATATGGCTTCAACAAAGTCTGGGGCGTATCCCCAGTCACGGCTTGCCTTCAGGTTCCCCAAGTAGAGGGTTTTCTGGTTACCGGCAATAATGTTGGCTAATGCCCGTGTGATTTTTCTAGTTACGAAGGTTTCTCCTCTTCTCGGTGACTCATGGTTAAACAGTATTCCGTTAGAGGCGAATAATCCGTGCCCATCTCGGTAGATCTTGGTCATCGAATAAGCGTAAACCTTTGACGCAGCATAGGGACTTTTAGGATTGAATAATGTGTCTTCGTTTTGGGGGGGCTGAACTTCTCCGAACATTTCGGAGCTGGAAGCTTGGTAGAACTTTATGTGGTTTCCACTTCTTAGTATGGATTCAAGTATCCTTGTAGTTCCCAAGCCTGTAATGTTGCCCGTGTATTCTGGTATTTGGAAGCTTACTCCCACATGAGATTGTGCGCCCAGATTGTATACTTCGTCGGGGTGTACATTGTAGATGATGTTCGAGATTTGGCCCATGTCAGCAAGGTCACCATAATGAAGGAATAGCTTTGCATCCTCTTTATGGGGATCAACGTAAATATGGTCGATGCGAGATGTGTTAAAGGTGCTGGCTCTCCTGATCATTCCATGGACTTCATAGCCTTTTGATAAAAGAAATTCAGCGAGATACGAACCATCTTGCCCAGTTATTCCAGTTATGAGAGCCTTCTTCATTCTAATCCTGATACAGTTTAGACTATATTAAATAACTTCTTTCAGGGGTCGGATACTTTTGTCTGGATAGTTTTCCTTTATTATTTCTCTAAACTCGTCTGCTAATCTCGGTTTTTCTGTTATTAGATTTCTTGTTTCTTGATAATCTTGTGATATGTCGTATAGTTCTTCTTTGTCTGTTATCTTGTTTGTAATGTATTTCCATTTTCCGAATATGCATGAAATTGCATAGTTCTTGTTATCATATTCTAGATTGAGCAGGTTTGGGTTTGCGCTTTCAGAGAATATTAGCCTTGGAGTGTTGGACTCAGTTTGATTCACTATGCTTTTTCCTTGAAAATGTTTAGGAATCTGGATTTTACAGAGGTCTAGAATTGTTGGAGGTATGTCTAAAAGCTGTACCGGTTGCTCTTTTACACCATTTCCAATTCCATTTATTATGAGTGGTACATGAAGTACTTCATTATACAGTATGTATGGTCGATGACCATATACTTGATGCTCATTGAAAGCTTCTCCGTGGTCTGACGTAATTATGATTAATGAGTCATCTAGGTAATTATTTTCCTTAAAATATTCATATAACTGCCCTATGCAGTGATCAACATATTTCACTTCTCCCGCGTAAAGTCTCTGATAAGCTTCGATTGTTACAGATTTGAGACTAGTGTTACCATTTCTAATATTGTAGTAGAAAGCATCCTCTCTATTATCGAAGTCTTCTAGGAAGGGTTTTGGAGGGATATATGGGTAGTGTGTATCCATATAATGTATCCAGACGAACAATTTTTCTTCATTTAATGAATCTAAACGATTTTTTATTCTCTTGTTTAATGTTTCTCCTTCAACATAGGGTATTTTCATGCCTTTTACTCTATGATAAATTTGATAGAGTAGTTTTTTCATCTGAGAGTTGGCTCTTTTGTACAGTGTTTTTCCCAGATATTTGAATAGTTTCTGAAAAATGGTTAATGACTTTGTCTCACTGATGAATGTGGAGGGTGATTCTATCTCTCCTAGAAAATCATAGAATTCGTCGAATCCTCGGTCATAGAAAAAGTTTGATGAAAGGAAGGGGTTGGAACTATATCCTATAGTATAATACCCGTTATCCTTGAGGATCTCTGCTAATGTTGGGTACTTGGGGGAGAGGTAGAAGCCGTTGTGGTTCAAAAATCTCACTGAGGTGAGTAGAGACGGGAGGGATTGGTTGGTTCCTGGGCCATTCGCGTAAGCCTGGGTGAATAATTGGCTCCTTGAGGCTATATAATCCAAAGCTGGAGTGATTTGGTTTGACTTGTTTCCAGTGTGGTCTGCTCTCAACGCGTCGATGGTGATTAAGAATATTTTACTGTAAACCAATTTACTTCAGCTTCATTATTTGATGCATCAACTTTGACATCCGTTCCCCAAGTTTTTCGGATGTTAAAGTTTCCTCTACATGTTTTCTCCCATTTTCCCCGAGTTTCTTCCGTAATGCTTCATCTTCATATAATCTAACAACTGTTTCAGATAACGCTTCTACATCACCTAAAGGTACAATAATCCCTGATTTTGTTTCTCTGACATATCTCGCTGATTCGCCTTTGGAAATGCAGATTATGGGTTTTCCATACGACTGGTATTCGAAGATCTTTGTTGGGAGGCCATACTCAGTGTATCTCGTACCACGCATAGGAAGTATAAACGCGTCCGCAAGAGACAACAATTCCACCAACTCAGTTTTCTCAAGGTAGTCTGAGGAAAAGGCAACATTTTTGGTTGAATATCTCTTAATCAGGTCTTTGATATGTTGTTCTCTTCGTCCAAGTCCTCTTATAACGAAATTGATGTGCTGATTATCTTCAAGTTTCTTAGCGGTCTTGATGACTAGATCAAAATCGTATTGGTTGTTAAATATGCCTGAATACATGATAGTGAAAACATTCTTCTTGTAGGTATTTTCTTTCACTGGTATTCGGTCTACACCGACTTCAACCACCTTGAACTTGTTGGGGTTAATATGATATTTTTCAATAATTTGATCAACGTATGCGGGGCTTATGGGTGTAATTGAAACTGGTAAAATGTAGGATATCCGTGTAATGAAATTTATTACAGATATATGCAGGGGGTTTGTGATCACTCCGTTATCAATAAAGATCTCTGGCCACAAGTCATCGACATTTCTAATAATCTTCTTTCTCCCAATTATGGAGTATATTAATGCAGGGAAAAAAGCGAATATATTCGGGTTCGCTGCCCATATAATATCATATTTTACGCCGTTATATAGGGGAATTAATGCTGTCAGACAAAATACTGTGTTTAATATTAGCATATTTTTTTTATTATTGAGATTGAGTGACGGTATCCATACTCTGAAAACGGTTACACCATTCATGGTTTCTCTGTCATGGCTCTTCTTGAGATTCGATTTATCCTTCAAGCCCATGGGATAATGGGGAAAAGCTGATATGACCGTCACATTGTGCCCTTTTTTCTGTAAACCAAACGCGATGTTTGATGCTCTTGCGCTTCCCCCACCCATGTCTGGAGGGAAGTACTGAGAGATTATCAAAACATTCATTTTCCTTTTTTCTTGAAAATCAGAAAAGGGTCTTTTGGTTGTCAATGTTGACTCACTGTTTTCCTCTGTTTTCAGGTCTTATGATTGAGTCAACATCGTATTGTTCTAAGAGGTTTCTAAAGCTGGTAAACTTGAAGCTTTTCAGCATATGTCTCAGAAACCTTTCAGTTTTATCTAGGTTATAGTAGCTTATCAGTCTGCCAATTGTTGTGTTCTCAATTTGTTTTGAATACTTGTCAATTTCCCAGTTATGAATAAAGGTTATTGAGGGGAGCCCTTGTTTCTGTCTTTTTCTTATTGAATGGTAGACAAGTCTTGGAGTTACTCTTAGGTAAAACCCTCCTGCTACAGGATATCTTAATCCAAGAAAACTGTCAACAAGCAAAGGAAACTCGATGATACCATTTTTCTCATGTGAAAAAATATTCTCTTTTGAAGGAATATATGGATGAAGCGGGGCACCAGATACACCATATAATGGTGTTAAACAAGGAAAAAGACTTGAATCATATGTGAAATTGTTTTCTTCCAGAATTTTTAGGATCCATACTGTCTTTTGATTCAGTGAAAAACTGGGGGCTCTGAATCCATTAAAATTTTGATAATATTTTTTCACTCGTTTAATTGAATCTGAAAACTCTTGTTCACTCATTTTCGATAAAGATTTATGGGTCCACCCATGGAATGCGATTTCGTGCCCATTCTCAGCAATCAGATCAATTATCCCTGGATTCTGTTCAATTATTTCACCCACAATAAAAAA
>JAEOTM010000063.1 GCA_016839815.1 Candidatus Hodarchaeota archaeon
ATACTTTCCTTCACACCTCCCCTATCATTTTCGATTCGAATTCGTGGTCTATTCTTGATGATTTCGATAGTGATGGAAAACTAGATATCTTGATGATAATTATCGATAACTTTGATATTCAAACCCCTCATTCGAGAATCGAAGTATGGAATACTGAAACGTTAGATGTGATGATTAATCACACTATACCTTTTATGGAAGGTATTAATTTTGAAACTTTTGATGTAGTCTATTACGATGTCAATAATGACTCGTTAGGGGATTTGATTTTTTCCATCCCTGAATTTAATAAGTCCATATCAAGTTCTCTTGTACCCTCTAGAGAATATTCTAGTGGAATCTTTGCTGTTGATATTTCTAGTGGGGGATCAATTCTTTGGACTAGATATTTCCATGAACCTCTAACAAAGGTAGAAACACAAGAGATTGGATCAACAAATAGCTCGTTATTATTAGCTTATGGCGAGAATTCTGGAGTGTTTGGAATTTCCTATACAGGCGATGATGTTGTGTGGATAGAGGGGGACAATACTACCACTGCAACGAGTATAAGGATTACTGATGAAATTAAATTTATTACGACTAACACTAATGGCAACTGCACATCTTCACAAGTAATAGGAAAGTTATCTTCTGCTGAAAATATTATAACAGAGATGCCTTATGAGATTAAAGGAACAACTAATATTATTAGGTCCACTGAGCAGACGTTTGCCTTACCAGTGAAGGTTTCTGGTGATGATACTAAACATCTCCTACTTGCATTCACAAATGGAACCCTTATTCTGAGATCAATTAGTACAGAATTTTGGAGAATTGAAATCGATCCATTCTCAAGTATTAGTGCGACAGGTTTGAATTTAGACCTATCAGCAAGAGATTATGGATTAGCATTCAAAACAGATACAGGAAACTTGATTATATTAGAAAAAGCAAGTACAAATGTTGTTAGCTATAAAACTACTGGTGCTGAGAATATAAGTGCGGTCAATCTGGGCCTTAATTCAGATTTTCTCTTAATGCAATCAATATCTGGAAATTCAGGCATGCTTTCCTTATATGATTACAAAACAAATTTATTCGTTTGGAATTATACTAGTTCTGCCTATTTCACAACCTGGGATGTTGTCTCATTAGATTATTTGACTCCAGGCCTTAAAACTCATATAATTGCACTAGATTATCTTGGAAATGTACATAGTATAGAGCTCCCTACAACGACAATTCCTGGAGGAATATTCCCAGCTCCTACTGAAGGAGGAAAATGGTCACTTCTTAGAACCCTTGAGAACACAAACCAGCTTGGGGAAGTATATCTATTCTCAAATAATAACCAACTTATTCATTACACTTGGCTAACTAATGGTGACATTCAAGAGAAGGATTTCAAGCAATCAATTTCTACTACGTTGAACATTATCGATATGGATATTCTACCCCAACCATTCTTCCCATATTTATTATTTACTTCAAAGAATGCGGGTATAAAGATATTTAATGAAGGTATTTCCACACTAACATTAATAAAAAATGAATCGAATAATTATCTAGGTTCTAGCGATCATATCTTCGCTGATTTAGATAATCAAGATGTGAATGAAGTACTACTAATTTCTGGTGATATTTTATTTGTAAAGGATTTAGTGGAGGACACAATAAACGAAATATATTCATTTAGTGCATTTGTAAATTCACTTGAATTATGGGATGCAGATTCTTCTGGAAAACCGTTAATGCTTGCCTCTTTAGTGGACGGAACCATTTCAGTTGCAGATCGTCTAGGAAGACCAATTCTGACTGGAGTAGCGACAGGAGCTGAAACAACTGATTTAGTATTTCCATCTCCTCAACCTAATGAGGAAATTGAGGAAATTCAGAATAGTAAAAAAATACCTTTGGTATTCTTCCTATCCATTTCTTTAGTTTTAATATTATTCAGTGGATTTTCGTTTAAATTTTTCAGACGAAAGTATCAATGGAAGATCTTCTATAGGAGGTTTTATTCATGAATAAGAAATTTAAGCCAATTAAAACGTGTAGCATTGCTGTCTTAGTTTTAATTATTTTGGGACTAAATATTGTTAGTGTCACTGCAATAAATAGCAGTGAATCAAAAATATTAGAAGAAAGAGATCAATCACCTTGGATCCTCCCTAAGAAGATAGCTATATTCTATGATTCTCGTAATACTCTTCTAACGTCTACTGCGTTTAACACTTTCTCCTCTGTAAGCCTAGTCTACCAAAATACATATATAATCCCAGTTACTAGTTGGTCTAGTCTACAGGAGGCTATCTCGGATTTAGATTACTGGATAAAATTGTATTTCATTGACGGAAATCTACAGGGTGTAAATCTTGGAGAGGGAGACATTAGTTGGAAAGAGATTGCGAATGTTTTGTCAAAAAATCGTGGTAGTTATCACATATTCGGTTCAGGATCGACTGACATGCTACGCAAAGAGGTTCCAACTGACCGAACTAATGTTCGAATAGAAGGTAGTCCGTTAATTGGTGCAGAACAATCTTACTTTTACAACGTTTGGGAAATAGGAGAAATTTTTGATCAGGAACATATGGGAGCAAAATATAGGAATGTCGCAGAAGATTTTCGGATTTTAGGTGTTGAATACTTTGGACGGAATATGAATCGCCTATTAAACGGTGTTATTGATCCAGAGAATATTCCCGACCCTCTCGGAGAATTCGATAGTGAGTTACAGCTAAGAAATTGGAACACTAAACTCGCACAGATGAAAACAGCATATCAAATCCTACCTGACAATTCTACAAGACTTTTCAATGACACAAGTACTCCTGTACCTCAAACTAGCCTCAGAATCTATAGTGAAGAATCAGTTGAGGCTGACAATGATTTTACTATCACAGATATTCCTCTTCTTAGTGGATTGGAGGGTCCGTCTGCAGACATTATTGATACAGTTCTGGGTGTCTTAATAGATATGGCTGGATCTAAACTTGGTATAGATCCAGAAGTTGCAACAGATATTGTTAATACCATCAAACAAATTGGTTTGATTTTTGCTGATTCTTCAGAAGGTGAAGGTGATGTAAAAAAGACCATAAAAGGAATACTCGACTCAATCACTGCAATAGCTCCCATCCCTAGGGCTTTGAAACCATTTATTCCAGTTATTGTTGATGCATTGTATTTAATTAGAGGAGATACCGAAGATATCATCGACTTAGCAAAGTCTACCATAACTGCGATTTTCTCATCAGCAGGAACAGCTGTTAATTCCTCCTCAATGACATCGTTGTTATCAATCATGGAAACAGTATTCATGAGTGGTACTGAAATTGCTGAGAGATTAGTTAATGCAAGTCAAAATGCAACTCCAGAAAAACCTTACGAACCTACATCTGAAGTAACAAGCTATTTGGTTGAAAAATTCGTAAACTTTTCAACAATAAGTTGGGCATGGGAGATCTATAAGGGATTTAAGAATAATACTGGACAAGCTACTCCCGAAGAAACTACTGGCTTTTTTGCGAAAATGAAAACTTTAGTTTCTTTCTTAACACCACTTGCACAAGGGTTCATTTTTGGTGATCATGATGCTCTCCTGGAAGGAATTCCAAAAGTAGTCGCTGGTATCATGAGTTATCAGCATAATATTACGTTGAATGACAAAGAAAAAAGTGCACTGGAAACCATTGGTAGGTTCTATGCGCTTGGGATGAAGTTTTTTGACTCATTTCACAAATCAGGAGGAGGATTATCATTTTTTACCCAGAAGGAGAATGCTATTACAGTCAAAGAATACATCAAGAATGCATTAACTTATCTTGAGCAATCGCTAAGTATTGTTAATCAAGGAGAATTAGCTTTTAGTATTGTTGAATTATTCGATAATGCTTCTGTTCATTCTGAAAGTGATCAAGAAGCATTAAAAGTTCAAATTAAAGCTAAATTTACAGAAGTAAACCTTGATGTGACATCTAACGAAGTTCAAGCCTTTATAGACTCTTTTGTGATGCTAGGGAGAATATGGATACCTTCACTCCCAATGCCTGATTCTACTGATTTCAAATCAATTATGGAAAATTTCATTTCAAATTCGACCGTGAATTCTTCTCTCATTGACGAAAAACAAATGACTATGACAACAATAATTGAAACGGTATTTGGATTGTATGCGATTAGCAGTGGTGGAACTGCAGCACAAATGCTTTTGATAGATGATGTGACTGGTCTTTCTGGTGAATCTCAAGATATAAGTAAGCAAGAAGAACTTGCGGATAAGATAAAAACTTCCATCGTAAATTTATTGAGCTTTTTTGCTGATGCTGAGGGAGCTGGATCCAGAGTTAATATTTTGGCGGAATTAGTATTAACATTAACACAGACTTTGATGTCGAGTGAAGGAAATAGTCTCTCAAATTTATTACGTATCCTAGCTATGCAGGCTGGAACCATGCTCTTTGATTCCTATCTTGGTATAGATGGTACGGTAGCAATGCGTATCATCATGAATCTTTTCAATGCAATTGTGGGACCGAATATCTTAGGAGGTTATAGTGTCTATAATCA
>JAEOTM010000064.1 GCA_016839815.1 Candidatus Hodarchaeota archaeon
CAAATGGACAGATTATGATTGAATGCACACGAAGACCAGAATTGGGTTTTTACGAACCCTCAATTTCCTTTGAGCAATGCCCTGAGTGGGTAATGACGAAGTATGGACTTATGTTGAGGGAGATGAGGGTTTCCATCTTAGGTATTGATGGGTACTTAGGATGGGCTTTAGCTCTTAAGTTAGCTAAGCTAGGTTATGTTGTTTCTGGGATAGATAATTTCTATAGAAGGAAAAGTGTAGCTGAAAAAGATTCATATTCTGTAGTCCCAATTGAAAATATTAATGAACGTATTAAAATAGCAAAGGAAGTTTTAGATGTTGATATTGCATTCAAGGAAATGGATATTCGTGATAGGCTAAAACTTCGTGCTTTTCTAGAACAACATCAACCAGAATCTATCGTTCATTACGCAGAGTGTCCTAGTGCTCCGTATAGTATGGTTGATTGTGAACACGCAATTGAAGTTCAAGATAATAATGTTTTAGGGACTCTAGGTCTTCTTTTTGCGATCAAGGAAATTGTTCCGGAAACTAGCTTAATTAAACTGGGAACCATGGGAGAATACGGAAGTCCTCTAACTGGCCGGCCTTTGTTTGAAGGATATTTCCCCAGCGATGCTGTCCTTTTATGGGATGATCGTGAATGGAGTTTGGGAGGAGAATTGACCCCTCGAGATCCTGTAAGCTTCTATCATGTCAGCAAAGTGCAGGATACCTTCAATGTCTACGAATCATGTAAATATTGGTGGCTTCGTTCTTATGATGTAATGCAGGGGGTGATTTATGGAGTGCATACCGATGAGATTGCGGTAGATCCAAGATTGAGGACAAGATTCGATGTTGACGAGTGGTTTGGTACCGTAATGAATCGTTTCGTCAGTCAAGCAGTTTTGGAAATACCATTGACAGTTTATGGCAAGGGAGGGCAAATAAGGGGATTTATAGCCCTCGAAGATGCTATGGAATGTATGGTTCGTCTGATAAATTCTCCTCCAGAACCAGGGCAGTATGCCGTTGTCAATCAGGTCTCAGGGCTAATTAAAATATCTAGTCTTGCGAAAAAAGTAGCAATTATGGCAGCATCTCAATTTGGTCTGGAGGTGAAAGTTCAACGCATTGAAAATCCCCGTGTTGAAACTGAATGGCATCCTTTTGAAGTTATTTCGGAAAATCTACCAAACCAGTTTGGATTTCTGCCTAAGGTCACCCCTGAAATAGAAATTAATAGAATAATGAAATTACTGTCACAATCTGAAGTTAAAAAAAGACTTGAAGCAGTAACAGATCTAATTTTGCCTGAAACATGGTGGAATGGTGATAAAAAAATCCCTGGCACTATTGAAGTATATCACCCAGAAGATTGGATTGAGGAGGGTTATCAACCAAAGCTACATACTGGTACAACCAAGAAAGAATATCATACAATTGTCACCTCCAAGTAACATCAAGATTTTTGGAAGTTTGGTGACGATTTATGGACTTTAATGATAAAAATTTCAAAGAAAAAGTACTTAAATCACCCCTTCCAGTGTTTGTTGATTTTTGGGCCTCCTGGTGTCCTCCTTGTAAAGTAATTGAACCTCTTATTTATAAATTATCTAAAGAATTTGAAGATAAGTTAGTAGTTGGAAAAATTAACGTAGATCTGAATCCGAATACTGCTGATGAATATAAAATCCTTGGTCTTCCTACTTTCATTATTTTTTGGAGAGGGATGGAGATCACCAGAAGTGTGGCATCTATGTCTGAAAAACAACTAAAAAATTTGATAATAAGTGCTATGAAGAAAATTGAAGGATTAAAGAACGCTGATCAGTACCCAAAATCAGGTTAAGTGTTCTGTAGTATTTGCTAATGCAGGAATAATTCTCTATAACAATTTCATAGTGATTGAATAATGGATTTACGGATCATTAACAACGTCACTGCAGTGATTCCCGCTTATAATGAAGAAAGAACAATTTTCCGCATTGTATCAGATGCAAAAAGATATGTTGCACATGTGATTGTTGTTGACGATGGAAGTAGTGATAGGACAGCTATATTTGCTGATATGGCAGGTGCCAATGTCATTAAACATAACTTTAATATGGGATATTTAAATGCCCTTAGAACTGGATTCCATAATACAACGACAGATTTTGTTGTAACCCTAGACGCAGATGGTGAACATAACCCTTCTTATATTCCTAAATTAACCTTACCTTTACTGATTAAAAGTGCTGATGTTGTATACGGGAAAAGGGGGTCATTCCGAGATTGGTCAGAATGGTTTATCAGCAAGATAGTTAAGCCTATTACAGGTATAACCGATACTTCAACGGGATTTAGAGCTATAAGAACATCCCTCACTAAACGAATGAATTTTTATGGATACTGTACCTGTGGAACTTTTAGTCTAGAAGCAAAATCTTTAGGCGCTAGGCAGATTGAAATAGATGTCCCTTATAAAATACGTTTGGATAGAAGGATAGAACCTAATCATTTTAAACAGATTATATTCTTAATAAGTTGGGTTTTAAAGATTAAATTATTCTCTAAAAAACATTCATTAATGGAAAGAAGACACCATTTGCGATAATTACAATACCTTTCTGGCGGTTTTAATAACATGAATTGGAATGAAAAGAAAGTTCTTGTTACTGGCGGTTGTGGTTTCATAGGTAGTCACCTGGTAGAGTTGCTGCAATCACTTGGGGCAAAAATTCGTGTCTTTGCAAGATATACTTCAACTGGGTCTCTTGGAAACCTTTCCTTTCTGCCTCTTGAAGATATTGAAATAATTTATGGGGATTTAAGAAATCCTTTTATTGTTAATAAAGCAATGAAAGGGATGGATATTGTTTTTCACTTAGCTGCTTTAATCTCAATTCCATATTCATACTATAATCCTTCAGAATATTTTGATGTTAATATCCAATCAATCATCAACATTCTAGAGAACGCCCGTGAACTTTCAACAGATTTGGTTGTGAATACTTCTACTAGTGAGGTTTATGGGACAGCACAATATGTTCCTATTGATGAAATACATCCACTCCAGGGACAAAGCCCATATTCTGCAAGCAAAATTGCTGCTGACAAAGTTGTACAAAGCTTCCATCTTAGTTTCGACCATCCAGTTATCACAATTCGCCCCTTTAACACATTTGGCCCCAGACAATCAACCCGAGCAATCATTCCATCAATCATCAAACAACTATTAGTAGGTCCGAATTTATTTCTTGGTGATTTAACCCCAACACGAGATTTACTTTTCGTGAAAGATACTGTAAATGGGTTTGTAGCTGCAGCAGAGAACTCTAAAAAACTTATTGGGAAGACAGTTAACATTGGAACTGGTAAAGAGATTTCCATGAGGGA
>JAEOTM010000065.1 GCA_016839815.1 Candidatus Hodarchaeota archaeon
CCCATCCTTGGGTGGCAAAATCACTATTTCCGTTGATAGCGATGATCGCATGGTCATCATACGTCATTGAAGATAAAGAATAAGAATTATCACTTTTTTTCATGTCAGCTGCAATAGTCCCGATAGATATTAGAGTTATCAAAAAGAATAGACTGGCAACTAGTAAATTTATTTTCTTATACGGAAACAAACACCTTTTACCTCATCGTAATCCCAATTTCCCCTTTTAGAATCTGGTTTTTTCCAGAAAGGAGTAGGAGTACGAATGTAAGATTCTACCTACTCCTATAAAAGATAGGGAGGGGTAAAATTCCACCACTTCTTTTCGAAATTTGATGAATAGTTTGAAGTTTATATATATCTCTTATATTACTTTCATATTAAGCAGATCTCGGTCAATACTTGTGTAATCTAAACCAGCCATTGAAATATAACTTTATCATGATTTAACTAATAGCAATAGCAGAATCTAGATAATCTTGTTGAAATAGAAGGATTATTTTTGGTGTGTGTTTTCTATCTCTTATCATTTCTCTTCTCAAATTTACCTTTTTGGAGTCAAGTTAGACTTATAAGTTTCAAATGATTCCAATTGTCAATTCTTCTGATTTTAGAAGAAACCCTTTTTTGAGGATGGAATGAAAATGAGAAGACATAAAATTCTATCGCTTATGATTATTTACAGTTTTATTTTTGGATTGATGTTTGCTTTGCCGATAACGCATTCAAATGCAAACATAAAGAAGGTTATTTCTACAGCAGTTACAACTGAAATCATTCCCTTACAGTTCGCTCATAGTGAGGATATTTCAATTGATCTTGTGGAAACGACCGTGGAAGCACAGGATTTCAATGGATCAGAGTTTCTTGATAACTTAGGTCCTTTTAGTGAAGAAGGGGTCGATATTTACCTTGGTTCAACCCCACTATCTGGAATTTCTCTTCCACAACAATATGTTCAGGTGAATATTACTGAAATATATATTTTTAATGCCATGGAAAATGCACTACAAGGCAATGGGGAAATATATTTCAAATTCTGGAGTAATAGTGGGTATATGCGATACCCCGTTTCAGGAGAACTTTCAGTAGGAGATGATACAACCATTCCTTTAGATGAAATCATCTTTGAAGGTTGGTTGCATAACCTTTCAGTAAGAGTAGAAGTATGGGAGTCAGATGTTGATACAAATGATTATCTCGGCCATGTTGTCTATAACCAAACAAATGCAATTACCAACGAAACCATCGTCATTAATTCAAGTGAAGGACACGCAGATGTCAATATCACGGTATCTGCTATGGGAACAAAAACAGAAGTTACAGCGACAGAATTAATCGATGGTTATAAACCGTATCTCTTCATTGATGATGAAACAAGTGGTACAGAAGAACCAAATGGAGTATATGGCCGAGTTTGTAGAGGTTTTGATCAGGAGACATCATTAGATCTGTGGGCTTTACAATATTTCTTTTACTGGGATATTGAAACCTTTGGAACCAGTATTACACAAGTCCAACTTCATCAATATGATTATGAAGAAGTCCTTCTCTTTTTAGACGATGATTTGCGTCCTATACGGATAGTTTATGATCAAGCACAAAACCCAGTATATCCTGAACATGAATTCGTAATCTATGAACGAAACCCCTCTCAAACAGGTTCCTTTTCAGAAAATGTCTCATTTTCAGAAGGACTAGAACCGTTCCTAGGCACTAATCTTACGATAGACTATACTGTTCATGCTATGAGTACCTTTAACAACTTAGTTCCCTCAGTTATTGGAGGAGAAACTGCCCAGTTAACCATTGATACTTTTTATCATGCTTTCGATAAAGGTGTAGGATCCAATGAAACTGGATTTGATTATACGGTTCAAAATCTTACAGATTCGACCTTTAAAGACTGGTATAGTCATCTGAATGAATCATTACATGGGTCTATCCATAATATCCCCGTGATTTCGTATACGACGCCTGAAATCTCTCCCTTTACTTTTGATCCTACAAATCCATTCAAAAAACCCTATATTATCAATGCCTGGTCGAATGTGATGGATGATTTGGAAGCGTTTAGCAACGCACAAACACAGGATTTCTCCCTATCGGCTGCCATGAATCTGACAGTAACCCTTGCAGTCGAAGCTGCTCTCACGATTGAATATCCCGAAATCGTACAAGCAGGGGAAGAATATACTATAAATTATTCACTAGAAATGTTTGATGATACATTGATTCTAACAACTGATTATGCTATGGATCTGAATGTCTCGACTGATTTCTGGTTTTTAAGTGGTGAATTTACGCTTATTCATGAAGGATCATTTACGATAGATATTCCCTTAGGAACCATTAATGGCATATTAGATAGTGTTGGAGTTTCACCCCAATCGTTTGTAGACCGAATCGTTGATAATGTGAATGAGGCTCTCACATCTTATTATCTTGAAGTCGAATATTTCACTCTCTCACCGCAATTACTGGGCCCTGTGGTTAATACTTCTGTACGTCTCCACTTCTGGGATATTGCGAAGGATTTTATTCCTGCTATTGTGAGTTCATTAGCCCCTCCGATTTATCCAGCAGTAAATACCGCTTTCAGAGTATTAGACCTTTTAATCTCCCATATCGATCTTCAAGCACATTTTCTTCTTGAAACAATGGTAACGAGTACAGTTACGTTATCAGATACTGGTTTAGGCCATCTTAGCCAAAATAATGTTGAATTCAACGAATCTAGTGCTCAGGTTCCTGTTACATTAACCATTGATGCCACACCACCTTCTTCTGAATTACAAGTAACGTTATCGAATCTGGCTAACGGTGTTAATTTGTATACTGATTGGTACTTTGATGCAGGATTAGAAACACCCTTCAATTATTATATTGATGACTTTACGGTGTATATTGGACGATATCCCTCCTATGAAATGTACCTTCCCAGTGGTCTCATTGAAGCAAACGTAAGTTCCATTCCTATCGATCTGACAATTGAGGGAATTCCCACGTCAACCACTTCAACAACAACCTCTCCACCTGGAACTACAACCACCACTACTCAAGCTGGCCCAGGTGGATTACTCTTGGAAAGTATACTCTTCCTTGGTATCATTTATTGCTGGCAACACATTAAACGGAGAAGGAAATAAAAAAAGAATAAAGCCCAGAGGAATACTCCCTGGTTCTTTTCCACTTTTTTTGAATATGGAAGTTTCAATCATTAGCTTTATTACCAGTAGAAGGACTTTTTCTGTAAATTAAATCTAACCAGCCTTTTACGAAGTTATTCATTGACCAGAGATCTCTTATATATATGTTTAAACATACACATAAACATGGTATCAAAAACGATCACAGTTAAGGAAGCTGCTTATCAAGCCTTAAAATATATGATATACCCAGAAAAAAAAGAATGGACGGGTGGCTACTCGGTGGAGATATTCTCCCCGTTCCCGTTCTCATCTA
>JAEOTM010000066.1 GCA_016839815.1 Candidatus Hodarchaeota archaeon
AGCTAAACCCCCATAGATGTCACCTGTACGATACGCAATGCCTGTTCTGTTAGCAAAAGCTGTTATTTTTTCAAGAAATTGTTTCAAATCTTTATCTGCTTCCATTTTCTTCACCGAATTCCATCCAGTAATGGTGACTTATGCAAAGGGAATTTACTGGGGAATTTTTCCTTAAATTACCGTATGATAAGTAGATAATCTCATTCAGGTGAAATAAACTGAATAAACTACTTAAGAAGCAATTTCCTTTAGTAAATTAAAAAGGTCTTCTGCCTGATTAAGAATTCTAAGCTTGTTGAAAAGGAATCCAAAAGTTACCTTGAAACACATTTTAGTTGGCTTTTTCCCAGTAAGGAATTTTACCTGCTGAAAACTCTCGCATAATAACCTTAGCTGCCTCGACTAGATTCAACTTCCCCCCTTTCAGAATTAAACCTCGTTTTTGGGCAACACGACTAATTATTTCTTGATTACTCAATTCTTCTGGTGTAAGACCATATTTATCAATGAAACCTTGAATGTAATTCGCTTTTATCCGATCAAGGAAGAAATGGACAGTATCGATTGGATCTGGTAATTTTCCGATTTCATATGCCCCTAAGAAAGCCTGTAAATTGATATTTGGATGATCAAAAGGGACTATACCTGGTGAATCATAAATCAAAATTCTATTAGATATTCTTACAATTTGCTTATGGCGTGTAACGCCTGGTTTTTGACCTGTTGGAGCAACATGTTTCCCCCTCAGAATGTTTAATAAGCTACTCTTACCAGTATTTGGAATTCCTACTAAAGAAATTACCGTTTCTCTTTTAGGGGATAGCCGTGAAATCTGTTGTCTTAATTTTTTAGTTCCCAATCTATTTTGAGCGGATATGTACACAGCAGGAAAGTCTCTACTCAAAGCTAGTTTGTTATGTTCGCATATATCTCTCGGAACAAGGTCACATTTGTTGAGTACAATAATCAAGGGGATTCCTAATTTCGATATATGTTTTTCAATTGAAGAAACTCTAGTAAGATGGGGGAATCTCCCATCTACCACTTCCAAAATGACATCACTCGTCTTAATAAGCTCAAATACCCAACGATTTTCTTTTCTACGTCTCATGAGTTAAAGACTCATTTCTATTACTGCTTTAGGATAAGTAAAGAAGAAAATGATTCTCCTTTTTATGTACACTTCAAATCCTAGGAACTTCTTTGTCCTAAAACCAGCTATACACTTCTATAAAAAGAAAAATATTAAACACCTGCATCTCATTCTACAAAAAAACTCATTATCTTTGACAATTCTAAATTCTAAGCCCGGTATCATTATCATTCTAAGAAAGATAAAATAATTCATATAATAACAGAGAAAAACTCTTCTCAAAAGTATATTTCATAGAAGGAATTAGTATAAAACATTACTAGAATCATCTTTTATATGAAAGATCCTTTTTCAGTAACTAAGTCCTTATACATAAGCTTTAATCGGCATATTTCAAGGAAAGTATTGATCTTGACATCCGAAAAAGAATATCTTGCTAGTTTAAAACGTGCACGAGAAAATCTCCCTGCTCACGTCTTTGAGAAGTCTCGATTTGAAATTCCACAAGGTGATATTTTTCAAGAAGGAAATAGAACCTGGATCACTGATTGGAATCGGATTCTCAAAATTCTAAATAGGGAAAATGATGCGGACCACCTCTCGAAACATTTAGCAGGTGAATTTGCGACCTCAGCAACAGAAGAAAGAGGACGTCTTTACCTTCAAGGCAAATTTTCCAGGACTATGGTAAACCGGGAACTCACTGCTTATGTGAAAGAATTTGTATTATGCGAGGAATGTGGGAAACCCGATACAAAACTCGTGAGAGAAGGAAGAATTCTAATAAAAGTTTGTGAAGCTTGTGGTGCCCGTGGAGCAGTCAAGTAAGCACAATTCTGAACGTGTTCTTTTTAAGATTCATCGCAAGGATGCAACAGAAATCCTTGCTATATGTGACGAAATCCTTTTAGGAAAAGAATTATCTAATAAGACCATAAAGATGAAGGTTCCATCTAGCTTCTATAAAGGAACATATATTTCTAAATCAGACGCTTTAGATTTAATGCGGAGGTATACGAATATTAATGCTTTAGGATCCGTTCTTGATTTAGGGATAGAAAAGAGGATTATCAATAAAGATGCAGTAATTTGGTTTAATACAGATGACGGACGAGAGATTCCACACCTCCTTATTTTCTCAATCCCTCCGATTTGAATTTTTCAGTGATGTTTATGTCTCCACCGTGTATTGCTTGTGGGGTAGAGGAAGAATTCTTTCAACATTTGTGTCAAACCTGTTATCTTGAGTCTAATCCAATTTTGAAAGAAAATAAAGATTTAAATATTGTTACTTGCATATCATGTGGCCTACTTGCATTTAAAGGCCACTGGTCAAAATTTTATATCAATGATTTGGCTTCTGTAAAGATTCATTCAAGATTAAAGACCTTTATTGGTCAGGAGTGGAAATTCTATTATCGTCCTACAAAAATTGAACTAAAAAACCTCCAGCAGAATTTTAACACAGAGGATGAATTAGAATCGATTCAGGGTATAGTAGTCATTTCAGCAAGTCCTGATCCTTTTGTTCCCCTGATAAATATTGAACAGGAATTTATAATTAAAAATAATTGGGGAGATTGTTCTGATTGTCAAACTCGTTCAAGTGGTTTATATACATCTAAAATACAGATAAGATCTCAAAAAGAAATTTCATCAGAGGAGCTAGATAAATGGGGTACCGAGATAGAAAATACTAGTAAAGATTTCCCCCTCTCTGATGGAAAGAACCCACTTTTTAGATTAATACAAATAAAAAACGGCCTTGATGCTCTTTTTAGATCAAAATCAGCAGCCCATTCTGTAGGACGGATCTTTGCTAGGGATAGAGGAGGATTAATTCATATCACTACTGAATTTGCTGGATTCGATAAATCCAAATCAAAAGAATATCCTAGGAAACAAGTTGTACTAATTATGTTACCTAAATATGAGAAAGGTGATTATTTTTTAATAAATAAACAACTGTTCAAAGTAGAAGGCTATTCCAATTTTAAAATAACCTGTTCAGACGTGATAAATAAAAGTTTACGAAGGATTTCTGTAAAATCGTTCGAAGAACTCGATCCAAAACGATTCGATGCGAATTTTGAGGAATACCAGATCATTCACTTTGAAACAGCAGAGAGTTTAGCTGAAATTATGAATTTGTCAGATTTTACTAATCATTTTGTTGATTCGACAGAGTTAACAGTCTTCTCAGAAGGAGAAACCTTTTGGGGAATAGTTTATGAAGGGAGAATAATACTAAGAGATTAATAAGAACCAAAATGAGGGTTGGAAATTTTCATTGGAAAACGAAGTATATCTGAACCAATATGTCAAGAACATTCAGGTTGCTTCTAAAATAATCGCATATTTTGAGAAAAACCAAGTTTCACTCCGAAATGCAATGAAGATGTACAAGAGTTTTACAAAAGATGAGAATAGACATTTATATTCTCAGGTTCACGCCTTGGTATTCGAAACAGTCCGTTATCAAAATATTGAGAAGAGGATAATCCATCACCAAATTCAAAACTACTTTCCGAAGAAAATACCTGATGACATTCGAATAACTCTAAAGATAATCATATATCTTACAATCTTAGCACCTCCCAGTCAGCAAGATCAATACTGGAAACTTGCCTGTTCAGAAATATTAGAATCACTAAACACAAGGTTCTCAGTAACAATTTTCTCCAGTCTACTCGAGTATTTAAATCAATGGAAGTTAGAAAATTACCTTGAGCAAATTAAGGATAGTGAAGAACGACTCGGAGTAGAATTTGCCCATCCTACTTGGCTAGTTCGAGAACTGAAAGCTTTTTATGGATTACAACTAACTAAAGACATATTAGCTGCAAACAATAAAACTTTACCAGTCTATCTCAGATTGAATCTTCTAAGATTCGAAAAAAGGTCAATACTATCCCAATTAAAGGAGGAAGGAGTTACTACTGAACAAGATCCAATTATGGATGATGTTATAAAAGTTGTATCTACAGATAAACCGTTACCCCGTCTTCCATCTTTTCAAGAAGATCTATATTATATGCAAACAAGAGGTTCCTCGTTAATATCTCATATCATCAATCCACAGCGTGAGGATATTATCTTAGATGCATGTGCTGCTCCAGGAGGAAAAACAACCCATTTAGCTACATTACAAGGTGATTCAGGGTTTATAATTGCTACAGATAATCACCATAGGAGAATACAAGAACTAGCTAGAAAAATTAGAGTTTACAAACTGAATAGTATTCATCCGTTATTGTTTGACATGAGAATTAAGGATCCATTTAGAATCGCATTTGATAAAATTCTACTGGACGCACCTTGTTCAGGCTCTGGTACATTTTCATCTCGTCCAGATTCTAAATGGAGAGTGGATCGGCATCAAGTCAAGTGGTTGCGAAACTTACAGCTAACACTTCTAAAAAACGCATCTACATTATTAAAAAAGAATTCGTCTTCATTTCTAATTTACTCTACATGTTCACTCCTTCCGATGGAAAATGAGGATGTCATTGAACAATTCCTTACAAAAGATCCCCGATTCGAGCTTAAAAAGCAGAAATTGTATATTGGTTCCCCAAGTCCCAAATTTCCTCTTGCTCAACGGTTATTTCCACATATTAACAATACAGAAGGCTTTTCAATTTTCAAAATTGGATTCAAATCTACTTAGCTAAAAAATTCCATTAAATTAACCTGACCTGAAGATAATTCTTCCACTTCTATATCTAAAGCTCCAATCAATTGCTCAAAAATGGTATCGATCATCGATCTGTAGGCTTTTACATCGATTTTAGATTTATCGGACATCAACTCCAAAGCAGTTACTCGATCAGCAGTCTTTGTTTTTACAAATCTAAGAAAGCGCCCAGATTTGATAAATTCGGCTGGTTTGGACTTATTTAGAGGTTTATTGTAATATTGTCTTTGATACATTTCTTCCAGCTGCCATGCTACTTTAACATGCTGGGCATTTACTGCATATCTATGTAAAGGCTGTGTTAACTGCATTGTGATAGCAAGATCTTCATTTGAATACTTTTTCCTTTCTAATTTTCGATACACATTACGAATATATTCTTTGACACGATTCTTTGCATCATCAAATTCCTGTTCAGATTTAACTTCAGAAAAAATTCTTAATACGTGTTTAAAGGCCCTTTGTAGGAATTGGGGAGTATTTCTTTTCTTTCCCATGAGTCCCTTAACATCAATTTCAGAATTAGGATACACACCAAAATAGTTCTTCTTTCTCTCTGACAAAACAACATAACGGTAGTTCTTCTCTACTTCTAACCCCACACCTAAAGAAGTCTGACTCCATTTTATTATCTCCTTTATCTGTTCTGGGTTAGGTGATAGTAAAAACACGGAGTCGGTATCTCCATAAAGCACTTGAACGTTTAAACTTTGAGCTTTGGCAATAGTTCGCTCAATAGAATCTCTTCCGTAAGCTGTAGTCGAATCTGCGACTGGTAAACAATATAAAAGAAAACGATCACTACCTAAAACTCCATAAGAAGCATTGATTAAGACCTTAAGGCTTCGTTCTAAGATTTTATAATAATCTTGTTGATTGGACTTCTTCTTCGATTCAGGCTTCAACCATTGGACCCTAACATCTTTTATAAAGCCGATGGTATCAGCAATAATTCCACGTTGCTTTTTACATACCCAATAATTAGTTTGTGGAACAAAGTTTTCTTTACAATCTGGATGATTACATAGAATTGTTTCGTAGCTTAAATTAAATGC
Source organism: Candidatus Hodarchaeota archaeon (assembly GCA_016839815.1). GTDB lineage: Archaea > Asgardarchaeota > Heimdallarchaeia > Hodarchaeales > Hodarchaeaceae > Hodarchaeum. The sequence continues at coordinate 5,846 of JAEOTM010000066.1, forward strand.
ACTAATAATTGAGGGGTAGAGCGATGCGAAATCTAAAACAGTCACATTAAAATGGACTCCTGGAACAGGATCAATTACAGTTGCCCCTTTGTATTTTTTTCCTTTGATTATTGATTCAGAACTCCTAAACATGCTTTTTTCTTTTTGAATATCCTCTGCATTCGGTATTAAATAATGTCTTCGACGATGTTCAGAGTAAAACAGACTTTGTACCCAATTTGATACCGCTGTTCTTGTTAAATCATCAATAGGACTACGAGTAATTCTAGATAGCATAAAAATTAGTCGTAGTGGAGTGTTATTATCAAATAAGACGAGATCTAGAGTAATTTTCGCATCTCTTGCACAATAATGAATCAATTCCCATTCTGTGAGTTCCGCGATTTCTTTTTGTAATTTGATTTTTCCTATTCCTAATAAGGCCGAAGCAATTGCGTCTAATGATGTTTCCTGATATTTATTCCCGAAAGCATATGTACGAATGGCTACATTTTGATAAAAACGATAAAGATCAAGATGAATCCCATTTTTAAGCGTACACTCTCTATTCCGTCTGCTCCATATTATAGGGCTATATTTATTAACTTTAAGCTCCCTGGCACGCTCATGTAGGTAGGGAAAATCGAAATTATCTCCGTTAAATGTTACACACACTGGATACTTATTTAATATTTCAAAAGCTTTCTTGATTAATTCTTCTTCATCCTTGAAACGAATAATATCTATAGATTTAGAGTCATTGTTAATTTCCTGGCCTTTTTCAACCTCATCTCTTTCTAGAACCAGTGAATATGCATTATCTGCATTATCAGAAAAACAAATGCATGTAATTCTATGTTTTGGATCAGTTGCCTGTGGAATTTGATTTTCAGCATATTCTGTTTCAATATCACATGATAGAATAGGAAATCTGGGAATTTCCTGTGTGAAATCAAAAATAAAATTCTCCAAAAGCCCCTCATATTCCTTTAGCAGCGCCATAACCGTTGATGGAAGTTTCAAACTCGATTTCTGATCATCTGGAATGAAGAACGTTCCTTTTTCCTTATCCCATCTATATACTCTTCCTGGTACAAGTTGTTGATCATAGAGCCAATTACGGTGATATTTAATTCTTGATTCCCAAGTCTCACCCAAAATTTCTCTAACCTTAGGAACTTCGCTTGGAGTAGGTGTGAATATCTGAGTAAATGTAGAACTTTTATCATGCAATAGATCGCGTTTTTCAATGGCTTTAAGCCGACTAATAATATTTGAAGAGATATTTTTAGCCTTAATATCTTGAACAGATTGGTTACTCAGGCAATACGGTTCATGATTAAACGGATCTGTTATATATACAACTTTACCGTTTTCTATATCAAGAAGCTTTATACCTGCACCGTTGTTCTTTGCATCATACACAGTACTTAATAAGAGATAGTCTTTACTCTCTTCCAGATTATAATTCACTTCAGACTCGGTTTTGTTCATCTAGAAACCTCTTAGGTTTTCTAAGACATCAATAAATGGCCAATTTTCAAATAAATTACTATGAGAATTGATATCTTTTATGTTTTTATCATAAAATCAAATTTTAAATCACAAGAATTATTATCAAAAGGAAATTTTTTAATTCCAAAAGATAGATTTCAATTTAACAAGATTATGATCATCGAAAAGTATTGTTACGGCTCAAGAAGGAACTGATTAGAATTGTCTCTTGGGGAATTAAATGCAAAAAAAATTGAAACTTTGACCAAAGTAGCCAGATTGCTAGGTGATCAAATTCAAGCTCAGAGCAGAGCCATAAATAAGCTTCAAAATGAAATAGATTGGATAAAGGAATCATTAAGAAGAATCACTCATGAAGATGTTCCAGTAAAGGATGAAACGCATCAACCAGTTCCGGAAGTAACCTCTGAAATATTTCAAGAGGGAGAAAAACCTTTAACCTCTTCAACTGAAATAGATTTAACGAAAACTGAATTAACTGTTAAAAAAGAATCTTCAGAGAAAGAAGAACTTCTACAAGCATTAAAGATAATTGATAATCTTTAATCTAGTTCCAGAAACCTTTTAGCGAAATAAATTTCTCTTTTAACGTAAGATATATCGAACTAGCTGTTTAATATCCAATGGAACTCCTTCCTTGTTCCCTAGAATCGTATTGGTATAGGAACCAATTAGATCTGACCATTCCCATCTATCAAGCTGATATAATTCTTCATCTGATGTTTCTATGACTTTAATTATACGTCTATCCACGTAATCATTTAATCGTCTTTGTAAATCTAGCCTTTTTTCTGCAGGAATTCCAAGAATTTGGGTTATCTTCTCTTTTGACAATGGTTGGTTGGTTCCCAAAACAAAAAGAATCCAATTATCTGGTGATGCGAGAAAGGCTTTAACTAGGGGACGAAGATCAATCTCCATCCCAACTGAGCTACCCCCTGACTTCATTGTAAATTCTTTAGTAACTTTATAACTTAGCTCTCTACTTTCTTCTGGTTCTTTTAAATTTGCTAGTCGTTCTTTAAGTAAATTAACTTCTTCACGGAGATTAGCAATATCAGATGTTATTACTTTACTGTCAGAGCTTTCTGCTAATATTTCAGGAGAAATAGTTCCTCCTTCTCGTAATAAGTTCTTTAATTCTTCATTTTCCCTTCTAGTATCAAGTAATATTCTCTCAAATTCCAATAATTTTTCAGATAAATCTTCAGCTAACCGTTCATCAATTGCTCTAGACCAAGAAAGCTTTTCGTGTGAACTTTGTGTTGTACCTTCAAGCTCGGTTTCCAAGTCATCTTTAATCGCTTCTAATTCCTTTATACGCGCTTCCTGACTAACTATTTTGTCTTTCAATCTGTTTACTATGGAAGCAGTATTCAAAATGACCTTATTATCAGCAACGTTAGGGATGCGATAAACTGGAACTACACTGCCCCGATCCCAGATTGATGCTGTTTCATACCTAACACCCAGTTTTTCAATCAATTTAGCAATTTCACGTGTCTCATCGTTATATCGAAACATAAAGAGATTTTCCTCGTCCCCCTCAAATCTGTATAATCGGGAAAACTTCAACCACATTGTTACAAAATCTAAAATATCTTGTTCATCCTTACATTTGGAAACAGAAAGAATTATCTGGGGAAAACTATTCTGAAATTCTCCAGTAAATGCTTTTACTATTGCGGAACAAAGATGAACTGGAATTTTTACATAGAATCCACGTTGATTCTGTGCAATTTCACCATCAGGGTAAAGATTGACATCGAACACAGAATCAAATGTTTCAATAAAACTTTCGATTTTTCCTCTTTGATCCGTTTGGTACGTTCCAGTTTGAAATACATTCTTCGATAATGTGAGTAATCCAAGTAGTTTAGCTAAAGAATTACTCTTTGTCTTTACAGGGAGCTTTATAGGGAGTTGACTTTTTTTATTTCCAATACTTGTTACTGTGAACGATGTCATGAACAGTTCTCGCTCGTTCTCTACTAACATACGTATTGTTGATAGTGGAATCGTCATCTCGGGATTTGAACGATACCGAGACCATTGAGTTCTGCTTACAACAGGGCCTAACGCTTTTTGCATCCTACTATGTTGGAATACGAACCGACGTCCAGCTAATGAAAGATTAACTCTGGTTTCGTCTGGAAAATTCTTTAAAGATAACCAATCCTCGATTTCATGTTCCATATCAAGTCTTGATCTACGTCTAAAGACTTCCTCATGCAATTCTAATTTTTCGGACTCCAAATTATTGCCTCACCCTGAGAATAATCATTTCTTTGCTATGTGCTCCTTATCGTTCCATGTACTTATATTAGAATATGTGTGAATGATAAATGTTTCTTTTCTGAAGTGTTTATATTAACATACTAAGACTGCTGCAGTTGTATATTTCCGATGTCTCTGCTTTAGAAAATGTATTTGAGGTATTCTATGACACAACTTTTGTACTTAGCACTACTAGATCCCGTTTTTGACTTTTTCCTTTTTATCTGGACTTCGTTAAATGAAATTCTCTTAGATTTAGTTGATACATTTGGAGTCTGGGGATTAATATTTGCTATGGTGTTTCAAGCTATTGTAGCTCCAATTATATCAGAAGCAGTCCTTACCGCAGCCGGATATGGATTCTATGAGAGATTCGATGATCTAGGATTGATTTTAGCTTTCGTAGGAGGAACTATTGGCTCATTACTAGGAGCAGTAATTGCATTTTATATAGCAAGGGGAGTACAGCCAATATTACAGAGAAAAGTCGTTGATGTGTATGGTAATAAAGGAGGGGATTCTGATTCTGAACCTGATCAGAAGAATTCCTTGCTATCACGATTAGCTAATTTTCTTGCCCGGTTTATTGATGAGGATTCGGAATATTTCCTTGATCTAATTGAAGAGCGTGGGTTTTGGTTTGTCTTAATTGGACGATTGGCTCCATTTATCCCCTTTGATGCGGTGTCTTATGGAGCTGGATTTACTCGAATAAGTTTTTGGAATTATTTTATCCCAACGGTAATAGGAACCATTCCCAGAGTTTTATTCTACATATTACTTGGAGCAGGATTAGTTTCATGGGCTGAAGATGATTTAAATCTCTTCTTTCTAATACTCTTAGGATTTATTCTAATCATCCTCGGCTTATACATGTTAAGTATGCGCTTTCTAAGAAAAAGGGTCAACGAAAGAAGAGATGAAGAGAAAAAATCGAAAGAGTAATTAGGTTTTTAAATCTGTAATACCAAAAACAGACAGCGTTCCTCCCTTTTTCTAGAAATAGCTAATCACGTATGTTGGTTCAAGCCAATGATACCTATTCCATTAGGATTGCGTCAACAGTACCACTTTGACCAGGCCGAGAAGTTACACGAGCTTTCCCCTTCTCGGTCTGTATTATTGCTCCTTTTGTAATAATTTTTCGGCGAGCAAAATCTCTGTTGGCAGGATTGGCTTCAACATCTAGAATTTCAACATTTTCTGATGTTTTCTTGTCCAGATTCGAAAGATTAGCGTATTTATGTGATAGCAGACGAATTTTCCGATTTCCCCCGCGTGTTCTTATTAACTTCCTCCTTTGATCACCAAGAATTGTGAGTGCAGGTGGGCGGGAAAGATCCCGTTTTTTCTTTTTTATTGCTGTATGATATCGTCCACCGCTAGGTTTACGAACAGATCGTTTTTGTGATCGAGCCATTAATGTCTCCTCTTACTATTCTATACGAGAATATATTAGAACGCCAATAATGAAGGCTTCTTCAATATTTGGGCAATCTTAACTACGCTTATATCTTTCCTCTCTAATTCGTTTCTTCCGATCCAGATATTTTTTTGATTTTTTTCGTTTTATTTTATCTTGTGTGAATATCTCATCATCAATTTGGACGTGTTGGAAGGCTTTTTTATTTGCAGATATAACTATCCATGGACTTTGAGTTGATCCAATTGCTTCCACTACTTCCCCAAGGGGTTTTGATTTCCCATCTTTTGAGACAAATGCTTTGGATCCGATTTTAGGTAAGTTTATTCCTTTTAATTGAACTAGTACTTTACCTTGTGTCTTAATGGTGCATTTTCCGATTTTCATGGATGAGGGTGACATAATAAAACCAATTTAAGGAAAAATCATGAATATTTTTGCTATATTTGTTCTGAATATGTTAATTTTCTCTAAGTAAAATTTGAGTATCCGAAAAGGTAAGAGAAAAAAGTACATTTAGGGAAACAAACTTCGATTGTACTGTGGAGAAATTCGATATTGAAACCCTTTGATGTCATAATTATTGGTGGCGGGCCAACAGGACTGTCTACCGCAATTACAATTTCAAAAAACAGTGATTTAAGTGCTTTGGTTTTAGAGGAACATTCAGAAATTGGGAATCCACTAGCTTGTGGTGAAGGAATTTCAAAAGAGAAATTATTAACTTTAGCGAATATGCCACCTATTTCCAAGGATATAAACTCTTCAATGCTGAAATTACAAAAAGAAAAACCTTTTGTTGAACGTGAAGTGATATCACAAAGGTTTTTTTTTGGTACAACGGGCGTGGCCACCTCTAATTTGAATATAGCGACAATTAATCGCCCCCTGTTCGATCAGCTTATGGCTAAAGAAGCAAAAGAGCTGGGTGCAACAATCCACTTAAATTCACAAGTCATTGGGATTGATCGTAAAAAGCAACAATTGGAAGTAAAAACCCAAAAAGAGTCTTTCTCTGCCCCACTAGTCATTGGATGTGATGGACCTTCAGCTCACAGTGTGCAAATGATGGGTTTAACTCCACCCACAGAATATGTACAGGGAATGGAATACAAAATTGAGGGGGTACATACTGATGCACTGGATTTCTATTTTGATTTTAGAAAGTTCCCTAAAATGCACTATGGATGGGTTTTTCCTAAAAAAGCACATACAAATGTAGGAATTGTCGCTGATACGGCTTCAAGACCGAAAGAGATTCTTGATGAATTTATAAATAATTTAAATAACGCTAATATTAAAAATAGCAAGATAGTAAAGGAAATTGCTGGAATTATACCTGCTAGTGGTCCTATCCCAAAAAGATATTGTGATAACTATTTAGTTGCAGGGGATGCTGCAGGGATGACAAATTCAATCTTCTATGGTGGGATTGCTATTGGGATTCACACAGGGATGCTTGCAGGCGACACTGCAATCAAAGCTCATGAATCTCAAAAATTTGATGAAGAGTTCCTTTCTGAATATCAAAATCTCATGAATTCCTTTCCATATTCTGATCCAGTGATTCAAGAAGCACATGATATCTTATATTCCAAGTTTTCACCTTCAGATATTGATGCATTCGGCTCATTACTTAATGGCTGGGATATAACTACGATATCAAGTCTACAAAAGATTATTTTACTTATTAAAGCTTTGAAAATGCCTTCAAAACTAAAACGTATTAATGATGTGCGTACAGTTGCCTATGGATTTAGTAAAAGTCGCGATTGGGGATTCTAACTAAAGATACAGGTGATTTTTATACTTTATATTGTTAAGTCAAGACTTAATAATACCTCATCGGTGAGTGAAAAAATGTCGGAACTCGTCAGAGAAAGCCAGTATTAACTCTAATAATTCATACGAGGAATCTTAGAAATGAAAAGTAATGCAAAAGCCTTCATTGCCTTTAGTATTGGAATTATTCTTCTTGCTACAGCAATATCAGAAGGTCAATTTGGAGATATTGCCGATTTAATAGTAGATATTACGTCAAGTGCACTTGCAGGTATTCCAACTCCTTAGGCGATCAAAATGACATGGCACAAGAAAGACAAGGCAAATCTAACAAAACTCCGTCTTCTAAGGATTTTTGTTCAATTTATTATGTTTCTACTGATGAATCTATCATTTTTTCTCATTGGAGCAACCTGGCTAGTATTACCTGTTGTGATGCCCAAAACAATATTCACCACTTCCGAAGGAGCATTTGATCTCCTTCAACGCATGTTAACGACGGCTATTATACCTTTAATACCTTTAGCGTCATTTTTTCTCATTGGAGCTATATTTGGAAGGATGTTTTGCTCATGGGGATGTCCTTTCGGTTTATTCCAAGATATAATTGGATTCTTAACCTCAAGAATGAATAAATATGAACCAACAAAGGATACTAACGATAGTTTACGTCAGATTGGAGAATTTCTTATGGGTGGGACAGTTTTAGTTTCAGTCGTCATTGGTGTGGGAGTCGGATTGGGTGATACTGAGCAAGTCAGAGCCTCATTTGGTGTTTTTTCTGAACAACCATGGACTGCACTAAGTCCAGCAACCTTCCTTTTCACAGTGATTCCAATATTATTCTACTGGGGAAGTATTGACACGTTCCTTAGTCTTAATACCATTGCTCAAGTAGATATTTTCTTCTGGATTCGCTTTTTGATTTTTGCTGGTGGGTTAATTCTCATTGTTTACATACCTAGGGGTTGGTGTCGGTGGTTCTGTCCCGTAGGAATAATCATGGGCCAAATAGGAAAACATTCTATGATCGGAGTTGGGAGAAATATCTCAAAGTGCACACATTGTGGTATCTGCGAAGATGTGTGTCCGATGGGAGTTCGTATTTTAGCTCATCCACCTGAAAAAGTAAGAAGTGAACATTGTACAAATTGTCTTGACTGTGTTGCAGCATGTCCAGATGATGCCATGGAAATCAAATTTCTTTGATTTCCCCACTCTATTAACTTATTCTACTAATATTAGAAAGGTTCTAACCCCAACGAAGGCGATCAATCTCACGATCTTTTTTTAGCTTCTTCTTTATCTTTCTGTAGTGATCTGCACATAAATGAGCCTTTGTTACCTTATCTCTAACTGATAAATTTAAACCAGCTTCTTTGATTGCAGCGCCAGCTTTTTCCCTTGATACAGTCTTTTTACTCTCTTTGGAGCATCCTTCTACGTCACAACTTTTCTTTACTGGAATTTCTGTCACATCACTTTCTTAATAATATTTCATAAGATAGGAGATAGTTCAATATGACCTGGACTGGGCTGAAATGAAAATTGGGTGTTTTCTAATTCAGAGAGAGACATTCCAGGAACCTTTATTATTTGGAGAATATCAGCGGAAGTAAGGTCTTTGCCTTCAGAAGATTCTTTTGTTAATCTGAGAACTCCATCGCAATAATGCTCTACTGCTTGAATAATACGAGGAGAATGAACATCTCTGTGAAGAGTAAGAATGCTAACAATTCCCATTTCTTTGTCGGTAGCGATTTTGTGTTGGAGGAAAGCCATCGGGGCCTTAAGAGTTTCTGATACGAGTAAAATTGTAGTTAACGAATCCAGAACGCCGCGAACTGGTTGGGAACGAACATGTAATAAGGCTCTTCTGATTTGATCAGTCACTTGTCGGGGTTGGGTAATATCACGAATTACATTTTCTCCTGCTGTGCTTGGCCTACCTTCAGAATAACCAAATGGATTTGAAAATGCATCAAGAAATACAAGTCGCTTTGTTTCAAAGGTTACTTCAGAAATATTATACGGGACAAAGAGAGGGGAATAGTGAGAAAATAAGTGTTCAGTTGATAGAATATATCCATATTCACCTGTTCTTAAGCCCTCAGATAAAAACTGTACGAGAATATGTTCTGTATTTATTCCTACTTCATCTTCAACCAATATTATGGATCCACGAGGAACACCTCCGCCTAAGGCGTCATCTAAGAGCGGAATTCCAAATTTAGCACGATCTTCCATTGACATCTTCTGATCTCCATACTTTTCTATGCAGTTACAAATAAAATTATGTTCAAAAAAAATGAATTGCACTTTTTCATTTTTTCTTCGTTTGAAGCGTTATCTTGTTCATTTTCAATGATTTATGAACTACCTCTATCGTGACCTTAAAAGATTGTCTGTTTTAAGTACCAGAATGTTAACGATCTTTGTCATAGGAAGAGTTAAATTAATTTTATCTTAATCTTTAACAAAAAGTAAACAGGTACTTACATATGGTTCAGAGCGGACAGTCTGAATAGCTAAAATAAGGAATAATGCAAGCTTAAGAGTGTAGGAAGCGAAAATCAATGAGGATTGAATTTATTGGAATCCAGACGAAAATTTTAACTGCAAATAATGGAGATATAGTTGAATTCGTGAAATTCGCATTAGAAACAAACGAATGTAAGCTAGAAGAAAATGATATCATAATCATTGCAAGCAAAATTATCTCTACCGTAGAAGGATGTCAGATCAAAATTTCAGATATTAAAGAAGTTAGAGAAGATGTTTTTCCCTTAGCCGAGAAATCTAAACTCGATCCTCGTTTTGTAGAGTTAGTGTTCCGTGAAGCTGATGAAATTGTTGGAGCTGTTCCAGGTGCAGTACTTGCTTTAAAAAATGGAGTTCTTCAGGCCAATGCAGGCGTGGATCAGAGTAATTCAGGCGGAACTGAATATTATATAACTTTACCTAAAGATCCTGTCGAATTTGCAAATAAAATTCGATTGCAACTCCAAAAAGTTTTTTCTGTATCAATCGGAGTGATAATTGCGGATTCAAAAACTCATCCTCTACGTAGAGGAACATCAGGTTTTGCATTAGGAGTTTCAGGTTTTTCACCAATTATTGATGATCGGGGAACCAAGGATTTATTCAATCGAGAAATGCACATAACAACAAGAGCTCTCGCGGATAACCTTGTCTGTGGTGCAGAAATATTAATGGGGGAATCAAATGAAAAGATACCAATTGTTATTGTAAAAGGGCTTAAAGAATTACCCATTCAAGAAATAAAAAATAATTATGAGAATAATGAGCAGATGAAAATGGATCCATTGAACTGCATCTATATAGGTCCTCTCTGGAAAAAATCATAAGAAAGAGGTTGGAATTCATGAGAATTAAAGGTCAAATTGGAGAGATTTCATATGGAGATGGATATAAAACCTTAATAATGGGAGTTTTGAATCTATCACCTGCTTCTTTTTACAGAGGAAGCATCACAGAATCTTCAAATACCATTCAGAAAAAGATTATAGAATTTATGACAGAAAAGGCTGATATTATTGACGTCGGTGCCATATCGAGTGCCCCCTCTTTCATTTATGATTCTGTTGAAGATTTTTCGGAATCTAAGGAAATAGAACGATTACGGAAATTTTTCGAAAGTATAAAAGAAATAGGTTCTCAGATTCCAATTTCTGTTGATACACAATCCCATAAAACTGCAGAATTTGCCTTAAATTCGGGTGCTTCAATGATCAATGATATATCAGGATTAAAAGCAGATGTAATGATGGCAAAAACAATATCGGAATTCAATGCTTCGGTAACCATAATGGCATGCCAGAGTCAACCTGGAGATGTTTTTGAAATTACTGATATTCTGATAGAACTACAAAAAAGCATTGATCTGGCACTTGATGCAGGGATATCACGAAAGAATATTGTTATTGATCCTGGGCTGGGAGGCTGGATTCCAGAACGAAAAACAGAGAACGATTACCTTATCATTCAGCAGTTGGACAAATTGAGGAAACTTAACCAGCCTATCTTAGTGGGAATTTCACGAAAATCTTTTATTGGTTCTATAATAGAAAAAAAACCAAATAATCGATTATGGGGGTCATTAGCAGCTACCTCTATCGCTATCAACAACGGAGCTCACATTATTCGGACACATGATGTGAAAGAAACAAGAGATACTTGTTTAATAATCGATTATATGAAATCCCTAATTGAAAAAGAAACTTCTTATAAGTGATTCAGTGATTGACTATATGAAATATTATCTTAGAAAATCAATGTAGGTTTACACTTTGACCAATTTAGATGAATTCTTTGGGGATAATCAATCCCAAAATGTCGATACGCTGATCGCTGTAACAAAAAAATTCTTTGTATTTGTGTCACAATTAGCAGAAATTGTTGATGAATTGGAACGAAAATACGCAGAACTTAGTAATAAAATCAGTCAAGTTTCTCAACAACCTGCGGCGTCCCCTCCTCTGTCAGCTCCAACACCAAGTCCATCACCTCCTATTACTCAACCAACAGCACCATCGACTGCACCAACACCTCCAAGCACCCCTCCACCAAGTTTACCAACACCTCCCTCATTTCCAACACCTCCATCACCAGTACAGGCTCAACCGTCTGCTTTTCCTCCTCCAATGACAGCTAATCCCTCATCAGAAACTCCTGCAGCTATACCATCACCATCGAGTCTTCCACCGCTACCTGGGCAATCTCCTGCTCCTCCTTCTCCTGGTTTAGCTCCACCATCAGTCGGTACGCCAATGGGAGGTCCACAAGCACCAGCACCTCAAGCTCGTCCTTCTCCCATGAGTTTAAAAGCCCAAATGAATATGGAACTTAAAGAAGCATTCTCAAGAATCCGCAAAGGCTGGGATGAAGAAAAATAAAGTAACTTCCCAGATTTATTTCTGTTCTCCGTAAACTAGATCGGCCAGTTCTCTAAGGCGATCAATACCTCTAATTTCATACTCAAACGTAGGTATTTCATATAAATCAAATTCTTCATACAGGTCCTTAATCTTTCCAACACTCTTCTGTTGTTCGTTATATCGATTCTTACAATAATTACAGCCAAGATTTTCTGGTTGTAGTTGATTAATATAAATTCGAGTAATCGGAAAGGCGACTTCAAATAATGCACGAATTAATCTTTCTGTTTCCCAAATTGCCATTACAGTAGGAATCGTAACTGCTACAAATTCAGTCTCCTCATTGTTGCTCAGATGAGTTCTCGCAATTTCGACCTGATCTCTCAGTTCTTCCAGTTTATCAAATGCATCCTGTTCATCAAGATCTGATCCGCCACCAAAAAGAGATTTAAATCCACCCAGCAAGCCTCCAAGGCGACGACGCATTTTAATTAGTCGGAATAACCAGCTTTGGGTTAGTTCTGGTAATTGGAGGAGTTTCAATGTATGTCCAGTTGGGGCTGTATCAAAGACAACTATATCATATTCTGGATTCTGTATGAATTCCAATAGCTGAATGAAGGCAACCGTTTCATCAGTACCAGGTGGGGATAACGCATTAGGATCACCATCTCCTAATAACTCATTAAAAGCTCCAGTAGGATCCTGTTGACTTATCATTTCAGAATAGGTGCTCATTGCTTGATCAGTATTCAATTCAATTGCCCATAAATTCTCCACATTATTAACCTTAATATAATCGTCCCCACCTATTTGTTGGTCTAAACTATCTGATACAGAGTGAGCTGGGTCAGTTGAAACTAATAATGTATTATGACCTAGATCAGCAGCACGAATAGCTGTTGCTGCAGCCATTGTAGTTTTTCCAACACCTCCTTTTCCTCCAAAAAACAGAAAATGTTTGTTAAATAATGAATTTGACATAAAAAGGGAGGGTAGGTATTTAAAACAAGAATCTTTTGTTAAGTACTAAGATTTAACAAGATAAACAAAATGGGGATAATTATACCTATTTTAGGTGATATTAATGTGGACTGTGTCTAAAAGGTCTCAACTTGGTAGAATGATAGTTATAAGCGTTGTTTTTACAATTCTTTGCTTTAATTATATGTTAACGCAAGTTCAGGCTTCTCCATCAGGAACAACCAGTGTTTCTGATTTGTATCCTAGTTTATTTGTTACTAAAGATGTTGATAACTCAGAAGTAACATTAAATGAATCATTTGTTGTAACAATTACGATAACTAACTTTGGAAATAGTACAGCGTATAACATTACTTTTATTGACACTTTGAATTCTCCTTGGGTATTTAAAACAACAGGGTTGACTGAACTCACTTACAGCTGGATCGAACCCAACCAAACACGGAGATTTAGTTATATTGTTACTGCTTTATCTGTTGGAGAATATGAACTACATTCTGCTAAAGTATATTATCGAATATCAGATCTTGTGGATACAGAGTTTTTAGCTTACAGTAATTCAGTTTATATTGTGGTAAATCAATTAGAAGAAGACTTCTCATTAGAAAATTTCAATTCTGCTGTTACTTTCTTACTTGTACTAATAGTTCTTAACATTGTACTTACTCTACGACTCATCGCACCAAGATTTAATCGAAGAAAGTCTTAATCACTTTTTGAAGGATGAAGAATCTAGGGCAAGAAAATGGAAACTCCCGTGCCAGCTCAATTAGTTGACAAGCATGTTATCGTATGGAATCACGAGCAAGGAAGTAAAATTTATCAGTTGGGGTATTTTGGAAAACCAGTGGGGATAAGAAAACCGAAATCCCCGAGATTTGAAAGACCTCTGGAACTAACGTTGCTAGAAGCCGCATTTCTACTAGAAAATAACACTATAAAAATCAATGAGGGGGAAAAGGAAATTTCTTATTCTGATTTCTTATCTATCTGCCAAGATCGATTCGCAAAATTTGAGGATCTTTACACAGTGTACAAGGATTTACGGAATAAAAGATATATTGTACGCCCCGGTCTTAAATTCGGAACTGACTTTTCTGTATATCGTAGAGGGCCAGGCATTGATCATGCGCCATTTCTTGTTTCTATATTCCCGAAAGAATCTACTATAGAACCAATTGATCTTGTTAGAGCAGGTCGATTAGCAACATCTGTGAGGAAAAGATATGTAATTGCTACTGTTCTTTCAGATCAACAGATTCGCTATTATGTATTTCAATGGAATAGACCTTAGAAAAAAATATCACTCAAACGCAATTGAATATATCCCGACTTGGGGTTCAAAAAACTCACCAGATTCTAATAACTCAGTAATTGCATCATAAATCTGAGCTTCATCAATTTTTGGTAATTTTGCCATAACTTCATCCATTGTGACGCCACTACCTTTATCTAATTGCTTAACTAATTTCTTAAGTTTGATCTTTAAATCTTCTAAAGACGCTACTCCAAGATCAATTCCTTCAACGACTGCAGATTTTACAGTGATTTCTGAATCAGTATGACGACCCTGTTGAACTATCTTCAATCGATGATAAATAAACCAATTATCATCCATAATATCTTCTATTATATCAGGGGTAATAAAAACATCAATTTTCTCATCTTGCTCAGATATTTGCACCTGTCCAAGGATCTCGACCTTATCCCATTGAGAAAACGACTCTAATTGTCCATCCCAAGACTTTACCAATATTCCTCCACTTCCATCTTCGACTTTTAATCCAAGATAGTTGTTTTGCCCCTCATATTTCTCTGTTATTACTCCTACCATCCATATTCGAAATAAACTTGATCCATCTGAAGTTCTTAATCGCCAACGTTCTTCATTGTCTTTAATAACCTCTGAACTAGTGATGGTTTGAATTTTTATCCGTTTATAGGGTGCACGTCTTTTCATCTAAACCCTCTCATATTATAAGGTTACTCAATCCATGGTTCGTTAATAAGATCATAGGATACATAGTCTTCTTCTTGAAATAATACACCTAACTCATACAAGGCTCTTTCTGGTTTATCCGATGAATGGAGAATATTTTTTGTTAAATCATTTCCATAATCACCGCGGATGGTTCCAGGTTCAGCTTCTGGTGAATTAGTGACACCAGCTAATTTTCTCACTACTTTGACACTGTTTTTCCCTTGAATTGCAATGGCAACTAATGGTCCGGAAGTAATAAAAGAATTTAAAAGCGGATAGAATACTTTATCAACATGAATGTCATAGAGTTTGTCTACATAATCATCTGTTAACATCATCATTTTAAGAGCAATTATCTTTAGGCCCTTTCTCTCTATACGGGAAATAATTTTGCCTATGAGCCCTCTTTGTACCGCATCTGGTTTAATAACCAATAAAGTTTTTTCAGTCATTTTATTGCACGAATCCTAAACCAATTTTCAAATCTAATGATTTCTTATTATTTGGGAGGAATTATATTGGGGCTTAAGAAACTACTGTAAGGAAGAAGATGTAATATCTCGATATCTTATGATCTTAAATCTCTGTAGAGATTGAACTACTTAGTAATTTTTACCTTTTTCATATATAAACAACTTTTCTGATCCCTCAACGAAATTTGCATTGAGAATATCTACCGAATAAATATCTACATCTCGTAATAACCTCACTGAATTTATGATTCTCTTTTTAGTAGTGTAATAACATTGACATTTTTTATTAACCTAAGCTAAAAATTGCTTCATACTAAGAAAAGACCTGATTCTTAACACAGGTCGAATGAATTCGTAGTAAATGAACTCTTTTTAATCAAAATATAAGGTGAAAACAGTGTTTACAACTTTTTTAGATTTAGAATTCATTGAACAAGCAACCCTTGGTGTTGTAATCATTGTTGCTATTATTTCCTTTATCTATTCATGGTGGCTTCGTAAAGATGTTTTAAGCCATGATAAAGGATCAGAGGAAATGCAACAAGTATGGGAAGCTATCAATGAAGGAGCAAATGCTTATTTGATGCGCCAACTAAAAACCATTCTTCCTATCGTACTTATTCTAACCGTTGCACTATTTTTCAGTGTATACTTGGTACATCCAACCAAAGCAGCTAAAGATGAGTTTTATTATTTAGCCGATCCAACCTTAATCATTGCTATAGGTCGTACTATCGCTTTCATTATGGGAGCATCATTTTCAATGATGGTTGGCCAATTTGGAATGCGTATCGCAGTTCAAGGAAATCTGCGGGTCGCAGCAGTTGCTGCTAAAGCGACAGATGAAGATGGAAATCAGCTAGATGTTGATCAAAGATACAGCAAAGCTCTTTCTGTTGCATATCATGCTGGTACAGTAACAGGTATGCTTACTGACGGGTTTGGACTACTTGGTGGAACAATGATTTTCATAATTTTCGGAACAGCCGCTCCAGATGCATTGTTAGGGTTTGGTTTCGGAGGAACTATATTAGCTCTATTCATGCGAGTTGGAGGAGGAATTTATACGAAAGCAGCTGATGTTGGGGCAGATCTTGTTGGTAAAGTCGAAAAAGATGTTCCAGAAGATGACCCAAGGAATGCTGGTGTCATTGCAGATTTGGTTGGGGACAATGTTGGTGATTGTGCAGGTATGGCTGCAGATATTTTCGAATCATACGAAGTTACTATTGTCTCATCCTTAATACTAGGACTGGTTCTATTTGAACTCGATGGACGAATTGTGTGGATCATGTTTCCTCTAATTGTTAGAGCTGTGGGTGTTATCAGTTCAATTGTAGGTACTTATGCTGTCGCGTTATGGAAGACTCCAGATGCAGAGAAAGCTATGTTTCAATCTTATGAGATTTCTAGTGCTATCACTATAATAACATCATTATTCCTTGCAACATTTTATGCAGGTGATTGGAGACTCGGTTTCCTTATCGCTGTTGGAGTTTTGCTAGCAGTCTCTTTCAACCCTATCACTGCTCGATTCACAGCAAAAGCTGGTGGACCAGTCGTTGAGGTATTTGAATCTACAGACGGAGGCCCAGCTACTACCATTCTTAGTGGTATAGCATTAGGATATGAAAGTAGTGTTTGGGCTGTTGTTGCTATCTGTGTTTCCTTCGTTTTTGCAATTATAACCTATGCGATTCTCCCCGGCAATACTGGATTACCTCTTATTGATGGATTAGCTAATAACATTACTGTTGCCCCAAAAGAGATTGGAACAGCTATTCTTTATGGAATTGCGCTGATCGGTATAGGCATGCTTTCCCATACAGGAAATAATGTCGCAATGGACTCTTTTGGACCAATAAGTGATAATGCTCAAGGTATCGCTGAAATGACAGGTATGGACAAAGAGTCGCGACATGTCTTAGAGGAATTGGATGCTGTTGGTAACACTACAAAGGCAATTACTAAAGGAATCGCTATTGCTTCCGCTGTTATTGCGTCAGTAAGTCTATTTGCATCTTTTGTTATAGATGTCGGACTTGTTGCTGATAACCTAGGCATTGACAGTCCTCTTCGGTTTGGATTACGTATTAACGTTCCCGCTGTTTTTGTTGGACTTCTTCTTGGTGCAGCTCTTCCTTGGATCTTCTCAGCTTTTAATATTAGGGCTGTAAATCGAGCTGCTGGTCAAACAATTGCAGAAGTTCGTCGGCAATTTAAAGTTCCAGGAATTATGGAAGGAACCAAGAAACCAGATTATGGGAATGTTGTGAAGATTGTAACAGCTGCTGCACAAAGGGAGCTAATCAGTCTGACTATCATCGCCGTCAGCGTACCCATATTCATGGCAATATTCTTCTCAATTGCCCTTGGAGCTGTTGAAATTCCTGGTGTTAATACAGCAGAATTGATCGGGTCTGGAGTCGAAGTTCTTGGTGGTTTCCAGGCGGGTATTATTGTCAGTGGACAATTACTTGCAGTTTACATGTCTAATGCTGGTGGAGCATGGGATAATGCCAAGAAAACGATTGAAGATGAAGTTAGAGATATAGAGAAAAATACAGGAAAAGGATCAGAACGTCACAAAGCTGCTGTTGTTGGAGATACTGTTGGTGACCCCTTAAAGGATACTGCGGGGCCAGCATTGAATCCTATGATAAAAGTAATCAATTTGATTAGTCTTATCCTAGCTCCGCTATTAGTCCAATCTACTGGCGATGGAAATCTTCAGATTACTTTAGCAGCTGTCGGTGCGTTACTTTTCGTCGCTTTTGTTTGGGCTTATAGGAAAAGTTCACGAAAATCAGCGATAACTTTCGACATTGACGATGAATAAAATTCAAACTCCCCTGAAATATTCATCCTCCCCTTTTTTTCTTTTTTTTATTACTTTATTCAATTCTCGAAACTAACAGGTAATTGGAAAGACTCAATAATCCAATGAATAAAACCTTTAATGATTCTATTTTCGGTATAGCTGGACTAAGGTCAGTGGAAAGAGGTACTGGATACATGTATTATATGACTCAGATCCGTGAAACAATACGAATTCCCCCCAACAGATTTGGCCAACCACTAGAAGAGGTTATTCTTGATATCTCAAGAACGAAGAATGAAACGACAATTGGAGGAGATGTAGGAATGATCGTCGCAATATTGGCAGTGAGTGAAATTTCTCCTGGTCGCATTGTACCTGGAGATGGAGCAACCTTTCACGATGTAGAATATGAAGCGATCACCTTTCGTCCTCTTGACGACGAAGTAGCGGAAGGTGAAGTTGTTGAAACCACCAAATTTGGATTTTTCATGCGAATAGGGTGTACTGACGCTTTAGCACATATCAGTCAAATTGCCGACGAGTATTTTCAAATGTCTTCTCGTTCTTCAGGAGTACTTGTAGGAAGAGAATCAGGTAGGACGATTAGACCTGGTGATCTGGTTCGTGGAAAAATAATTACTGCTACTGTCGATCATGTGAGTATGAAAATTGCAGTAACGATGAAAGGTGAGGGATTGGGTCTTAAAAGCTGGATTGAAGAAAAAAAGGAGGCAGCATAAATGGTTAAGATCAAGGCCTGCAAAAAGTGTAATAGTATTGTTCATGGAGAGGAAGTTTGCCCAATCTGTAAGACGCACAACCATTTATCAAAAAGTTTCGTAGGAATGGTTATCATCCGAGACCCAAAAGATAGTAAGATTGCACGAAGATTAAACATTAGTCGTCCAGGCAAATATGCAATCAAAGTCCGTTGAGGAATCAATTTTGGGATATAAACTCCCAGTTACCCTACGAGAGTCGCTTAGAGCCCCGATAGGCCAATTGTTTACTGGAGAGCATTCAGTTTCAGCCAAGAAGGCAATCGAATATATTCATAGTATAAATACAGGATTAACTGTTGCTATTGGTGATGTGTGTGCAAAATCTCTTCTTATCCAAGGATTTTATCCCAATATCATAATTTATGATGAAAAAACTCAACGAACAGAGAACATCGTTTTAGATCTCGAATCCTATTCCATGTATAATGCATTTAATCCAAAAGAATGGATCTTAGAGAGTGCGAAATCTGAAATCAAAAATGCAATAGCTTTTTGTACTTCCAACAATTGCCGCATAGCAGTAAGGATTGACGGTGAAGAGGATCTATTAATTATCCCAGCGATAATTTTCCTACCTCTTGGAAGTGTTGTTATTTATGGACAACCTCCTATAACCACTGAAGAAGGCCTTGTGGTAGCATTGATAACTTCCGCCCTGAAGGATGAAGTGCAAGATATACTAAATAAATTCGAATTTCATGAGGAATACATAAATGGAAATCACGATTACTGAAGAAAAACATAATCCCTTAATTGGCCGAAACGAGGTCAAGGCCCTTATTACTCATCTTGGGGAGATCACACCCACCAGAGAAGCTGTCCGATCAAAGATAGCGGCACAGATGAACTTTGATCTCGAACGTGTTGTAATCCAGGAAATCGTCGGACATTTTGGAGAACCAAAATCACAATTAATTGTACATTGTTATGATAAGGCCGAGGATGTGTCTGTTTTCGAGCCCAAGTTCCGTCTCAAAAGAAATAAAATCATTGCCGATGATCAAAAAGAGGATTAAACAATGCCGATTCGTAGAAAAGCAGTTCAATCATATTACAAAGTCGATTATAAGAAAGGTACAATTAGCAGAACCAATAAATTTTGTCCAAGATGCAAAGGATCTTTTTTAGCTAAACACAAAGATAGAAAGTCTTGTGGGTTGTGTGGATACACAGAGTTCTAATTTTAAACTTTGACCTTAGTATGACACCTTCCGAACCAATCATTTTGGGATTAGAAGGAACAGCTCATACAGCTGGGGTAGCGGTAATCAAAGGCAAAGAAATTATTGCTAATACGTCTTCAACTTACTTTCCACCCCAGGGAGGAATTCACCCTCGGGAAGCCGCAATTTATCTAGCAAAAGAATTTCCTCAACTTATCGGTGATACATTCAAGGGATTACCTTTTGGAATTGATAAAATAGATGGAATAGCATTTTCTCAAGGACCTGGCCTAGGTCCATGTCTAAGAACAACCGCTACTGTTGCTAGAGCTATTTCTTTAAGACTCGGAATCCCTCTTCTTGGAGTTAATCATTGTATTGCCCATGTTGAACTAGGAAGAACTATAACTCCAGCAGATGATCCTTTGGTTCTTTATGTAAGTGGAGGAAACACACAATTAATTACGTTCTTAAACGGACGGTATCGTGTGTTAGGAGAAACTCTGGATATTGCGATTGGAAACGCATTAGATACTTTAGGGAGAGAAATGAATTTACCACATCCTGGGGGGCCTCATATAGAAAAGCAAGCACAAACAGGGCAGGAGCTTTTACCTCTCCCTTATACGATAAAAGGTATGTCTTTTTCATTCTCTGGTATGGTAACTGCTGCTAAGAAACTAATACCAAAGCATTCAACTGCTGATATTTGTTATTCTTTTCAAGAATACACATTTGCAATACTTGCTGAAGCTACTGAACGAGCTCTTTCTTGTACTAAGAAAAAATCAGTTCTATTAACAGGGGGGGTAGCAGCTAATGCACATTTGCAGGAAGTAATTCAAAAAGTTGCTGATGAACAAGATTCATCATTTTATGTCGTTCCGCGCAATTTAGCAGGTGATAATGGAGTGATGATCGCATTCGCAGGAACTCATCTTTTAAACACAGGAGAAATCCTTCCTATTCAAGAAAGTCAAGTTAAACCGAGATGGAGAACAGACCAAGTTCAAGTAGGGTGGATTTCATGAAACTAGTTCAGGCAGAAAGAATTGCTAAGGGGGCAGAGGCCGTAATATTCAAGGGGACATTTCTCAAAGAAGTAATTACAATTAAACAGCGAATTCCAAAGTCTTATCGACACCCAGAGATTGATCAACGGATAAGACTTCAAAGGTTAAGATCAGAAGCTAAAGTTATGACAAGCGCAAGAAAATTAGGCGTATCAGTACCGAGTTTGATGGGGATTGACCTTCGAAATTTTACACTCATTCTAGAATCTTTAGATGGAATATTATTGTACGAGAAAATGGATACACTCCCAGTTGATGAATTACATCCGATATTTTCGAATTTAGGAACTCAGATTGGCCTTTTACATAAAAATGACATAATTCATGGTGATTTAACTGTATTCAATGTTCTTGTTCAACCAGAAGATGAACCTTCAATAATTGACTTCGGACTCGGTAGAATTTCAAATGAATTAGAAGCAAAAGCGGATGATATACTTACTTTTTATTCAACATTAAAAGCAATCCAACCAGCTTCAAAAATTCTCTTTAATACATTTTTAGAAGGTTATCTAAGTGAATATCAAGAGGGGAAGAAAACTTATGAACAAATGAAAAAAATTCAAAGTCGAGCACGATATGTCGCACGGGAAGACCGACTTGAATAATACGATTATTTGGTGGAAAATAGATGAAGTTCAAAATTTTTCATGAAGATCAAGAAGTACTTAATCAATGCAAGAGATTTATTGCTGGATGGCATGGTTTAGGAGAAATTGGTTATATCACCGTTTCTCACATGATTGAAGATCTCAAATTAAAACGAATCGCAACTATCATGTCAAGTGGAGCTCCCCCATTTATATCAGTTCAAAATAGTCAATTGCGATTACCTTTCGAAATATATGGAAAGGAAGACTATGATTTCGCGATTTTTATTCCTCACCTCCAGCCCTATCGACATGTACAAATCGAGTTTTCCGAAAGGATGTCTGAATGGATACTAAAACAGAAATCTCTATCTGAAGCATATTTTATCGGAGGGGTTGATGCTCGATTAAAGACTTCAGAAAATGATATTCAATACATTCCAACAAGAGCATTTTTACAATTAGTTAACCTGAATTCTGAATTCCACGAAGAGGTTAAAACAAACTTGCTTGATCCAGGTTTATTCGTAGCAGGTCCTTTAGCCATTATGCTTGGGTATCTTGATATGAGTATGTTTCCTGCAGTAGGGCTTTTAGCATATGCCCAGAGGGAGCGTCCTGATCCATTAGGTGCTGTAGCTACTATTAAAAAACTGAACGAAATTTTAGATATCAATATTGATACAAATGAACTAGTACAGAATGCTCAAACAATTGAAGAAGAGATTAAGCGTCAATTAGCTCCTATTGAGGAAAACCAAGCAGATAATCTCTCTACTAAGCGGATGTATACTTGAATAAATTTAAGTAGAATAGCTACTTTCCATGACGTCGTTTTCGAGATTGATAAGTACGGATAGCTCTCCACAAGTCGATCTTTCGGAATCCAGGGAAAAATACATCTGCAAAATAAAGTTCACTGTATACAGATTGCCAAGTAAGGAAACCTGATAGGCGTTCTTCACCTGATGTGCGAATAATGAGATCAGGATCGGGTATTCCATTGGTATAAAGATGTCTCTCAACCACCAACTCATTAATCTCTTCTACATCCATTTCTTTATTGACAACTTTCTTTGCAATTGATTTCATGGCATCAATCATTTCTGCACGTCCCCCATAGCCTATTGCGATAATTAGTGTCGGTCCAGACTTCTCTGTATCAGAACTGGTTTCTGCTCTTCTTATTGCCTGTTGAACTTTCATCGGGAGCAAATGGGTTCGTCCAATAACTTTAATCTTCACATTCCTTTTCTTTAACTCGGGATGGTCGATAAGTTCCTCAAAGGTTGATTCAAATAAATTCATTAATTCTGTGACTTCTTCATCTGTTCTCTCAAAGTTTTCAGTCGAAAAAGCGTATAGAGTCACATATTCAATCTCAAGATCCCAGAACCACTCAAGAATATCCTTCAACTTATCACGGCCAAGACGATGACCAAAAGTACTTGGAAGACGCTTTGCACGTGCATAACGCCGATTCCCATCCATAATTAGGGCAACATGGGTGGGGTGAATTCCTTCCTCAATACCACCCTTAATTTGATTCCATAACCTACGTTCATACAGCTTATAGATCAGTGAATCAAACCTTAAATTTATTTTCAAAACTAAAATCCAGCCTTTTCAATTGAGAGGATTTCGATTCAATATAAATTTATTAAGTAATAAAAATTTCTTGGAATCAATGTTCCGCAAGAAATTATGTGAACGAATTAATATAAATCAAGAGTCCTAGGAGAGGGATTCTAATTCACGAATAAGGATTTTAGAAAATGCGGGGGGTGAGATTTGAACTCACGAACGCCTACACGACTAGGACCTCAACCTAGCTCCTTTGACCTGGCTGGGAAACCCCCGCGCAGCAATATTTTTATCGTACAATAATCAAATATTCTTTAAATGGTAATTTGAATTCTGATAAGACTTTTCCAGAGAACAAGCGGAATGTTAACCCACCAGAAGAAAATGAGTATATCTTTTCTTTTCCTACGGGCTTCGTTCTGTAGTTAATTGCATTTAATGCTACTTTGGCATCTTTTAAGGAAGGAGTCTTTTTTTTAACTGCAACAACTTCAATCTGAAGATTCTTAGCATCGTGTAAATCAACAATCTTAGAGGGTATTTCCATTCTTCCTCTTAGTCCCAATTTTTCATCCCTGAAATCAATTAGCCAGAGATTATTATCAAAATCTTCCTCTAGTTGAAACACTTCTGCATTTATTAGCATGTTCATTCCTACTCTTCTGAAGCTTGATCACTTGCATATCGGTTAAATATTGCACGGACACGATCTGCAACTGGTCCTGTTCCTTCAACACCCGTTTCAGATACTTTAACTCTTTCAAGAACGACAATTAAACCTGCTTCATCATAGACTTTAACGTCTCCAGGACGACGAAAGATTTGTTCCAGTTCTTCTTTTAAGCCCAAAAGATCGAATGGAGCTTCTTCTAAGTAAATCTCTGCGATTTGGTCACCATTTAAACAAATACGATGAATTTCATTAGTTTCATCGTCACGTTTTGCTTTTATTAAGACACAAGTAAGAGTCTCAGGTGATAATCCTTTGAGTTCTCCTACAAATTTTTTTCCATTCTTAAGAATTACAGCGACTCTTTTATTGTTAAATGCAGTGATTTCTTTTTGAAAAGTTCTTTTGGCTTGACCGACCATGGACATGCTTAAGCCTCCTTACAAAACAAGCAGATATCGTTATTAGTAAATCCTTCAGATAATTAACCAAAATTTGCTTCGTAACGGTAATCTGGCTCGTTAAATGTGCAATTATCTTGTATATATATTTTTTCTGAAGTCCTGTACCACTTATTTGGAGTAAAGGATATTATTCAAAGAAAAATGAATATTATTAATTGATAATCGTCTTTCAGCATCCAAAAACTTTGTACCATAATTTCTAGCCTTGGAATAAAATTTTACAACGACTCAACGGCTCTAGCCTTAACCAAGAGGGACCAGTCTAAGTTTAACTTAATGATGTGTTCCAAATGGTACTCAGATTCTTCTTTATGACCATAAGCTAGTACTATATCTCCCAAACCTATATGGGTCGTATCTATATCCTGTAAAATAAACTTAAATTCAGAAATCTCGTCCGATAATACTATTTCTGCATCATCTTTCTCTTTTACTTTACAATATATCTGAAATTTTGTTTCAGATGCAATATTAGCGAGAGATAACATAGTAATCTCTTCATAAGGTCTAATTGAAGTTCTGATCAACATAATCCTCTCTTGTGTACTCTTTCCTTCATAATGATTTGTATAATTAATCTTTCTCATTTCTCTGATAATCTAGACTGAGGAGGATTTCGTTGATTGCCAAAAGAAACGCAGCTTCTTTAAAACTTTAGAGGATTTCAGCCAGTACTGAGCACAAATTGGTTGGAGATAATTTTAATGGATTTTTGTGAATGTGGAGCTCTTCTTGTCCCTGATAAACAGGCAGATGGAAGCATCGTGATGAAATGTAATTCTTGTGGGAAAACAATCGGCGCTGATTCACATTCGAATTCAAAAGCATTTGAGATCAAACAGACCATAAGACACTCTGATCTGGAAAAAACAGTCATTATTGATGATGAAAATGAGGTTGAAACTATGCCCACCGTCACCGCAAGTTGTGAAAAATGTGGTCATCATGAAGCAGTTTACTGGCAACTCCAAACGAGGAGTGCAGATGAGGCCTCAACTACATTTTATCGATGTAAGAAATGCAAATTTACATGGCGTGATTATGGTTAAAAAACAAGGATATCTATTCTTTTTTTATTATCATGACTGCATGCTTCTTTTCATAGGCATCAATCTTAGAATGTTCTATTACCTTTAGTCCGAAGTTATTTTCTAAGATACTCATTTGTTTGGAAAATACTTCTTCTGGTTCAAGTGATACATCTATGCTTTGGGATTTGATGGCGATTATACCTTCCCCGCCTGGTTTAAGGTACTCTTGGGCATTTCTACCAAAAATTTTTGCCTGTTCCGGTTGAGAAACATCTTGATACAGTAGATCCACATCAAAAACATACGAAGAATATTCTTCTGGCCTTCTAGCATCCGCAAGAATTGGTATCAAGTTTGGTCGCTGTTCCGCAAGTCGATAAAATTTCCTCATGACTTTTGGAGAAAACTCAACCCCATAAATAAAACCATCTTCTAAGATATCTGAGAAATGAGAGGGTGTTGTACCTGTGGAAACTCCCAAATATAGGATATTTTTAGCTTTTAATTGAGGTAGAAGCTTCATTCCTGATAAATAAGCCGCAGCAAATTTAGATCGAAAGGGATCCCATAATCTATATTCTTCGTTTTCAACTTTGATTAATCTTTCACCGTAAACATTCGTACCAGGAACTTTGTTTTTGGTAGCAAGTCGATTCTTTTGATCTATTTTTAATTGGTACATCCCCTCGATCATAGTTTCTTTTACCTTCATCTTGTCACCCTAAGATATTTAGATTATTTAATCCTTCTTTTTATTCCTACGCTTCTTATATTTAGAATCAGATCTTGTTCCAGATTTCTTTGGTCCTTTTTTAAAGTGTTTACCACGCTTCCCTCTAGATTTAGAATCCTTCTTTTTTTGTTTTCTTGCTTTTTGTTTATCTGAAGGTTCGGGAAACGATTCTTTAATCTCATTTATTCTTTTCTCAAGATCTTCTAGTAGGGTTGGAGCTATGAATTCACCACTAAAGAAATCAACTCGTGAAGCAATACTGAGCTTCCCCGCTAGTGCTCGTGCAATTTTCCCCCTCTGGTGTTTCTTTGCTGAATGGATGAACTGAGATTGGAAAATAACCCCATGTTTTGGAGGATCCTCACCTGACCTTAAATGTCTAAATAATGCCTTTTCAGCCCCTAAAACTTGAATTGTACCTGAAGATCGTTTCGCTAAATTTTCTAAACTTCCCACGAGGGAAATAAGGCGTGCACCAAGCAGACTACCAACTAGGAATTGTAAATTTGGAGCTACTTCCTTCATGCTTTCTTCAATATAGTTTTCGAGATTTTCTTTTATGTTTAAGATCTCTACACCGAAAGATGCCAAATTGGATATTGGATTCATATCGTAGTTAGAGATATCAGCACCTAGTGAGTTTTCTGCAGCTTGTTGTATAAGTTCCTGTCTTCTCTCAGATAATGAAGAAATTTCCTCTGTTACGATTTCTGATCGAACTTTTCCCCTCATCTTCGATACAAGACGAATGTATTGATTATTATCTCTTACCAGGTCAACTAATTCTGGAAAATGGATTCCGTACCATTCTGATAAACGAGCATATATTAAATTCAATATTGAATTAATATCATCAATACTATTAATTGCCTGAGCAAGATATTTATCCCTTGCCTCAACATTCTCCCGTAAAAGGGTTTGTGTCTGAACCAATGATTTATTTCGTAATAGAGAAATAAGTTCTCCTGGGCTGGTTAAATCGAGTTTTTTAACAAGAAAGTCGTTTATATTCGACCTAAATGTGGAAAATTCTCCTGCACTCGCAAACCGAACTTCTTCGTACCCTATCTGTCTTAGATGGTCAATAACCACTACATTATCTGAAACAATTTCTTCTGTTTTGTCTGGTAATACCTTTCGCAGTTCTTCTTCATGTTCGGTTAGAAAAACTTTGAATTGGCCTGTTAAAATGGTTTCGTTATCTTTAAACATAAGGGAATCATAAATTTCAGTCGATTCGGAAGAAATTTCTCCAAAGATGACTCCTGCTGCTGAGACTAGTACGCCTTTCAATTTTACTCACCCGATTATATATTCCAAGCAGAGATACTCTCAGATAAAATTCTTTCTTTAAAAATCATTGGAAACTTCTCCTTTCTCAACAGAAATCTAACAGTTTCCTCTCTGTTAAATCTGATATTTTGAATATACAAAATTTCTGAAATCATTTCCAAGAGTAAAACCTATATTGAAACACTTAAAATTAGGAATGGAATAAAAAATGATGCGACAAAAGCCAATAAGTATCAAAATTCCCGATCAAATCCTCATCCTTATTGATAACTTCGTTCGTCTTGGTCAATACGAATCAAGATCACATTTCTTACGTATAGCAATTGAAGAATTGCTTAAACAGGAAAGGGAGACGTGGGATAAACTAGTTGATCAGATTTCTCAAAAAGAATAATCCTGATGATTTATGAACTCTTTTTCTCAAGAAGAACAGCAACACCTACTTATTGCATCAGTTATTTTTGTGATTGTTGAACTATCTTTTCTACTCTCGTTTCTAGATTTCTTTGAATTACTACTAGCTGGAATTCTGATTCTTCCACTATATACATTACACGAACTAGCCCATAAATACACTGCAATTAGATATGGATTTCCTTCAAAATTCTATTTAGATCAAAACATGGCCCTTATTTCGCTTTTTTCTGCATTCTTACCTTTTAAGATCATCGCTCCTGGTGTAGTAATTTGGTATGGGAACCCTTCTTCTAGGATTCGAGCTTACGTCTCAATGATGGGGCCTTTAGTGAATATCTTTATAGGGGGATTTTTATTACTGATTTCACCTTTTCTTCCTCCTTTATGGTCACTTTTAACAATTTATATAAGCAAAGCATCGATTAACCTTGCAATATTCAATCTTCTCCCTTTTTCAGTCCTTGATGGATCAAAGATCTACAGATGGAATCAGGAAGTTTTTTTTGTTATATTTGGTTTTACGGTAGTTTTTTGGCTTTTTCATCCTTTAGGTTACTTTGGTTGGATTTAGATATGAGTTCGTTAACATCTAGAGAAAGAGGATCCTTGGTGATGGCAATTGGACTCATTGCATGCTTACTTCTCACTTATTTCACATTTTTCGAACATGATGAGGAGATCTTACTAATAATCTGGGGTGTAATTACTATGGTATTCTCTATTTTAATTGCGTATGTGTTTGCTTCTCAAACAACAGATCTCCGTCCTTTGAGGAATGAACCAAATCGTTACTCGGCAGGTTATGATTCATTCAAGCCGAGAGTCATCCCCCCTTCAGGAATGAAAAAAAGAACACAGTTTGAAGGACGATGCAACCAATGTGGAATGTCAGCCTTATTAGGGTTTACTTGTTCATATTGCGGAGGCTATTTTTGTACCGATCATCGTCTTCCTGAGAAACATAATTGTGAAGGCCTTTACAAATAATCACGTGGAATTAAAGTGATACAACATGACTAAATTCTGATAAAACAAGATTTACCAATCCCAGACCAAGAAATAAGAGATAAAAGATGTTGAATATGTAGAAGGTACCATATTCTAAATATTTTACACAACTTACAATTAGAAACAGGAGATATATCAATTCTAGGATTGTGATTTTGTCCAGTGGAATATAATCATGGATTTTATGCTGAGAAAAAGGATTTATGTCTGATAAATTATATTTGGGGGTTCTCTCAAATTCTCCTCCTTTTTTAACAAGACCTGTGAGCGTACCTACAGCCATACGTACGATTAATCCACCTCCCCAGAATAGAAATAGGGGAATAAGGAACAAATCATGCATTGACCTTCCAGCACGAATAACTGCAGCTGAATATGCTAGAATTCCGCATAGTGCCGAAACTGTGAATAAAAAACCAAGTACGGGGAGAAAATCAGTGTTGAATGACGAGTTGAATATTAAAAATGAACTAGTCAAGGTATTAATCAAAATCATTAGAGGTATAAAATATTGAGTTAAGTGGATTGTACCTTGAATTTTACACATTCTTGAGTTATCTGAAGATAGAAAATTCTTTAGATTCTTTTTAATATTCTGTGAAAACCCTTTCGACCATCTACTCTGCTGTATAATCCATGAACGAAGAGTAGGAGGTATTTCTTGTAAATTAACTACATTGGTCAAATAAATGATTTCATAACCTTTCATTTGGGCTCTATAAGCAAGATCTAAATCTTCTGCTAACGTATCTGAAGACCACCCCCCACTCGTTTCGAGTGCAGCTCGCCTCCATATTCCGCCAGTTCCATTAAAAGTAATATTTGTTTTCAGATTCTTACGTCCAATTTTCTCAACCCAGAAATGACCATCAAGCCCAATGGACATAGATCGAGTAAATAATGAATAATTAAGATTGGTGTATCCCCACCTAGCCTGAATTGCTCCAATATCGCTTCTTTCCTTGAAAAAATGAATACACCTCATCAGAAATTCAGGATTAATTTCAAAATCAGAATCAAATAATGCAACAAATTCAGAATTATCTTTATCTAACCCGTTACTTAAAGCCCCTGCTTTAAATCCAGTTCGTGTTTGCCTTCGAATAGTATTAACCACTATTCCTTTATTTTCTAATTTTACAATATTTTTATCGATTAATCGAGATGTTTCATCAGAAGAATCATCTAGAATTTGGATTCTCAACCGATCTCTGGGATAGATTATATTTTCTAAATGAGTAAGTGTTTTTTCTATTATCCTTGATTCATTATAAACGGGTATTTGAATGGTAACTGAGGGAAGATCTAATTCAGTATATTCTCCTCGAGGTACAGGATCTCTATAATTTAAAGAGGATAACGTTAAATAAAGTAGGTTTATTGGATATGGAATTATAATGAGCGCTGATATCAAATTTAGAGTTAAAAATGCTATAAATAGTGGATCCATCTACAAATCCTCCAATCCATTAGAATGTAGAAAAAAGAAATATTTAATTTATGGTGAATTTTGATATATTACAAACATTCACTTCACTATATTAGAATGGATGTTTACCTTTCTACTAATAAATCTTAATTATTCTCCAGATGTGATGATTTGGAAAATGACTTGATATCTACCCTTGAAATGTCCATCATCGATGTAAATGCAGATTATCTTGGAGTAAAAAGATTACTTTTGATGGAAAACGCAGGTAAAGGACTAGCGGACTTTGTATGGGAAATATGTAAGAAAAAAGCTCTTTCTAATATCATAATTCTTGCAGGAAAAGGTGGGAATGGGGGCGATGGTATGGTTGCTGCACGTCATCTTGCTAATAAAGCAGATGTATCTCTATATCTACTAGGGGAGAAAGAAGATATCAGAAAAGGTTCAACCCAAAAAAATTGGCAAATTTTGGAAAATATGTTACATTCTTTAAACTTACATGAAGTGAAGGATTCAACTGAACTAAGTAAAATACAAATTATGCAGAACTCTATCATTATTGATGCGATTTTTGGTACGGGAGTACGTGGAGAAGTTACAGGTCTTTATTCCCAAGTAATTTCTATGATCAACGACCATGGGAAGAAAGGAACAGATATAATTTGTGTAGATACACCCTCAGGTATAAATCCAAACACAGGTCAAAAAGCTAATACTTTTGTTAAAGGGAATTACACAGTTGTGTTCCATAAGACAAAAAAAGGATTAACTGAAGGAAACTCAGGAAAGATCAGAGTCGTTCCTATTGGTATTCCACCAGAAGCAGAATTTATTGTTGGCCCCGGTGATCTCTTAGCCATTTCTAATATCAATAAATGGCAAAGAAAGGGTGATCAAGGAAAAGTTCTTGTTATAGGGGGGAATGAAAAATACTCTGGAGCTCCAGCTTTGGCAGCTATGGGTGCTTTACAAGCTGGATCGGATTTAGTCACTATAGTATCACCAGAACAAGTTGCACAGGCCATTCGATCCTATACACCAGAATTTATTGTAGAAAGTTATTCTTCTTCACATTTAACACTTGATTCAATACCTTATCATTTATTAGAAGAGTATAATTCCATTGTATTAGGCCCAGGATTAGGACGCCATCCTGATACACAAAAAGCAGTTGAAGAAATTCTTAAGATTACGAAAACGAAGAACTTACCATTGATAATTGATGCAGATGGATTACACCTGATTAACCAAGGCCAGCTATACTCAAAAGTCATTCTTACACCTCATGCTGGAGAATTTGCCGTTCTCTCGGGGAATTCACTCCCCTCTGATTCAGAATCCTTTCCAGAAAGACTTAATAAAGTATTAGAAACAGTTAAAGATTCACCAGCTGTGTGGTTAGTTAAGGGGCCATGGGATATTATAGCTCACTCTGATAATTATAAAATTAACAAGTCTGGTATCCCTGAAATGTCACGTGGAGGTACTGGGGACATTTTGGCAGGATTAACTGCAAGTATGGTTAACAAAACCGGAGATCATTTTTATGCGGCATCAATTGCCGCATTTATTAACGGAAAAGCTGGTGAACTAGCTCATCGGAACTTTTCTACGATGAGACTTCTAGCAAAAATTCCAGAGGCTATTCAAATGAGCTGGGACTTTATACTTGAAGATTGACCTAAAACTGTAAACTATCCGCCTCAAAAGCGTCAATTTCTTCAAGAATGGAATAGATCTTATGAATGGATTGATAAACATATTCTTCTTTTTTTGCACCAGTGCAAACTAGTTTTCCTGATTGGAAAAGAAGAAGTACAACTTTAGGTTCTTGCATTCGATAAATCAAACCAGGAAACTGTTC
The DNA here is from genome assembly GCA_016839815.1 of Candidatus Hodarchaeota archaeon. Lineage (GTDB taxonomy): Archaea > Asgardarchaeota > Heimdallarchaeia > Hodarchaeales > Hodarchaeaceae > Hodarchaeum. Next base: position 38,083 of record JAEOTM010000066.1, read on the forward strand.
TGGTTCGTACATAGAATGTTCCAACAGCAGTGCAGCAAGCTCAAGATTAATTCTCTTCCCGAGTGTTCCAGAAGCAACAATATTTTGGACAGTAATTGTAGCCTCATGCTTTACATTGTGTCCGGCTTGCCGTAATAATTCCGAAATGACTTCAACAGCTTCTTCAATCATTTCTACCGATTTCGCTCCAGTTACGACGAGTTTTCCTGAAGAAAAAACGAGAATTGAGACTTTAGGTTTTTTTATCTTGACAACGACACCGGGAAATTGCTCTGGAATGTAAGATACTTGAACATCTCCTGGAAGACGGCTCGCAGCCCTTTCTAGTTTTATTTTACAGCGTAAATCTACTGAAGCGACAACATTTTGAACTTCAGCAAATAAATCATCTTTATTTGACTCATTTGACATGATTACCACCATTGTAACGCGATTAAGAGCCAGAATACAATGTGAAGAAAAATTAAGGGAAACTCTATTCTTCTAAGAATATATACAGACCCTTCTACTTATATAAAAACCAAACTTATAAGCATTTATAAGGTTTATAAGCATAGTTTGTCTCCATTCAAAAATAATTTTAAGTTAATTTGAGAGTAGCTCTCTCTTATAAACCAAATATGGTTTTTTTAATAACTTATGAAGTAACTCTTATTTTTACTAATAGTAAGAACATTGAAATACTAATGGAATAAAATTTCCTTTTGAAACGACAGGTAGAAGTTGGAAAACCAAGATGATTCGAAGATCAAAGTTCTAAACAAGTTTTATTGACAATATTCCTGAGACTCTTTATTGAAAAATCAGGGCTCTTTTCCAATACTTATTTAAAAGCCTATCTATTATATAAATCCCGTTAGAGGTTTCATCTGGAGGGCAAGTAAACTGGCACCACCTGAACAAAAATGTCCCGAATGCGGTAGTAACGATATTGTCATGGATATGACAAAAGGTACTTCAATTTGCGCATCTTGTGGACTTGTAATTGATTTACAAATCGATATGGGACCAGAGTGGCGTGCATATAATTCAACTGAACTCCAAGAACGTGCGCGAGCTGGTGGACCGATCACCCCACTTAAAGCGGAAATGGGTTTGAGAACACAAATCGGTAATATAAGGAAAGATATTTCAGGAAGAACTCTTCCGTTTTCTTCACAAACCAAATATAGAAGACTTTCTCGAATCGATAATAGAACTAGGAAGTCAGAAATTAGGAATTTACGTTTTGCTTTAAAAGAATTAAAACGAATCAAAAGTCAGCTTGAGCTCCCTGAAGACGTAGCAGAAATGGGTGCCATGATTTATCGAAAAGCATTGAAAAAGAACCTGATTCGAGGTCGTTCTATAGATGGAATGATCGCAGCTAGTTTATATCTCGCCTGTCGCAAAAAGAAACTACCTCAGACATTGAAGGATATTGCTTCTGTATCAAATATCTCATCTAAAGAATTAGGTCGATGTATTAGGATAATCCTCCAAAAATTAGATTTGAAAGTAAGTCCTAGTGACTATTCCGCCCTAGTTCATCGTCTTGGAATAAATCTTCGCGTTACGATGAGAGCACGGCGTCAGGCGGTAAAGATTTTGAATATTGCCCGTCTTCGTGGTGCAACAGTGGGTAAGAATCCAATGAGTCTTGCAGCAGCTTCACTCTATATCGCCACTATTCAGACTGGTGAACGTCGTACGCAACAAGAAATAGCAACGGCTGCTAAAATTACTCCCGTGACCATAAGAAACCGTTTCAAAGAATTAGTAAGGATCATTGATGCAGAATCTTCAAAAGATGGCCAAGATCCGCTACAATCATTACTTGTCTAGACTATTATTTTGATTAAGAGACATCTTCAACAGAGGCGACAATTCCATCCTTAATATGGAAAATCCTATTAGCCTCTTTGGCAATATTTGAATCATGAGTTACTAGGATTAATGTTTGATTTTCCGTTTCATTAACTTCTTTAAGTAAACTCAATACTGCCTGGCCTGACTCTGTATCTAAATCTCCTGTAGGTTCATCAGCTAATAATATTGTAGGTTTGTTGGCTAGAGATCGTGCTATGGCAACTCTTTGACGTTCTCCTCCACTTAACTCATCAGGTTTATGATCTTGACGTCTGAGAAGATCTACTTTCTCCAGTAGATCTGTTGCTCTCTTCACACGTTTATCTTTGGATATTCCGGCAATTAACATTGGCAATTCGACGTTTTCTAGTGCAGTTAAAACGGGGAGTAAATTATAAAATTGAAAAATAAACCCTACACTCTTTCGACGAATTTCTGTAAGTTGTTGTTCACTTGCTCGAGATATATCGCTTCCTTCAAGTAAAACTTGTCCAGAGGAGGGATTATCTAACGAACCAATAATATTTAGTAGAGTTGTTTTCCCACAACCACTGGGCCCCATAATAGAAACCATCTCTCCCCTGTTAATTTTCATATTAATCCCTCTCAAAGCGTCGACCCTCACTTCACCTAAGATGTAAGATTTTCTTAGATTTTTACACTCAACTACTAGATCTTGAACTGATGCCATTTAAACCGCCTTTACCAACTCATTTTATTCAAATATGATTATTCTGATGATTAAATAGTCAAAGGAGCGATTCAATTACGAGTTATTAACATTTTTATGAGTGAAATAAAACAGGTAAACTAGAACCATCAGAACCCAGAGATTTAGCTCCTTTTCTCGGTCGAATGAAAAGTCAAAGATGACGGAGTTAGTCATTTTCGGCATTTTTACTGGCAAATACAGTCAGGAAAAAATAGTATATGTAGGAATAGATGTCAAGAACCTAACTTCAGAATTATCAACAAATTTATGCAAACTATTTTAAAAATTGAATAAAAAAACACCTTTACAATGGAAAATGTCGATAACCAAACTAAAAAACTGTTGGAAAGACCATTAGCAAAAGAAATAATGAAACTCCTCACTAAAAATGATCTTTCCATATCTCAGATAATCAATAAAATGAAAAACTTTGACACTCAAACAATTATTGCATTCTTAACTGAATTACAGCGCTTTGGTTTAATCGAACAAACTAGTAGCTCTATGGAAAGTTATGACGAATTAGAAAAGAAAAGATCTCCTATTAAGGAAAGCAATGAAAATTTTACTGATAAAACTACTCAGTTTCCTCCATTAAAAATCTCTGTAATGGCATATAATAAGCTTTGGGAGGACGCTTCAAGAGAGAACGGTCAAATTAATCTTCATGATCTAGAAAAATACACTTTTACTGTTCCTAGCACGTTGAAACAACTTTTTAAACCAGATAAATCCAACAATGAGGAGTAATTCTGTGAATTTATCTTCTATCACAATTATAAAAGACTGAAAACCATCTCTTGATGGTGGATTTTAAGAAAAGTTTTTCATTATGAGTTAATTTAGCTCCTAACGGCATTTAATATTTACTCTATCTATCTTGGGGTTAATTTTGATATATAAAAGGAAATAAAAGAAAATGTTCAGACAAAACGCTGTTTTAAATGATTTTGTAAACTTTCTAAAAGCTCGCGGTAGATTTCGTGAAATTGAATTTATTGATAATAGCGTTCATGCCACTCCACGAATTCCAGATTTTCCGTCACTAATATTCTACATCGAAGAAACACTTACTGAACCGAAACAACAACAATACGTTCTTGAGATCCATGGTAGTGAATCAAGTGTCATGAACAGAGAAATTAAGGAGTTCTTCAGTCTAAATAAGTTAAATGTACAAAAAATTCGCTCTAAATTTCATTTGAAAACAGAAATCGAAGAAGAAATAACTTGTGAAGTAACTGGAATAGGTTCCTCATTCGATTCATTTTCAGAACAAATTCAAGCCTTATTTAATGTTGCACAAGTTACAATCGAGACAACTCAGAAAACTTTGATTTTTGGCTCGGAATCTACGACAAAGATTGCACCTAGGACAAAAAGACCTTCACAGGTTTCAAGTACTTCGAAAATTTCTACTAAGCAACAAAAACCCACAATATCTCCCGTTATATCCTCAGTCAAATCTAGACCATCTTCCGAAAAAATAGGTAAATCAAAATTTGAAAATTCGGCACCTGCAATGAAAACTGGAATAACAAAGCCATCTGAAATTCCGAAAAATACACCCTTATACGAGGATCATTCAGATTATCAAGATAATGAAGTGACTGATAAAATAACAGAGAATTTTAATGAACAGGAACTTTTCAAAACACCGCCATCAAATTTGGTGAAACATCCAAAAGAGGAACAAGATCCGGAAGCAGATTTATTCCGAATGCAACCCCCAGATAAATCATACTCAACTGATGTGGCCCCATATTTAAAGCAAACTACAGGTTTATTCAGAAAAGATAATTGGGAGGAAGATCTTCCTACAGAAACAGAAATGGAAATATTAGACCGCACTTTTGCGCGAATCAAACATCGTACAAAACCTGAAATTCTCGCTAAAGATTTAGATATCCAGATCGAGGAAGCAGAAAAACATCTTCGAAATCTAATCTCAAAAGGACTCCTTAGGACACAAGTAGGATGGTTTATCATCAAAAAAAGCCACTTACCTTTCTTTAAGAAGACATTTTCTGATTCAAATCGTAAAAAGAAGAAGAAAAAATCACCACGGATATCTCGGACTGGGGAAGGTCTCACATCAGAAGAAATAGCCACAATCAATGCAATTAAATCTAGACCTAATCTCAAAGCTCAATCAAACTTACTTACACGTCCTACAGGGCTAAAACAGAGCATTCTGAAAGAGGTACTAAGAAATTTAGTAGATAAAGGAATACTTAGGGTGTCATATGGGTGGTACATCCTCAAAGATAAGCATATTTTGGAGCAAAAAAGAGGAAGTCTAGATCCAGACACAATAATCCCGTCAAAACCTGATTTGAAACTTCCCAAAGGGGTAAAGCTTTCAGATTCTGAAATTCAAGTCATCCAAGCTCTATTACAGCGTCCACAATATAAAGCTCAATCTAATCTCTTAACCTCAGAGGTTAAATTGTCAAAGGACCAAATTAAACAAGTCCTAAGGGAATTAGTGGAAAAAGATATTTGTAAAGTCACCTATGGATGGTACACTTTAAAAAATCCAGATGATTTCTTATCATAACCAAGATGAATTCTTCTGTCAGCAATTAATAATGCTAAAGAAAATAATCATTATTCCTATTGAATGTTGAACGAATTTAGCCTTTTTAGATAAATATCTATTAACTAATTATCAAAACATCCTCAAAGAACAAATTTTTAAATCATCGAGTTCTATATACATAGGAAACAAAATTTAAAATCATGAATTAATATTGATAAATCGAGACAGAAAAATCAACGTGGCTAATTATGACTAACAACGATACTACAAAAGAAATAACTCACGAAATTCCATCATCAGAAGAGAAGGATTCAACTACCCCTACAAAACGGTATCACAATGATAAGTTGATGATTTCTACTCTACTGATTGCTACGGTTATCACATTCCTCATTTACACTGTTCCTGATTGGGTTTTCTTGGAAATTCCAACACGTAACATAATTCATGAGCTACTTACGTTTATGGGCATAGAAAATTTACCTATTCCAATGATAGATCCAACATTGCCCCATCTGGCCTCACCTATCCCTGATTTTTTAAGGGGAGGTGATTTTCCTTTTCTTGAGGCTACCTCACAAACACCAGGAATTCATATTCCATCCACAAATGGAGATTATTGGATAGTGAAAGCCTGTACAGGTATGCAAGCGGGAGGATTATTGCTAGCTATCATCATGATTACTGAAGCTACTTGGAAGGCAAAGCTTCAAGCAGGTTTTGTATTTTTTATTGCACTATTTATTGGAAATACATTACGCATTACCTTTCATCTATGGTGTGTATCGTTTTTGGTCTCACAATTCAATATGAATTCTGAAGACGCCTTTTACTGGGCACATGATGTATCTTCAAAGGTGATCGGATTTTTTGGCACGATTCTCTTTGCATTAATTATTGAACGAATGGGAGTTCCAATAATCGATCAATTTGCAGATTGGTTGGACTGGATATGGTGGAGATTAGAAAAGGGATTCTCGATATTCACTTGATTATGCCATTAGAGTATATACATCAGATAAATTCGAATGCTTCCCCTCCTCTCAAGGTGAACTAGGTGTCACTTTCTCGTTTACTTCAGGGAAATATGAGGTGAATTTGAGCATTTTTTTCTTCTAGTCTAGGATTGGAAATTTTAAACAACTGCTTTAGCCCTTTATCGCGATGTAAAACTTCTTAAGTAAATCCGGATTTAGACTACTTGAAACGATGATCACATCGATCTAGGCATTTACGACAGGAGTGTAGAGTATGAGTGTCAGAAAAACAAAAAAACGTGATGATTCTCCGATGCCAGCCACTGGTGCAGGATTGATTAGGTTTTATTCCGAATCGGATTCACCAGGGTTAAAAATTGGCCCTTATTGGACAGTTGGACTAGCGATCGTATTTGTAGGACTAATTCTTATATTAAATCTGTTTCAATGAAGACAGGTTGAACAATTTTAGTGTGATTTTTTTCTACATCTTTCTTTAAATTAGGTAAATGAAATTTGAGTAGGTTGGATGTAATAATGGAAGATATTCCCCTTTCTGAAATAATGACCCAAAAAGAAGATTTAGTTATTATGAGAATACCTGGTAATCGAGATTTGTTGATTGAAGCTATTCGGAAAACAGGGTTAAGCGTTTATCCTGTGTTAAGAAAGGATTCAGATGAACTAGTTGGAATTCTATCTAGATCAGACTTATTCAGAAATCCAGATGAAACACAACTTTCCCTTCTAATGAAGCGAAATGTTATCACACTAAACCCCAATGATAATGTCATTGATGCTGCTAGGATATACAAGGAAAATGTTTTCCAAAGAATTCCTATTGTTGAAGATGATGAGAAAACCCTTACTGGTTTGGTTGCTCGTAATGATCTCATCAAGAAAGTAATACTAAAAGCTAAAATTCAAACAGATGTTAAAAATTACTTTAATCCCAATGTGACAACAATTTGGGAAGAAACACCAGTAAATATTGCTGCAAAGATACTTCGTGTTAGTCATCAAAAAGGACTTCCAGTCCTCAATGAATCAGGCATGATTGGGATCATCACCCAGAATGATTTTCTAAAGGTTGCAGAAATCTTAGATTCTCAAAGTACAAGTCGAACTGGTCATGGTGCAGAAAATGATAGTTCCTCCTGGGATAGTGAATCAGTCTTGATTATTGGTTCAAAAACACTCACTCTCCCTAGCAACATGAAAGTAAACGATATTATGGAACGAAATGTGGAATTATGTTACACTGGAACCACCATTCACGAAGTTACTAAGAAAATGGTTCAGAAAAACCTCGATCAAATGCCTGTAGTAAGCGTAAGTGGTGATATCTTAGGGATAATTAATACACGAGATATAATAAGAGCGTATATTCACGAATATGAGAAGGAGAAGAAATAGTTCTTCTCAAAAAATAGAATTTTCCAGCGAATAGATGAAATTCTAGGATTCATTGAGACTATATTTGGAGACGGTTGAGGATTATTTTGTCTGTTCATCGATCAATTGCAATTCCTGATTCCGCAGTAAGTGATAACAGTGATATACGTTCAAAAACTGAAAAACTCTTTCAAATTAGTCGAATTGTAGCAATCTTTCAAGTCCAAAACATCATCATTTACCACGATCCATTCTTGAAACCAGCTCGTGCAAACCGTGAAAGAAGAATTATTACTAGAATCTTAAAATATGTTGAATGTCCTCAATACCTACGTAAACGACTGTTTCCCCTCTCACGAGATACTGCAGCTGTTGGAATCTTGTCTCCTTTAGCAATTCCTCATCATGCAAAAACACGTGATCTGAAACTGAATGAAATTCGAGAAGCTGCGATTTTTCTGAACCAAAATCGTGTAGTGGCTGATGTCGGAGGTATAGAACTCCTAGAAGTAGAAGGATGGAAAAAATCACTGAAGGAGAAAACTATCCGTGTCACTACAAAAATCATCAAGGAAAACGGGAAGTTTAAGGCGAAAATTCTTAAAAATCCTCCCAAAACAGAATATTGGGGATATTCTGTTAATGCATATCAACAAACTATGAGTAAAGTATTAGCCAATAGATCTGAATATAAAATCGCTACTTCAAGAACATGTGAACCTTTTTCTAGGCTAAAACAAAAATTAACTTTAAAAAAAGACTTAATAATCGCCTTCGGAGGACCATATAGTGGTATTCCCCAATTGTTAAAGGCAGAAGGGAAAAAAATTAGTGATATATTTGATACTTGCGCTAATACACTCAACAAATATGGTACACGATCATTGAGACTTGAGGAAGCAATGATGATAATGTTCAGTCGTCTAGAGGACGGTTAGTCTCATTCGTCTTTACTGATTTTCTATCCCGAAATCTTTAAATTTCCTCCTCATTGGAATCAAACTCGTATATAATTAAGTTAAAAGGCTTGAGATAACCTGCGGGGGTTCCCTAGCCAGGTCAACGGGGACAGACTCAAGATTTACCCTCAATTTGAGGTGAATGAAGAGATCTGTTAGTGTAGACTTTCGTGAGTTCAAATCTCACCCCCCGCACTATACAAACGAGAAGAAATAACTCATTGGCAATAGGTTCTAAGTGTTCAATGAATTAAAATAGTATCATTTCCCCCCATTAGATGAAGTTTGAGGTTTCAAGATGAGTACAGAAGAAATTATTCCAGGAATTACTCCAACACGAATGCAATTACTCGAACTTAATCAAAGACTAGAATTAGCTACAAAAGGATATGAACTGCTTAGTGAAAAACTGGAGGCTCTTACTGGAGAACTACTCACCTCAGTAAATACCTACAAGGATAGAAGGGAAAAAGCTCTTGAAAAAACAAACCAAGCTCAGGATGAGTACAGAAAACTAGAGCTACAACTAGGGATTACTGAACTACGGGGAGTAGTATCTAGCTTTAAACAAGCATATAAACTAGAAAGCAAAAGACGAAGTTTAATGGGAATTTCTGTTCCTATGTTTAATCTAATTGATACTGAAGACGAAAATGAAAAGAGCCTCTCATACTCGTTGAAAAGAACATCTGCAAAATTCGATAAGAACCTATTTTTGTTTAAAGAATGTCTTCAAGCCATTATACAGTTAGCAGAAGTTCAATCAACTATATCCCGTCTATCAAAGGAAATTATTGAAACCAAACGACGGGTTAATGCCTTAAATTATATTATAATTCCAAGGATTGAAGCAACAGTCAAATGGATTCGATTAACTCTTGCTGAACGTGAAAGAGAGTCGTTTGTTAGATTGAAAAAAGTAAAGAAGAAAATTTCAGGATGAGATTATTAATATCCATTATTCTCTTCTAATTCTTCCTCTTCTTGGTCCAGTTCTACGAGCGGCAATTAAACCGACTTTACGGCCTGGTGGAGCGTTACGGGATACTGTAGTTGGCTGTCCTGGTCCCTGATGAGCACCCCCACCAAAAGGGTGCGAGACTATGTTCATTGCTACACCACGGACTACAGGGAACGCTTTATGACCTTTTGCTCTCATGAATGCTCTTTTTAATCCTGCTTTCAAGAATGGACGATCAGGTCTTCCACCAGCTGAAATAACCCCAACCATTGCTCTTGCATTTTTGTGAACTTGACGAGTATACTTGGAAGGTAATTGGATTGATGGTCCAGATTTTGATTGACCACGGACTTGTCCATGGGTTCCTGATGCACGACAAAGTGCACCACCATCGCCTGGTCGCATTTCGATATTGCAGATCCATACTCCCTCAGGGATTTTGTGAACTGGAACAATATTTCCCACCTCTAATTCAGCTTCTTCTCCTTGTTCACATTTTTGGCCGACATGCACTCCTTCTGGTGCTGGTAATAGGCATTCATCACCATCATCATAACGGATAAGCATTAGGGGGAGTCCACGACCCATTTCATGGATAAAATCAATGATAGTGAACCCAATTTTTCCAGTTAATTCTTGTTCTTTAATTGGTAAATAACGTGCTTTTCCCCTTCTTCTATGCGATAACGCACGGAATACTGGAGAACCACGTCCACGTCTTTGTACAAGTATTTTTTTTCCCAATCATGTCACCTTCTTAAATTATCCCTACTTCTGTCGCGAGATCTAAAGCACTATTTTCAGGGTCAAGTTTAATGAATGCTTTCTTTTTTCCTTGGGGTGTGATTAGAGTATTTACTTTAACTACAGAAACATTATAGAGTGATTCGAAAGCATATTTTATCTGGTGTTTTGTTGCATTACGATCCACAATGAAAACCAATGCGTTTTCAGTAATGCTATCCATTTTATTAAATGCAGACTCTGTGATTAGAGGATATTTGATAATATCTTGGGGATGATCGAATTTCATTTAACTCCAACCTTCGCTTATATAATTCTTATAATTAATTTTTTTCCCATTCTTTAAGATAATCAACAGCTGATTTAGTCCATATCGTTAGTCGTCCAGCATGGGTTCCTGGAGCTAAGTGTTCAGTATTTAATTGATCGATAATCACAGCATCAACACCAGAAATGTTTCTAGCTGCTCTAAGTATTCCCATATCATTAGCTACTACTAACAGTACGGATTTACCATTTTTATATTTCCTTCCACGTCGTTTCCCCTTCCCTGCACGCACATGGGAATTTCTACGTTTTGCTTTTGCTAAATCAAAGGATAATCCTAAACTCTTAAATGTTTCATAAACATCTTTCGTCTTCTTTAGTGATTCAAGTTCATCTGTCACCACTAAAGGTAAATAATTTACTTCCTCAATTATATGACCTCGTGATTCCACGAGAATTGGATCGGAAGTTGCGGCAATTGCTGAATTTCTAGCAATTATTCTCTCTTTCTTATTAACTTTTTCAGAAAAATTCTGATCGGCTTCTGGTGGGTGTGTACGCCTTCCTCCAACAGCAAATGGAATAAGTGCGGCCCGACTGGCAGAATGAGTTCGAGATCCCTTTACCCGTGGAACTCTAGCAGCCCCACGACCCGTTCCCCAGCTTTCAGCAGAGGTTCGTTTACCTGCTCTAGGATCAACTCCATAAGGAACCTGTCTATTTCGACGGCTAGATAATACTGCGCGTTTTATTAAATCGGGACGAAAAGGGGCTTGAAATACTTCCGCAAGCTCGATCTTCTCAACTTCTTTTCCTTTAATATTAAACACTGGCACCTTTGTTGATTTCATGTTTCACACAACTCTTCTCTTTCACTAATTTTTTGCAGCAGTGCTGATATAAGTAATTTGTAAGTCCTCTATATCAACAGGTTTTGGTCTTATTGGATCTCTAATGCGAATTAGTCTTTTTGCAGGACCAGGAACACTTCCACGGACTAAACAATGACGGCTTACTCTCCCATACCGTTTGAATCCATTTGAAGGCGTAACTTCTTCACCATCTTCTCCAATTTTTAATATCTGTTTATTAAATTCAGTTCTGGTAAAATTACCTAATTGCCCAGCTCTAGGCACAGTCCACATAACTCTAGCAGGGTGCCATGGGCCTATACATCCAACAACACGTCTTCCTTTTCGAGTTTTTCTTGGTAAGATTTTTATCCCATGTCTCTTAACAGGTCCAGCAAATCCCTTCCCTTTTGTAGTTGCATTCACATCTACAAAATCACTTGCCTTGTACACATCATCTAATGAAATTTTCTTATCTAAAATTTCCGTTGCATAGTTGAACGCCTCAGAGATGGTGCCTCCAACCTTAATTTCTAGTATATCAGGTTTTTTCTGGGATAAACCAGCCTGTCTTGGTAGAGTGTGTGCGATAACTCTCACAGCTGTGACTTCATTTAGAGAATCCTTTTCCAGTTTTATTGCCTGTTTTAAGTTTAATTTCCCTTTAGGTACTTGTAATCGTAATCCAAGATCCTTTTCAAGTTTTTCACCCCAAATTTGGGTTTTTACTTGTTCTTGGTTTGTTACGGGATCTCTTCTATATGTTCTAACGCCAAATATCACAATAGGAGGTGTTTCAATCACAGTTACTGGTACAAATTGCTCCTGTTTATAGTATGGGGATCGTCGATCAGTATTAATCAAAGCAATATGTGTCATTCCGGCCTTGTAACCGGCAAAACCTAATAATCTTGACTCAGCCGACGATGTCCAAGTCCTTATCCGAGATGTATGACGAGATGCTTTCTTTCGTCGGTATCCTAGAGATCCTCTATGTGGTGCATGTTTTTTTCTGTGACCCAATGTTTACGCTCTCCTATCTCTAAACTTATTTGAATTTTCTTCTATTGAGAACCGTATATCTTTGTAGAATCTTATACACGTCTACCTCTTGCTTTTTCGTCAGGGTTTTTTTGTTTTTGTTTTTATCTAGAGTGGTTTACTGCATTTCTCGTAAGGATTTAGCAGGAAAAAATCAATAAGAAGTTGAATCATCAGTAAAAAGACAAAACACTACTAAAAAACGCATTTTTGATTTTGGGATCCCGATATTCAATTGGAATCACCTTTTTTTTCTAACAAAAAATTAAGATCCTTAGATCTTTAATCCTCTGGTTGTATTTATTTTAAAAAATAATTCCCATACTGTATCAAATGAGCAGAAATTATGATTAGATAATAAAATATGCTTGAATTTTACGTTCTAAATCAATAACTCAAAAAAAAAATCGGAATTAACAAAATTGAATACCGAATCATCATCCAAAGACGAAACACCTCCCTCCTTATCTTTTGATATGAAAAAACCTCATTTATCTATTGAAAAACCATTTGCTTCTGATATCTTTGAAAATGGGTATTTTGGTAGATGGATATCGGAGAATACTCTTAGTTTAGAGCCTGAAGAAATTCTACTTCTCCTTGATAGAGGCAGGATTATTTTAGAATTGACAAATACTGGTAAAAGAATTGAGTCAGAAGAATTGGTCGTTCATTTTACATCGCTTAATCCAAATTTCTGGAGTCGATATTTAGTGTATAAAGATTTACGCAATCGAGGATATGTAGTTAGCATTGGAACACGAATAACAGCTCCATTTAGAATATACTCAAGAGGAGGAAAACCTGGAGAATCTGTTAGTAAGACGGTTATTTATCCGATCCCTGAAGGTGAAGATATTGATCTGAATCTTCTTGATCAGATTGTAAAACAATCAAAAATTGATAGAAAAACCTTATTATTATCAGTTATTGATAGATTAGGAGATGTGACATACTACCAAGCTTCACAGTTGGAACTTGAATTCAACAATCTAGATTATGAGTTTAGAGACGAAATTTCTCCCTCTAATCTTATCGAGGAAGAGGAGGAAACATAATGGAGAAAAGATTCAGTTTTGATACGGAGGATAATCAATTTATCCCAGATACTTCTGTGGTAATTAATGGAGGATTAACTATTCTAATTCAAAATGATGAGGTGCAACCTGGTTCTACTCTAACCATTCCTATCGCACTTCTCGCTGAACTAGAAAATCAAGCTAATTCAGGCAGAAAAACTGGTACAATCGGTTTACAACAATTAAAATTCATTAAATCTATTTGTGAAGAAAAAGAAATTATTTTTTCTATAGGGGGAAGAAAACCCCGGCAATTTGAACTGGGGGAAATAGATACATTAATACGTGAACTAGCATGGAAGGAAGGAGGGATTCTCATCACATCTGACAAGATTCAAAATATGAGTGCTCAATCTATGGGTGTTCAAACTATATACATTGAACCAAAGCAATTAAAGCAATATGACAAGCAATTGAAGATTGATAAATATTTTGATAGCGAAACCATGAGTATTCATATTAAACAAGGAACAAACGTGTTTGTAAAAAAAGGGAAACCAGGTGATGTTAGATTCACTCAATTCTCTTCGGAAATTATTACGAAGGAAATAATTACAGACTATGCGGATGACATTTTAGAGAAGGCGGATTTCTTTCCTGATGCATTTATTGAAATCGAAAGAAAAACTTCTACAATTGTACAATACGAGGATAGACGGATCGTTATTACTCGCCCTCCATTCTCAGATGGGTGGGAAATTACTGCTGTTCGTCCTTTAAAAAGAATGGCATTAGAAGAATATAGTTTGGAATCCCGACTGATTCAACGTCTTAATGATAAGGCTGAAGGGATTTTAGTGGCTGGAAGTCCAGGTGCGGGAAAAACTACTTTTACACGAGCTTTAGCGTTATATTATTATGAAATGGGAAAGATCATCAAGACCATTGAATCACCAAGAGATCTCGATTTAAAGGCAGAAATTACCCAATATTCAAAGAATTTTGGAACACACTCTGAAATTCATGATATTCTTCTATTATCAAGACCAGATTATACTATTTTTGATGAAATCCGAGATCAAGATGATTTTCGCTTGTATACCGATTTACGTTTAGCAGGAATCGGATTAATCGGGGTTATTCATTCTAGTACTGCGATAGACGCTATACAAAGGTTTATTGGAAAATTAGATCTGGGATTAATTCCAAGTGTCCTTGATACAATATTATATATTGATTCTGGTCAGATACAGACAATTTTAGAAGTAAAAATGACTGTAAAAGTTCCTTCAGGGTTAGTTGAGAGTGATCTCGCCCGACCAGTTGTTGAAGTGCGAGATTTCTTATCTGGCAATGTTGTATATGAAATGTACACTTTTGGAGAGCAAACTGTTGTGATACCCTTAGAGGATCCCAATTACAGTGGGAAGGAAATTAATTCCGAGCGAATAGCAGAGATAAAAGGTGTAGTAGAACAATACACAAATCAATCGGTTGAAATCGTCCCTAAAGATAGATATGGCCACCGTTATGTAATACATGCCCATGAAGAAGACATCCCCGTCGTGATTGGACAGAAAGGAATCACGATTAAAATGCTAGAACGGGTATTAAATGTAAAGCTTGATGTAAATAAATCACCTACAGCATTGAATGACTCGGGAATAGGTTACCTCAAACGTAAAAATGTATTATTTCATAAACGAACAATTACGATTGGATTCCCTAAACGTTTCAAAAATAGAGAGATTAGTTTTTTTATCCGAGAATCAGATGGATCCCCTCCTGTTGAGTTTTTTAATGCCACAACATCTAAATCAGGAAAAATTAAAATTGCTACCAACAGTGAAATTGGAAATATCTTTCAAAGGGTATATAGAGATGAGGAGGGGGCAATCTTCTGGAAATAGTGGTTAAATAATTCTCGTTAACTCTACATAAAAAAGTGAGGTTACTCTCTCTCCCTTGATTCAGCTCTTATTCTTCTTTGAAGATTTCTCTTAGACGACGTAACTCTTTGAGCATTTCCCCTCGTAACTCTGCGATGCTTGTTGATCGTGCATCGGCAATTAAGTCTAGTGGGGAATCACCTGATTGACCTGAAGGTATCACAGGTTCAGGTACAGCTACTGGAGAAGGAGTGGGAGGAACAGGACTTGCAGTCGGCATCGGAGGCGCTACAGGAGGGCTAGATGGTGGTGGAGGAGGTGATGATGGCAAACCGACTGGTTTTGACTCAATGGGTGAAGCTTTCGGAGTTGGTTTCACGGTGGGAGTTTCACCCAAAACAGAATCAAAAAGTGCCCCCACTTTATCCGCACCTGGAGAACTTGGTTTAGCTTTTCTAAGACTACCAATTTTTGTCTTATACGATTTAATTCGGCCTTCATAATGTTTTACTAGAGATTCATAAACACGAGGTCGAAATTTGTCATCTCTTACAGCCTCTTTAAACTGGTTTATCAGACTAGATTCATTTTGGCTTAAAATCTCCAAATAAGTGACCATTTCCGTGGGAGTAGTTTTAAGATCAAGAAAAGAATCGGTGGAAACATCTGCTGTCTGGAAATCCCCACTAACATCTTCCGTTTCGAAATACAACACCGAGGTTATGAAAATCACTGCTAGAAACGAGAAAACTGCTCCAAACATGTACATTATATCCCAAGAATAGCCCATGAATGTGTAATTCAAATTTTCTAGATTCAATAAGTCTTGTACTTCAGTAGAAGAGGCAAAAACTAGTATAAATGAAGTTAAAACCATTAGAAATCCTATCAGCAATATAAAGATCCAGATTACTTTTAGTTTGTCTAAAACACCACTAAATTTTCTCGAACTTGAGAGAAAGGCTGCAGCTGAAAATATCAGTAAACTTCCAAAAGAATAAATTACCTGCCATTCTGTATCTAGGAGGAAATTAGCTTCAAGAACCTCAATACTTATTAAAAGTGATATCAGCGCAAATACGATTCCGATAATAACTGCAATTAGCCATAGGATTCTGGTACTATCAAGAAAACCGCGGAAACCGTGACTCGCTGACATTAGAAGGGGGAAAATTCCTAAAATGAGAAATATCCCTCCACCAAAGAACAGCACATCCCAAGCAGTACCCCCGACTAGAGGAATTGTTTCGATTAGATCATCGATATAATGTCCATAAACTAGCATAGAAAGGATTTCTAACACAATCCCCACTAATATAAGGATAAAATACACAAATTTGAGATTCCACAATCGTTCACGATCTCTAACCCCAAATAATATTGGTAAAAAGCTTACACAGAATACAATAGCAGAAAGTGTGAAGAAATCAAACCATGATGAAGCTTCTGTGTCAATCGAAGTGATAAAACCACCATAAACTAATAATGAATATGTTATACCTAAAAGACTGATACTGAATAAGAGTACTAAATGAGGATAAATTTTCTTAACACTTGATTTTCCTCTGGCATCCATTACTGACAAAGAAGGTAGGGCTGTTATGATTGTCAAGTAAAAGCCGAAAACAAATAAGATTTTGTAATCTAATCCCAAGAACAACCTATCTGCTGAAGCTACGCCAGAATAGTAGAGAAAACCTAGTACAATGCTAAAAATGCCAATTGCTGTTAAAGTAAGAAGTCCTCTTGAAGTTTTTACGAATGTTTCTCTCAAAAAATAAATCTCCTTTTCACATGTCCAGATAAATCTGTTTAGGAATAGGTCTAATACCTACTAATATAAGTCTAGTCTTATTTCAAATAATTATGCAATGCCGACAAAAATTGAGTATTCCGAATATGCTCAAATATTATTTTTCCTTCGTGAACAAATAAGGTGTTTTTATTCTTTTCTACCCTTGAGTCTAAATTGTCTTTCTGCTCCACCAGAATCTCTGACTTAATTAGTTAAAAAAAATCTACGATTCAGTAAATTGATTGAACAACGAATTAAACCCAATTAAAAGGTTTTAATCCTAAATACTATCTATCTACTAGATTTTAAAATTTCAGACTTTTATTGTACCAAGAAAAGATCAAAAAATAACTGATAAACCCAAGAAAACTGGAGGAGAACGGTATGAGAATGCTGAACAACTCCAAAAAGACTCAATAAGAGTCAAAAAAAAGTAATATTATCAATAAAGATATGGAATACTTAGATGGAAAAAATAAAAATCCCTTTACATAGCCGGGGTATTCTAGTCCGGCAGGAAGCATGCCTGGAAATAACGTGTCTAGGATTCATCCTTCAGACCATAAAGCATGTGCTCTCTGAGCTCGAGAGTTCAAATCTCTCCCCCGGCGTTTTATTCTAATAATTTTATTGGTAATGAATCCATAACATTACAGAAAAGGCGATTAACATCTTTTTTCAGCAAAACTTTCCAAATAAATACACCCTCTAAGAAGATAAGTCACTCTTTGTAGTTTTTAATAATTTAATATTAGTGAAAAATTGAATTGTGTCACCGTCCAGCGGGTTCGTAACCATAATATAGGGTAGTCAAACTCCTTATCAAGCAGAGGAGAATAGCAAAACAGACAACCACGTAAAGTGTTTGATGTTCAAACTATTCATTATTCAATAAGTAGTAGTAGGAATGAACTTTGGAATATAATCACCAATTAAGAATCGCAGGAGCTGATTGTCCAGGAAATTGGCTTGTAGCTCATGCTATAACTAAAATACGAGGAGTAGGTTATCGGCTTGCTACTCAGATTTGCCAAAAAGCTGAAATTGACCCTGAAATGCGATGTGGATTCTTAACTGAAGATGAAGTTCAACTCATCGAAGACATTATTACAAATTGCTCTGCATTCGACATCCCCACCTGGATGTTAAACCGTCAGAAAGATATTGTTTCAGGTGAAAACTTTCATATCATAAGCAATGATCTAATTGATACTATTCGTCTTGATATTGAAAGAGAAAAGAAAACACGATCTTACAGAGGAATTCGGCATTACCTAGGACTCCCTGTTCGGGGACAGAGAACAAAAACCTCTGGCCGTGGTGGAACTACTATCGGAGTATCGAAGAAAAAAGTAAAGCAATAAGGTGATAAGCATGGGAGATCCAAGAAAATTAAGGAAAAAACTTGAAGGCCCCCGCCACCCATTTAATAAAACTCGCATTGAAGAAGAAATGCAATATATGGGACGGTTCGGGCTCAGAAACAAGAAAGAGATCTGGAAAGCACAAACTGTCCTCAGAAAATATCGATCACGAGCTCGTGCCTCACTTGCTTCATCAGAGGCTCAGAGAGAGATTGAAAGGAATATCTTAGTTAAGAAGCTTTACCGGATGGGTATTATGGCAAATGAGGCGGGATTAACTGATGATGTTTTATCTCTAAATGTTGAACAATTCTTAAAACGAAGATTACAGTCTATTGTTCATGAACTTGGTCTAGCAAATACTCCTTGGCAAGCCCGACAAATGATTTGTCATGGACATATCTCGCTAGAAGGCCGAAAAGTGACTGCACCAAGTTATCATGTGAAACGCGGTGAAGAAGAACTAATAACATATTCTCCAAGCTCTCCCTACAATGATTCTGCACATCCAGCCTTGAGTGTCCCTACTTCAAGGACTCCTAGTCCTCCCCCATCTGAGGAACATTAATCTATTCAATTTAAGTTGGTTATAATAATGTCAAAAGCAAGTAAAAATCCTTCTACTGGAATTGCACATATTTTAAGTTCATATAATAACACAATAATTACCTTAACTGATATGACTGGCGCTGAAACCATTGCCAAATCTTCTGGTGGACAAGTAGTTCGTGCAGATCGTAATCAATCATCTCCTTACGCTGCAATGAAAGTTGGTCACGAAATAGCTAGAGCTGCCAAAGAAAAAGGTATAAGAAAAATAGTTGTGAAGGTTAGAGCCCCTGGCGGTTCTGGAGCACGAAATCCTGGTCCAGGAGCTCAAGCAGCTATCCGTGCAATTGCACGTTCAGGTTTGCAAATAACTACCATTGAAGAAGTAACTCCCATTCCTCACGATAGTACACGACAACGTGGTGGAAGAAGAGGCCGTCGTGTATAGATCCAAATAAGGCCACGAAGAAAAATTTTGGCTTTAAGTCTCCTAATAAAGTATTAGGGTTTTCTGTATTGACTTTTGCTATCAAAGTAATTTAGAAGTCAGATTTCTTTCCATGAAGAGGGGTATGTTCCTTTTTCCATAAAAACTGCAATAGGTTTTGCACAAATTCCATTTTTCAACTCTGAGATCTTTTTACTTGTTAAAACACTTCTCCCAAAAGCTACTAATTCTCCTTTCATTGAAAGAATGGCGAGTAAAGAATTTTTATCAACATTTTTAGTAAATTGAACTACTCCTGGAAGCGTAAGCTGGGCACCATGACATATAGCATCAACTGCTGAATCACGAATGTAAATCTTAGGTAGATGTACGCAAATAGCTTCAATTGGTTGAATTATCTCCCTTATTTGTGACTCATCTCCCCCTTCATTATAGTAATACCATGCATCAGCTAAATCATGTAAAGTCTTACACTTCTTCACATCGAATGGTCCAGTTTGTGTACGTCTTAATTCATGCATATGCGCCCCAGTTCCCAAAATCAATCCAATATCATGACAAAGCTTTCGAATGTAAGTTCCTGCTTCGCACTTTATTCTTAATAATGAAAACTGTGAATCTAAATGTTCAATTAATTCAAGTGCATATATTTTTCTAACCCGTAATTGTCTTTTAACATTACTTCTTACAGGAGGTGTTTGATAGATTTTCCCACGGAAGATCTGAAGGATGTCTTCTACCTCATTCTGTGATTTAGCTTCATGAAGTTTCATAATACAGATATATTCTTTTCCTGCAGGCAATAAAACTTGAAGCGATCTAGTAGCGCGACCCAGAGCTATAGGTAAACATCCTGTGACAGCAGGATCAAGTGTACCCCCATGTCCAGCTCTTTTGATTCCTAAAATTTGTTTAACCCATGCTGTGACTTCATGAGAAGTAGGATTTGCTGGTTTGTCAAGATTTATAATCCCTAGATTTAAAAGCTCTGAAATACTACGTTTTTCTGGAGATAAACCATAATCAGGATTGGTGTGATAATTTTGTACCTTTACAAAAAAAGGGGAAGTCATAAAAAGACCCCATATTTAGAAAAAGAGGATTTATACGGTAATTTGTAAAGGTTCTTTAATTTCGTCAAGGAGACCCGCCTTATCAATCGCCTTTTGTATTGCATCATCATTTGCTCCTCTCTTAATACTTATAACATTATCTAAGGGGCGAATATGCTTTATATTACAGCGACGTCGTTTAACAGCGGATACACCACCGCCGGAAATCAAAACAAAGTTTGGATCAACTAAATCAACGATCACTGCTTTCATTAACGCCTCGCGTCCGGCGGTCTTTACAATAACTCTACCAACTTCAATCGCAGCCATCTATGTTCATTCCTTTCGTTAGAATATGCATCTTTTGAGATCAAAGCAGAAAATGTACACAAATCTTTGCATGAACGGAATAGTGCCTTAATTTCTGCCTAAATTCAAGTATGGCCTTTTTTAAGTATAATTCATATAACTTTCTAACTGACAAAATTGCTAAATACCTCACGTAGGGTTGAGTCGCATCCCAGAGGATCAAATTCCAATCATAACTGGAAAGAAAGTGATTAGAAATCTTAATATACAAATCACGCGTAATTTTAACTAAAGAGTTCCTACCATGAAAATTACGATCTCCTATAAACTCAAGAATTAAAAAATGGCGAATTTTTGATGAACAGAGTGAATAGATTCAAGTTTTCTTTTGCATCAGTAGATAATGTTTAGATCTGTATTCTATTTGATATTTAAGATCCTCTTCAAAGAATTCTTTCCATCTCTATTTCTCATAATCCTAAATGATTATTTATTAAGAAGGAATGATCTTGTCAGTATTGAGATTCATTTTCATTCCTGAGATGGAAACCAAATTAAAGAGCTGCTGTGGCTTAGTTGGTAGAGCGACAGACTCGTAAGGATTCTCGTATTCCATGATATCTCCGAGTTATCTGTTGGCCGTGGGTTCAAGTCCCACCAGCAGCTCCAGTTTCTTATTGTCTATTCAGCTTAATGGTCTAACCATTTTATCTTAAAGAAGTCGGAATAAGTGTAGATAGGGAAATCTGTGTAATGATCGATAATCTCAGTTATTTGAATGACTGTACGCTTCTGATATAAATCAATCTTTTCTTTCTGTGTATCTTTTTCAACCAATGATTTCAGCTTCTGGAAATAATCGACTATTCGGGTCTTCCATTCACCCCGGGATCGTCTATCAATTCGATAGATTATCGGTGTTTCAACCTCCTTCAATCTAAACTCATTTTGATATATATAATGCCAAAACACTAGCGGAAATGAATAACCAGCATGATCCATTTCCAAGGGAAGAATTCGTACTCTATATCCTTTCAACCCACAAAAAGCATCAGTTATCTGAGTGTCAAACACTTCATTTATCGTTCTAGTAAGAAACATGTTCGTGACATATCTATCAACAGGAACCTTAGTATTATCCTTCCAGAATTTGTATGTTAAATATCTACTAGTAGAAATTAAATCTATCTCAGGGTTCTCTGAGAGTTCACTTATTATCTCCTTAATAGTAAATGGTGAATGCTGTAAATCAGCGTCAAAAGTAATTAAAATATCATAACCTTTCTGAGCTTCCCTAAATAAGGTAAGGATTGTATTTCCATAACCTAATGGACCTGATTTATGTCTAACAATTTTTAATCTATAAGTCAATGAAAGCTCTTCATATATTTCACGGGACTGATCCGTACTTCCATCATCAGCAATAAGAACATCTATGTCGTAATGTTGACATTCTGAGTATAAATACTCATATAGAGAGACAAGACACTCTTGAAGATATGCTTGTTCATTATGCAATGGAATGCCTATTAGAATTTTTATAAGGACTCCTCCAGCGAGGATAAAGTAATTAATGAGCGAAAATATATTTGTTTACTGCGATTTGGAGTTTGTTTATCAATCATTTTGAGATGGTAAAATCTGAATATCTTCAGAATTCATTCAAAAAAATTATGAGATGGATGTCAATAATCTTCGAGATATACAATATTTGAAATAACGCTTTTAGATATAGGTTAATTTCAATCCAATGTTCTCTGAAATCCTTTTAAAACCTCTTTTTCTCGGGTAGATTAGAGTGTTCTAAGAACATGGTGACAAATACGTCAATCAGATAGGAGAATGACTGATAAATTGACCGAAATTGATCCTGAACTTCAAGAGATATTGAAAAAGAAGGCTTCATCGCTAAAAAAGGACGTATCTTTCTTTAATGAAGTAAATCAGAATGGTGTCACCCACGTTGACGATTCTAATATCGATAGGATAATTCAATCCTCTCCACTACCAGTCTTAGTAGACTTCTCCGCTGATGCTTGGTGTAGACCCTGTCAGGTAATGGCACCAGTATATGAAGAATTAAGTCAAGAGTATGCAAAAAAAGTTGTCTTTCTTAAAATCAATACTGACCAGAACCATCAGGCCTCAGGTAGATATAGAATATTCTCGGTACCAACTTTTATCATATTTAAAGCAGGTAATCGGATAGCACAAAGAGCAGGTGCGGCTCCAAAAGCAAAATTTAAAGCATGGATTGAAGAAACTTTATCAAACAGTGCTTAAAATTTTGGAATCAGGTGTAATGACTTAGTAAGTAGTGTGAAGTACTTTGAGAGAAAAATGGAAGAAAAAACGACTAAGAAGAAGGAAGAGAAAAGAAAGAAGAAGAAAAGGATAGTCTAAATCTATTTTTCTGCAAGAAATATGTCCCTTACTACGACAATACCTAAATCTTGCCACGATTACTTCTTTTGAACCATTAGGTGTGTTCTTAAATAATGATCATTGGTGTGATAGGATCAAGGGGAACAGTTCCTACTGCGAATAATGGTACAACATCATTCCTAGTAGATAATAAATTTCTGTTTGAATGTCCATCAGAAATTGTACAGGCCTTCCATCGATTTCAAAATAATTGGACAGAGGTTGTGGGGAGTGTGAAGAACACTGAACTTGAAGCATTAGGTCGGCCAACTTTTGGAAAAATATCCCATATCATTCTTTCCCACCTTCATTTTGATCATTGGGGAGGAATACCTCATATTTTACATCGAATTCTGCTTTTAGAACGAGAAAAACGCGAACGCGAACCGATCCACCTGGTGATACCTAAAGGATCAACACTCCCTCTTCAAATGCGAATGAAACACACTTTCTCACTTGAAAATTCAGACTTTCCTCTGAATGATGATGAGTTCCTCTATAGATTTTTAGCAATTGAAATTGGTTTGATAATTCAAAAAATCGTGAAGATTATCGTGATAGTCCCAGGAGAAACAATTATCCCAGAATCAGGATATGAATTAAGCTGTGAACACAATTCTCATCTACCACAAGGGTCTGTTGCCTTTAAATTTTCTTCTAATAAGGTTAAACTGAATGTGAAGAAAGCAAGAAAGTTGGAAGTTCCTTTTAACTCGACTCTCAAACAAATTGAGACTAGTAAAGAACCTGTTATGGTTAAAGGAAACCTTATCAAACGGTCAGATATTTTTCACGATATAAAGGTGAATCTAGGATATTCTGGAGACACCACCCTTAATTCTAAAGTTTTAGATTTTTTCTCAGATTGTCAAGTAATTATTCATGAAACAACCTACCTGACTGTAGATGAAAGTTATCACTTAGACATTCATACAGATTTAGAATCATTAGTTGAGGCCTTAAAAGCCTTCAAAGAATTGTTTCTTTTATTACCCATCCATTTTTCTATCAGGCATAACTCTAACGAGATTAGACAAGCAATAGAAAAAGTTAAAACAAATCAATTTCAGATTTGTGATACTACAGCCACTTTCATTGTACATATGGATTATGAATCAATTATTGCTTTATATGAAAAGCCGAAGGATACTTGATTAATCAACTATGATAGTTTTATCAAACCAAGAGGGTAAATTTGGATAACCTGCATCTTTAGCAATCTTCCTTAGGAGTTTCAACGTTCCTGACCCATACTGAAGTGCTTTCTTGGGTTGACTAGCCATTATGGGTGATAGGTCGAGATTCGAAGCCAATGCTCGAAGAATTGCTTTTCGTATCGGATGATCTCTCCTACCAATAATATGTTCCTTTATTGGTATAGATTTCGCATATTTAATCACATCTGGGGACAGAAAAGGATAAACCAATGATATACCGAAATAGTCACCAATCCGTTTTTCCATAACCATTTGGTCTGTAGTTAAAGATAATAGATCTGAGTCCATCATTTTCCTTATTTTGATCTCACTGGAGTTCCTGTACAGCTCTACATACTTCTTATACCCTCCAAAAAGCTCATCTGCTCCTTGTCCTAGGAAAACATGTTTTATCCCGTTCAAACTCAGATAACGCATACCTACGAATAATGGTATAGCAATAAGTAACTTACTTATCTCAGAAACCACATTCAGTTTTGATAAACTTTCGATTGTATTACTGATTACTGAATTATTGAGTGAACATAGATTTAGATCAATATTCAATTCTCGAGCTCCCTTCAAGGCATTCTCAATATCATAACTCCCTTTTACTCCAACCGTAACTGGGTGTATTCTGTTTACTCCGATCTCTTTTATCAAAATTCTTAATATAATCGAAGAATCAAGTCCTCCACTGTACAGAATTCCAATATTCTCATAACACAGATTTTGTCGGATAATGGATGTTAAGTGGTCTAATAATAAATTCAAACTAGTTCTCCTCAAGAATCACACGGAGGAAGATTTCTTTTGATTATTCTTCATGAGATATAGCCATATTGTTTGATTTAAATTTATGACGCAAAAAATTTATGATTTACCAAAATCCAGAGATATTCGATCAGTAGATACCTTGAATAAATGTGAATTCAAAGTGAGAACTACCAATCCCAAAAAAGGCCTTAGAAAAAAATATGAAGCTATTTTTGCTCCTTTGGGCAAGTTTCTAGCAAATACATGGATTACTCCTAATATGATTTCTATGTTAAGTGTGGGAGCTAGTATCTGCAGTTGTATAGCGTATGCTAGTGTATCATCAGTAGGAGCTAGCTTAAGTTTGTTAGTGGGTACATTTTTACTAGGAGTATCTTCTTTATTAGATATGATGGACGGAAGTCTTGCAAGAGCAAGAGGAATTGCTGGTCATTTCGGAGCTTTATTAGATCGTACATTGGATAGAGTCTCGGAATTCTTTTTTCTATTAGGCATTATGATGGGGGGATATGTTCTCCCAGAATTAGTCTTCTTCTGCTTTGAGGGGATGATCCTAGCTAGTTACGTTCGGTCAACTGCAGAATTACGTGGAGGCTTGAACATGGAATCAACTCAAGGTATTTTTGAAAGAAAAGAAAAATTAACACTTTTAGCAATAGGTTGCCTACTCGAAATCCTCCTTCTCGAGGATATATTTACAGAATTTTGGCCGTTTACAGATTTTGGAATCTTAGCGATCATCATTTTGATAATTGGTATTGCATCAAATATCTCCGCTTTTCAACGGATTTTATTTGCCCAAAAATTCCATAAACGGTCAGAATCGATGGATAAGAAATAGGTTATAATCAGAATTTCCGTTTTGGATTCTTTACTTTTATTTTCTTCTTACAGATTGGACAGAATCCACGAATTTTTAACCATTCTGCTAAATGTGCATAGTGGGCAGGAGAGCCACATTCAGGGCACCGTACTAGTGTTTCGATATCAGAAACTTTAGTTCGACAAACAGAACAGTTCTCTTCAACTCCCTCCTCTGAGGGAAAAACCATTGATAGAGAAGATGTCCCACCTACTGCAGCTATTTCCATCCTTTTTGCGCGTGTTCTAAATGTCTTAGCTGCTTCTTTTGAGCTCACAAGTTCTGAAGCTTGTTGATAAAGAGACGCAGAGTAGCTTGGGTTGTGTTCTTCATTAGCTAAAGCTGCTTCTGCGTATATAAATCCAGGAACTTCTTCGCCGAAGCTTTCAACCAGCTCTTCATATAGAGCTACAGACTGATTAAGATTTTTCTTTCTTAATAAATCTCTAGCTGAATCTAACACCTTTAATCTTCTATCAAATTCATTAATTTTTTCTCTTAACTGATTATTTTCGACTTTACTCTCTTCCTCATTTTCTGTATTCAATTTTCCAACTAATTCATTGGTAATACTTAGTGATCGTCTTACTTGTTCAATATCTCCTTTAATGAAACTCTTCTCTACATCATGGATATATCGCTCTATTGCCTTTTTTGGATGACTAGTTGTCGATAAATACTGCTTAGCAAGAGAATCAAAACCCTGTTTTTTTAATTCGGATGCTGCAGCAATTAATACCGTATTTGCTTCTTCCTCTGCTCCGATGGCCCTAAGAAGTTCAGATGCCTCTAGAAACTTTTGATTTGCATATGCATGTCGGGCTAAGTTCCTTATTGCTTGATCACGGTCATGAATGTACTGTGAATTTTGATCAAGTACTTGGATTGCAGCTGGAATGAAATCGATTCCCCCTACGTCAATATAGGCTTTTGCAGCAGCAAAAGGCTTCCTAGCGAATACATAGGCTTTAGAAGATTTGTGTGGATCGTTTTTTGAGCTGTAAATTCTCGCCAGGTTAAGAAATGTTCTTTCTACATTGCGGGGAGAAAATTTCCTCTCCAAACTCCTAAGGGCGAGAATTTGTGATGCTTCTGGCGTTCGCATCACCATATCTGCAGCTTGGCTGATTGAAATTCGAGAATAAATATCTAAAGCATCAAGATATCTCCCTTGTTGTTCTAGATTAATTGCATTTTGTGTTCTTTGATTTTTGGAACTCCAAAGCTTGCGTATGACTACTAGTATAATACCAATAACTACTAGACCTGTTATTATATCCATTTACGTAGATTACCACCTAGAAATTTTACCGATTTTGCCAGATACCGACATTGAATATTCTGGGCAATTTATTACAGATTAAGGTTTATAGAGAATCCTGATATGCCAGATTATTGACTTTGATAAACTAATTGTTCTCAATTTTTTAAGATTTTTCTGTTTCGGAATATATACTTCCAGTTCCTCATCTGATGGATAAATCGATTCCAATTCTCACCTCCTGAAGAAGGAAAAATCGATTACTTGTGGTTTTTCTTTGAGATCAAATGTCTGTATTCAGTAATTTGAATTCTACTCTAAATCTGAGTTTTAGGACTTTCCGTCATAACATCTAGAAGACATGTGTCTATTAATTCTAAATGCAGTCATTTCAGCTTATCAGAGAACAGAAGGAAAAAAAAATGTCTTCTTGGCAATCATTCTTTAACCAGTTAACAAAAACTTCGAAGCAGGGCAATCAAAGATCTATCAATATTATATGCCATTGTGTGAAAGGGAAATTGGAAGTTACTAAGGATTTTGAACTTAAAACATATAATAATTGTTCTATGAACTCATTTTGTGCCATAATCCAAGTAGATAAATACAGAGCTAAAACCTTCAGTAATAAGATTTCTTTTGTCCCACATACACCAATAGTCGAAGAGGAAAACCCTCAGAAAACGATCATTGACCTTGATCATTTATTTGAAGAGAAATTATAAGATTAAAAAACTTTTTATTGTGTTTCTATTGTTCCTGCTATCTTCCTTATAGCTTTTACCAGAAGCCCATTAGCTTCTTTCCAATGTAAACCTGTTTTTCCTAAAGTTTGTCCCCAAGTTCTTCCTTGAAGAATTCGAGATATTAAGAGTAATTTTTGAGATGTGCTCAATTTAATATCTAAGGGTTTAGCAAAATATGTTATCGTTAGTTCATATAGGACATCTACAACTAGTAAAAAGTTGATATTTCCTTCAATGTATTTTCTTAATCTGTAATATCCACTCTTAGAAATCCTAGTAGTATAATCAGATGTTGAGATACACGACTGTATGATTAGAAGGGCCAATTCTGGTTTAAGATCAAATAATGATTGTTTTAGTAGGTGTACGAACTGGAAAAAGAAATCACTTGAAGCTTGCTCAACTACAACCTTGGCTTGATCTGAGAGTGGCTTAATAAGTACGACATTCCATTCTGAAGTTTCGGGGGTTTTTATTGGTCTTATTTGGACAACTTTGAACCCAAATTTCTTCCAGAATTTAACTAATTTTTCTGTTGCCCCGAAACTCACGCCGATCCAATCTAATGAGTGATAATTCTTAATTATTCGTTCAACAGCCATTCTTCCTAAACCTTTATTCCTAAAATCAGGATGAGAAGCAATTCTAACAATTCTCATTCCCTTTAATTTCGCAAATTTGCGGGAGAATTGCCTTATAGCAATACCTGGAATTAAGTTCCCCTCGATAAATTCACCTTGACTCCCTTTCTCAATTAAGTTATCGGTTAATCCCCCCTCTTCCGCTAATTGGCAGGCCAAGAGAATCCCACTTTTATTATTTTGGTTTGAATAATTAAGATATGCAAGAAAATGGCGATTAGAATCAGCGATTAATAAAAGATCATTAGGTTGGTTCCTATAATGCGAAAAAATCAGTAAGCCCATTATATTTTTTAATAATTCAAAATTTCTTCCTCGAAATAATTCAGGTGGCGATTTGAGTTGTACAAATTCAATGTCTTTCTCTGAAGCCTTAAAAGTATTCGATTCGATTAGTGGTGGTTCTACTTGTAGTAAGAATGTATCATTCAGGAGCTGTTCTATAAGATCATTCTTAGCATACCGAATCGGCTCTTCTAAGTCATATTGATGATAAGAGAAATTAGGTCGACGTTTGAGACTGTCCACAATCTTGTGTTGGAAGCTTCTCCCCGTCCCCTCATAACCATGAATGGTTGAAATCAGGACCTTTCTAGATTTGCTGTAAAGAACTTCAGTCATTTTTTCAGGTGGAAACGCAGCTGCTTCATCTACGACTATTATATCTGCATGAATATCTTTTGATACCTGTTCTGGCTTACAGTATTCGATCTTTTTCCTCCTTGTAATACTTATTCCAACCACTTGCTCATTCTTTCTTTGATAATGGTAAATTACCCCAGATTTTTCTAATCCTAAAGCAATGAATCCGAAGATGGTCTGTGTTTGGGTAACTGTCAGAGCCGTAATGACAATTCTTGTTTTGTCACTACCGCTTTTGATTATTGCATCAGCAATTATTAAGCCGACAGCGGCAGATTTTCCTCTTCCCCGATCTGCAATTATGATACTTACCTTATTTTTCTTAGTATCTCCTCCTAGGTCTTTAGATAAGGTTTTAATCAATTTTTTCTGATCAGTGGAGACAGGAATTTTTAAAAATTCTTCGGAGAGAATTTCCCTCATTGAGATAGGGTTATAGTAAGGAATAAGATCGAGCTCCTCATTACTCAAGCTGATACAGTTTGG
The DNA here is from genome assembly GCA_016839815.1 of Candidatus Hodarchaeota archaeon. GTDB lineage: Archaea > Asgardarchaeota > Heimdallarchaeia > Hodarchaeales > Hodarchaeaceae > Hodarchaeum. The sequence goes on from JAEOTM010000066.1 coordinate 67,840, forward strand.
ATTATCTTTGAAGTTTTCTAGAAAGAATTTTAACAAACTGGATTCCTCAGAATATTCAAAACGATCTTTATTTACATTTTGAATCCATAATTCGTGCTTTTCTCCAAGAAGGATAATCAATCCTCCCCCAACAACGGTTTCAGTTGCTAAAATCAATTTATTTGGATCAAATCGTCGTTTCTGGTCAATTAAAATGAAATCGTTTGTGGCTCCTAAGAGATTCTGGAGTTTATTATTTGAGTATTTCTTCACATTCGGAAATAATTTCACTTGATCTGAGATTCTATCAAACGAAGAGTCTTGAAATAATGAAGCATTGTCAATTATCGCACCTCGGGTGGAAAACTGTTCAGATTCAATGAGAAAATTGAAGAAATTTTCTAAAGACTTGATAGCTTGCCTAAAATCAGAAAATAGGATAAAATTTCTCGAATCAATTTCTTTATGGTCACAATTATTAGAGAAAATCGACATATTGATTCTTCTCTTATTCAACTTTGATTTTCGTTACCCGTTTCTTCATTGTAGCTAGAATATCATTACAGACTTTAAGTGCCATCTCGTGTTCTTTTTTTATTGCTTCAACTTCGGAAACAATTTGTTTCTGGTCAGAATGAGATATCCGCTTATTGAGTAGCTGTTTAATTGTATTTAAACGTGGAAAGCTACTACAAATTTGAGATTGCCTATCTCTTATTAATTTAGTTTCTGGCTTTTGAATAAACTTTGCTACGCCTGGAAATAGTGTATAATAAAGACGAGGTCTACCAGGACCTTCTCCAGGTCTTTCTTTTCCAATGACAAGGTTTTGTTTCTTCAAAACATCTAGATGTCGAATGACGGACTGAGGATGATCATTTAATCGCTTTACAAGATCATTAACGAATCCCTCCTCTTGCGCTAACTCAACCAGCATCCTTCTTCTTGTTCGATTGGAGAGTAAGTGTAAAATTTTGTCGATTTCTTGATAATTCAGAGACTTATTACTCTCAATCTGGTATGAAAGGATTTTAAGTATCAATTCTATCTCATCATTTGGATTATTACTCATTCATTTCACCCTATTACGTAAAGAATTGAGAATCAGATGAGGAAAATTTGTTATTTTTAATTTTATTACTATTTGATGTTAGGAATGTACTTTTAAAGATGTCTACTTCCTTTAAGAGATTCGAAAAATCAGGTTCAATTTCAAATTCATGTGCAAGAATTTTTAATAGCTCTAATGCAGATTCAGGATCATACTCTGCAAATGAATCCACAGTAAGCAATTCAATTGGGATATTTTCATTATTGAAATAGTAAGTTAGGAAAGAGCTCGCAGCTTGCCCCATCATTGTAAAATCAGAGGTTGATTGCTTTGGAAATTCCACACGAGATCCAGATGAATTCAATCGATGTACCTGTGGAGGTGCTGATATTTCTCTTCGAAAATTATGCACTCCATCGATAATAATAATCTTAGAAGGTTTAAGATTCAAGTAAAACGACCACAATTCCTCTGAAAGTTGGTAACTTATCACATCGGGAATTGCGAAGCTGCTTGTTGTAAGAATAAAACGGTGTGAGCCAATTTGGACTTGAACTAGGGAGATAGGTAGTAAGATGTCTTCAGAAATAAGTTGAACCATCTCATTGAAATAACTAGAAAAGACACCTGCAAGCTTTAAATTTTTTTGACTGAGAGCCTGGAGTTCTTTTGTAATGGTCTGTGCAACTGCTCCGTAATAACCTAACAGTTCAATTATGATAATGCCTTCAACATTTTCAGGAACGTGTCTCCCAAGAAATCTTAGTGTTTCCTCTTCATCAGCTTTTTCTAACCAGTCCTCAATTTCTTCAGTAAATTTTTCAAGATACATTATCATTCATCTCTATGAATTTTCATATATTTGTATTTTGCCCATGTATCGAAGATTTACGAATAACCTCTATTGCTTTCTCAAAATCACTCTTTCTTATCAGTGGTTTTTTTGATTCAGTTATTTTTTGAACTTCTTGATTTGTAGGTTGAGGATTACTCTCCATTACTTGGGATAAAACTCTTGATGTTGCGTAAGAAGATGCGAGATTTACAACACCCTGTAAATCTGCTCCACTAAAACCCTCAGTAAGTTCTGTTAACGAACTTATGGAAATTTTTGGATCCAAAGGTCTATTTTTACAATGAATCGCAAAAATTTTCTCTCTTGCAGATGAGTTGGGTAGAGGTAGATCAATAATATTATCGAATCTACCTGGACGTAGAACTGCTGGATCTAACATATCGGGACGATTAGTAGCACCAATAACAATTATATCGTCAATCTCCTCTAGACCATCCATCTCTGTGAGTAATGTAGTAACTAATCTTTCAGAACTAGCATTAGACTCCTTACGTATAGGAAAAATTGTTTCTATTTCATCAAAGAATATTATACATGGAGAAGTTAATCTTGCTTTTCTGAAAATTTCTTGAACTGTTCGTTCGCTTTCCCCAATCCATTTAGAATAAATTTCAGCCCCCTTTATAGAAATAAAATTTCTGGAGGATTGGTTTGCTACTGCTTTCACTAATAGCGTCTTTCCTGTACCTGGTAAACCTGTTAATAATATCCCTCGGGGTGATTCACTCCCCATATACTTGTATAAGGAAGGAAAGATAGTTGGCCATTCAATTGATTCACGTAAACGCTGTTTTACATCATCCAACCCACCTATATCATCCCAAGTTACGTTGGGAATATCTATCAAAACTTCTCTCAAAGCACTTGGTTTTATCCCTCTTAAAGCGTTTTCAAAATCATCTGAGGTAACCGAAATCTGATTTAATAATTCTAAAGGAATTGATTCTCCCCAGACTATCTTCGGAAAAAGTCGTCGAATTGCTTTCATTCCTGCTTCCTTGGTTAAGGATGAAAGGTCAGCTCCCACAAATCCCAGAGTACGTTCTACAATCTTATTTAAATCAACATCTTCGCTTAATGGCATATATCGCGTTTGAATCTCGAGAATGACTTTTCTAGCATCAGAAGTCGGCACTGGAATTTCAATTTCTCTATCAAATCTTCCAGGTCTTCTTAATGCTGGATCAATTGAATTTGGACGGTTGGTTGCGCCTATAACAATGATTTCTCCTCTTCCGCTTAAGCCATCCATTAAAGATAACATTTGTGAAACAATACGCCTTTCTACTTCCCCAGATCCTTGATCGTCCCTCTTTGGTGCTATACTATCAATTTCGTCAATGAAGATAATACTCGGTTCATTCTCCCCTGCTTCATCGAATATTTCCCTAATTTTCTGTTCGCTTTCTCCGTAAAACTTGGACATGATTTCTGGTCCAGAAACATGTATAAAATGCGAAGCTGATTCACTAGCAACTGCTTTTGCAAGTAAAGTTTTCCCAGTTCCAGGTGGTCCATGAAGTAATACACCTTTTGGCGGATTCACCCCCAAGCGTTGAAAGAGCTCTGGATAACGCATGGGAAGTTCAACCATTTCTCTTAAATTTTTAATTGTGTCATCCAATCCGCCAATATCTTCATATGAAACCTTTGGAATTGCTTTGCTATCCATCTGTTCCTTTTGGGATAGAAAATCTTCTGATTCAATCAGAATTTTGGTTTCCTTGTTCACTATAACTGATTCGTTGTCTGGTTGGACTCCTACTACTTTATACTCAAAGATATTATCCATCGAGCCAAATCGCATTCTGTCTCCGACTGAAAGCGCTCTTCCCTGTAGTTTCTGATGGAAAAACGCTTTTGCATTACCAAGGGTATTTGGTGAGAGAGACTGAAGAGTGATTGACACTGCATTGAGAGTTACCGCTCTCCGGACTAAAATATAATCATCCAGATGAACACCAGCATTTTGTCTGGTAATTCTATCAATAAGTATTTTATCGGCCGCTTCATCTTCTGAATAAGCGGGCCAAACAATTACAGAAGTTTTTAATGAATTCTTACCTTCTACTTCAATTACATCACCAGAGTGTAATTTAAGATTCTGCATGATTCTCTTGGGTATCCGTGCAATCCCTTTCCCAACATCACGGTACTTCGCTTCAGAAACTTTTAGCTGGTGTTCATTGGATTTCATCTTGCGTAACTCCAGAAGATATTACTCTGATAGACCTAGGAAACGTTGATTCTAGTACCTGATTGTTCCAAACATTTTTCTTTTGTCAGTTCAACCTCAAGAACGCCATTCTTGAATTTGGCGGATGCAGATTCAGGAATAATTTCACAGGGAAGGTCAACTTCTTTGTAGTACTTTCGTCGGTGATCCTCTGATTCGGCCTGAATTAAAAGACTTTTATCAGTAGCTGATAGATCAACATTTTCTTTTTTTACGCCAGGGATTTCGGCAATAACTCGTAAGACTTCTGTATCCTCAATAACATCCACAAGAGGTTCACGTTCAGGAGAAGGTCTATATTGACTTTTTCCAGATTCTACTTTCTGTGGAGTATTGCCAAATCTTTCAATACGGGGACGGCCATCTGGGCCATTCGTCATTCGAAACCCCCATACAAATCCTGGAGTGTTGCCAAGATCACCCTTAGAGGATATGAAATTAAATCTTCGCAACAAATCTTCAATGAATACGTCCATGGTATCAAAAACATTTTCGAAATCAAAACCAGCTCCGAATTGATTCATGAAATGGTTAATGAAGTCGTCGAATGGGTTTTCATTTCGTCGTCTCCGCCTTGGAAAGCGGTCATCATCATCATAATTATCTCCTGTTGAATTAGGCATTATGCTTATCTTCCGTATTAATAATATGTATTCAAATAGCTCAAATAAAACATGGTTTTTAAATTTTATTCACATGGGATAATTTTATTCACAACTCGTGATGAAATTAAATCTGTCTTTAGAAGGTCAATAACGGAAAAATTTTCCTAATCGGCCTTATCGGGAGAATTAGGAGTAGTATAATCTCTATTTACAGAAATTCTTGTTCCTTATTTTCGAATATTTTTTATAGCTTCCATCTGTTTGTGATCCTATACAAATGCCCTTTACTCTTATCTAGATTCATGAGGTACATCCAATGGAAAGTCCAAAATCTGCAGAAGAAATACGAAAAATTGAACTTACTTTAGAGGAATTAGTCAAAAAATTCCAAAGCAGGGTTCAATTAATACGAGATGACTTAAAATCTCTAATAAATGAACTTGAATCATTAAGAACTCATATTGGAGATATCAGAAGGACATCAAATGAACACACCAGAGAAATCTCCGATTTAACAAATGATAATCAAGCCCTATTAAATGAAATAACGGAAATTGAAAAAGAAATCATGTCACATGAATCGAACCTAAATTTACATAATGAAAAACTCTCTGAATTCCAATCCCGATTAACAACTGATCATAATCACTTAACAGGACTAGAATCCGAAAAAACATCTTTGTCCACCATATTAAAGACTGATAAGGATGAGCTTCTCACTCTAAGAAAAAAGTATGACGAATTACAGCCTGTTTATGATTCAAAAATTCAAAAAATCCAAGAGCGATGTGACCGTCTAAGGAATGACAAAGATATGCTCACATTCAAGTTTAAGGCCATCAGAATATTGAGCCAGTCTTATTTACAAACTCCAGAGGTGAACTTGGTAAGATTTTTAGCTAACAAACCAAGTCCCACTTCTACGATTGTAGAGGTCAGATCAGCATTAGGGATCGATCCAGATTCTCTAAAAACTATTTTATCAAAACTAGCCAAAAGAAACGTTCTTAAATTTGACTCAGTGGTTGAAACTATAGAACTAAGTGAGAAGATAGACTTATTTGAGAAGGAGGTATGAATGATGGATACAGATACAATTCGAGAAAAATATATTCGTAGTGACGAAGCTTTAACCCGACTTAAAGACGATATTTCCCAGTTAATCTTCGCTCGTTCCCAAGACTTGAAAAGTACACAGGAATACCTTGAAACTCTGATAAAAGAAAAAGAAGCTGTTGATGCTGACATAAAACAACAAGAAGTAAAGATAGCCTCACTCAAAGATGAGATTACTAGTAATAAAAATTTGATTCAAAATTTAAAACAAAAACAGGCAAAGGTCATTGATGAAGAACAAAACAAAGAGATGCGAATACGGGATCTAGATAGGGAACTGAAAACTGTAGAAACGAATTCAGGAACCATCAAAAAAGAAATTGAGAAGATTAAATTGGACGTAGATAACACAAAAATCGCTATTTCGGATTATGGGATGAAGATTCAGAATATTGAATCAAGATTATCAGAAGAAGTTCAAGAGAAGGAGGAAGAATGGACGAATTTATCTCAAGAGATCAAGGAAATTCAGGAAGAAAATGGAATCCTCTCATTTCTACTGGAAGAATCAGCTGAAGATATTCCAGAGGTTGATATACTAGCTGAATTAATGAGAAAAGGAAGAATTACCATGGATGAATTAAAAAAATCCCTAGAGGGACGCACTTCACCTGTAATCATAACTAGGACCATCGGGCGTATGATGGAAAAAGGTCTAATTTCATTCCATCAAACAAATGAAACTTATAGTGCAAATTAATAAGAACCGGGATCTCGAAGTCAGTTACTGGAGTTTCCCCAAAAGAGTCCAGAACTCAGTATTAAACTTAAAAATGGAAAATGGAGTTTTGAAACGAAATTGTGGGACTTTTATAGGGAATTAAAATCTGGGAAACTTCAATGCACCGCCTGTCCGCGCTTATGTCAACTTGTGGACAATGAAGTAGGATGGTGTGGAGCTCGTGTCCGTCAAGGGGAAAAAATTAATCCTAGAACCTATGGTTTAATACATGGAAGATTAGCGGAGGATCCAATAGAAAAAAAGCCACTTTATCATTTCTTTCCAGGGGAAAAGATTCTTTCTTTTGGATCTTATGGATGTAATCTAGGATGTTTACATTGTCAAAATTACCATATTTCAATGCAGAAAGAAAAGAGCGATATATCAAAGCTAATTAAAATGTCTCCAAATGAAATAGTTAAGGAATCTTTGACTAGAAATATGAAATTAATTGCCTCCACATATAATGAGCCAATGATAGCATTTGAATATGTCCGAGATATTGCCAACCTAGCACATGATCATAATATAAAAATGGTAGTTGTAGATAACGGATACATTACTAGAAAATTAGCTGAAGCTTTTTCTTCTCTAATTGATGCAGCAAATATTGATATTAAAGGATTTTCTTCTGATTTTTACAAGGAAATTTGCGATGCTCCCTCTTGGAAACCTATATTGCGTACATGTGAAATTTTCCACAAACAAGGAGTACATTTAGAGCTCACAAATCTTGTAATTCCTACAAAAAATGATTCTGATGACATGATTCGGGAGATGTGTGAATGGATTTGTGAAAAACTTAGTCCTTTGGTTCCACTTCACTTCTCTGCTTTTCGACCTGATTATAAATTAAATCATTTACCATATACTCCAATACAAACACTTGAAAAAGCGATGAAGATTGCTTTTAATGTGGGTTTAAAATACGTTTACATTGGAAATGTTCCAGGACACAAAGGTAATCATACATATTGCCATAATTGTGATAAGCTTGTAATCAAAAGAGAAAGATATTACACTAATATCATTGGACTCCAACAAGATTTTTGTTCATCATGTGGAACACAGTTACCTGTTAGAGTCTAAATTTTTAATAATTCATTCGTCTGGTTTAATTGTGAAAAATAAATGCTCAATTCTGCCTTTTAAAAATGTAAAAGATTCAATCTTATCTGGATGGACTCCAATGAGCCAGATATAGGGATATGGCCACAACTTCATGAATTTTTTATCTTTTCTTGAGGGTAAAGTAGAGTTTCCTTGTGGATGAGAATGGAAGAATCCAATTAAATTTTTAGATCTCCTGAGATATCTAGTGATGTAATTTACTAGACTTCCATAATCAATAGAAAAACTTGATGGTGAAGCATCTAGGTTTCTCATTTCCTCAAAGTTATCAATTCTTATCTTAAAATCAGTTAATTCCCCAAAAAGAATTCCTACCTGCTCAATTTGGTTATCTACTTTTAACAATTCTCTGATTGAAAAATAGATTGATTCTGTGAGCTCCAATTCAGCAATAGGCATTTTATTTTCGCATTTCAATAACTAAAACTGTGTTGAATTACATTTGAACAGTATCATGAGAGGTTAATGTCTTAACCTCGAATCCAAGATTTCTTACTGCTGCAGCATAATACTCTTGTGCACTGGGTTCACCGTGGACAGCATATATTTTTTGTGGGGAAGAATACTGGACCATCTGAACCAACCCCTCTAAGGAGGAATGCCCTGAAAACTGGAATTTTTGAACCTCAAGATCAAGAGAAACATCAAAAATTTGTCCAAAACCGTTATCCAATTCAAGGTTCTTCTCACCTCTCGCGATATCAGACCCTAATGTCCCATCAACTTGATAACCGACAATATACAGACCATTTTTTTTATCATTTCCACCCATTCGAAGGTAGTCATAAACAGGCCCTCCTTCCATCATTCCAGATGTAGTCAATATTATACTTTGCTGTTCACGGTCAATCAATAACTCACGCTTCTTGAATCGCTTCATTCTCATTGCCACATCATCAATAGTGTGAATTCCTTCGTGATCGAAAGGAGTTCTGTATCCTTTATCCTTAAGCTCTATTAAAATACGTGGAGAAACCCATTTTTCGTTCATATATCGCTCATAGACAGCATTCATGTCAAGAATCATACCATCTACATAAAGGGGGAATTTATGAAGAAATGAATCGAAATCACTTGCTAGATAAGCCTGAATTTCCTGTGAACGACCAAGAGCAAAAGAGGGGATAATCGCTTTACCACCCCGAGAGTAACAACCTAGTAATGATTTTGTAAGATTAGCAGTAACTGTCTTTCGTCCCTCAATCCTTCTATTAGCGTTGGTTGTTTCAGTTATCAGAATATCAATCGGATCATCTGGGTCTGGAAATTGAATGGGATCATGATATGGTGTTTTTGCATCATTGTAATCCCCAGTGTACAAAATACGCGTCCCCTCCCAATCAAGGAGAATGATCGCACTCCCCAATATGTGACTTGCATCAAGAAATTCAGCAGTAATCCCGTTCGTGATTTTAAATTTCCTACGATAATTGTGAGTTTCAACTTTCATCAAAGCTGTCTGTAAGTGTGAAATACCATAATGATGAGGACCTTCTATCTTTAAATGATCTTTCCAAAGAATATGTACAATATCCTTGGTTGGAGTGGTCATATGGATAGGCCCATGGTATCCAGCGCGGTATAGAGCTGGAGTATATCCGGAATGATCAATATGAGCATGAGAAATAAGCACCGCATCGGTATCCTCAGCATATTTATCGACCTCAGGGGGGGTAGAGACACGGCCAGTTCTTCGGGGATGTAATTGAATTCCAGCGTCAAGAACCACTCTTCGATGGTCATTATCAGAAATCATGACACAGGATTTTCCTACAGAGTCAGATGCGCCGAGTATACTAATTTCTAACATATTTCATCATTTATTTCAATTCATGATATGTATTTGTTATTCATTTACTGATTTCCAATAAGGAAAATTCATTATAAACGCAGAACTAATTATTACTGCAGTGATTGTCTGATCCTAAAAGAACTCTTCCGAGAGGTAAAACACTTTAAGATAGAATTTTTCATTCATTCATAGAGTAATCATGATTTCAGACTTACAAGAAATTTCGATTTCTGCAATAGTACTTGGTGTGGTTATCCTTTTTCTAGGCTCTCTTCTAGATATTCCAGACCTTTATAGCATAGGATTTTTAATCTTCGCATTAGGCTTAATTGGAATTATCATTCAGTGGATTGCAAGCGGAGGTGTTATTGAAATTTTAAATTGGCTTCCAGTAATCCTTATCTTCACCATCATAACCTCATTAGGAAGTGATTTTGTGTCTCAATCAAGTACAACACAAGCTCTAACGTGGCCGTCAGTTGGGATTGTTTTAATAGTAATAGTCTTCTTTATCGTGATTCAAGGTGGGGATTTTACATTTTTGATGCAATTTTTACCTGTAATTATCGGTATAAGCCTTCTTGGTTTAGTATTCGGTCAAGTGGTCTGGGAAGACGCATTTAGAGGATTAGCTTATAGTATTGGGATGCTTGGAATTATTACTTTACTTCTATGGTTGAATATTCGAAAATCTCAACAACAGCCCCCAGTAACAGGAGAATTATCAACAATTATAGACGAAAATGGTATAGCGATAACTGATATTTCTCATACACATGAGGGAAAAGTGAAAATTGGAACAACCATTTGGAGAGCAACAAGTGATACAATTATTCGTGAAGGAGAACGTGTACGGGTTATAGGGACTGGAGAAAGAAATCTTGTATTAAAGGTGCGTAATGAGAAATCATAAAGAGGTCATTTTTTAATTTTCTTTGTGGATAATTTATTTGAAATACGGATATTGAACAATCCTCGCTAAGTGAGCTACAATCAAGTATTAAAAATTGCATCATACTAATTCTAAAAGTATTCAGAATTAAAGAAAAAAATGGGCCGGTGGTCTAGCCCGGTATGACGCTAGTCTCACACACTAGAAGTCGGTAGTTCAAATCTGCCTCGGCCCACCATTCTTACTACTTTCATACTCTTCGGACAGATCAGTATATTCACTGATTAAGATTTAAGGGGGTTATTTACTTGGATTAATCATTTTTTCCTTAGAAAGGATCCAAATTTATTTTACCTTCGTTCACGAATTATGGGTCGATGGATATATCTGATAAACCAAAGTTCTTCAATTCAGATTGGATTCTAATAATATTTTTTCTCATTATTTATCCTTTAGTAATTGGAGCGACCTTAGTTCACCTTTTGAATTTATCTAATGAGAAAATATCTCAATTACTTGTAGTCAATATAATTGTGCTTGTGTTCTTATGTGTTTCCCTCTATCTCTATCAATCTATGTTTCGCAAACTCACTTTTTATGCTAATTTAGTTGATTTCTATCATTTTACTCCCTCCTTGACTGATCTTTTCATTCACTTGATAAAACAGGTTTATTACGTAATATTTCTTGGATTAATCCTTTCATTTTTCTTAGGATTCTTGATTTCAAATTCAGACCTAGGATTAACAACTATAGTAATATATTCTATTGGAATATCTCTGTTCCTAGAGAGTTTTTTAGTTGTTATTCGGATGAGAGATAAAATAGCCCTGATTAATACCGCCCAAGAACCTGTAAAATCGGATATCATCCAAGAAATTAACCAAGGGTTTCCTGAAAGTTTGAAAATAAGTGAATACCGTTTTGCAGATATTCAAATACCATCATTATTTCTTTCAGCTGGAGTAATGACTAATGGTATTAATAGTTATATTTGTTTGGTTTCTAGATATTTCAATTGGAAATTAACTGGTGAAGAGTTGATTGCTGTTCTACTTCACGAAGTAGGTCATGTCACAAACAACCACATACACAAAACATATCTAATCATTGGAACAGAAGTATTTTTGAGATCAATCAGAATTTTTATTGTAACTTACTTGCTATTGATCTTTTTTGGTCCGCTAGAGGCTTTCAAAATTGATCTTTTTTCAATTCTGTTTCTCATTCTTACGATAAGTGTATTTCTTACATCAGCGTTTTTGACTTTTACACTAAAATTTCGATCTTATCTGGCAGAGATCTGGGCTGATGAATTCTCTGCAAAAAGGGTGGGTAGTCAAGAATTGGCAGATATTTTGCGTAAATTGCCCCAATTAATACCATCCCCACTAGTATATGACCAATCTTCCTTTTTGGGATTCAGAGTTAATTTACTAAGACATTCAGTAGAGAAATGATAAATTAATCAATTATGGTAATTTGTGTCTCGTCTATTCCTAATGATGTGAGAAGAGATGAAAGGAACTCTTCAAAGAAACATCCGTTCTTCTCAATTTTACAAAAGTAGCAGCTCTTACAGTGGAGAAAATACTGGAGATCTTCTCTCTTCACATGTTCTCCATCTAATTGCATGATTAATTGATCAATTCTTGCTAAGACGAAATTTTGGCCGTTAGATAATGCTTGCTTAAAGGAATCATGGTTTTTTTCTAGGAGTCGATTCCCGATTTTTCGTCCCAGAGTATCTAGGCTTTCCTGAAAATACTCTTCCTCTGTGAGTAATCCATCTTCGATTAGGAATTGAAGAAGAGTTATTTTCTTCCCTAACGGAAGAAGGATCTCATCTGCATCCTTAGTAAATGATTCAAAGATTGATATATCGACGACTTCACGTTGCCACATCACTTCTGGAAATCTTATAAAAAATCGTTCTAATAGAGAGTCAATTTCCTTTTCACACCATTGGGGATTTATTGTGGATTCTATGAATATCACAAAAAGAAGGGGGTGTTCTCGCTTTTTAAAGAAGAGTGAAACCTTGGACATCTGCAAGATGTCTATTGCATCGTTTTCGACCGCAGTAGCATAATTGTATAATGCACTTATTAGACCTGATCTAAGAATGATATCAGTTGAATTTCCTGTCTGATACTTTCTATGGAATAAGACCGTACCTGATTCATGAATACAGAGAAATTCTCTAATTATCATAGGTTATACCTCATTTCTTGGAGAATTACCCAAGAAATTATACGTAAGCTAAGAGTCAAAAGCTTCTAAGATATATGAATATATGTCCTTTTCAGAACCCTTCGAGATTTTTTGTAACCGTTGCACAATTAATTCAGGAGTCGATTTTGCATATGTGTAATACTTTGGTGTTCTATCGACAATGAGCTCTAAATTTTCTGATAAACCTTTTGCTTCAATTCCATCAATTCGTAACTCTTCTTTTGTATATTTACTAATTGCCTGTGCTAAATGAGTAACAAATATTCCAACCGAGTCTGATGATCGGCCTAACAAATCTAAAAATGCTGCGATTACTCGTGCAGATGCCCCAGGTTCAGACATACTTTCCATCTCATCAGCTAGCACTAATCTTGAATTTGGACTCATGATCATTTTTGAGAGCGTTTTGAGTGTTGATTCGAACGCACCTGCATTCATGTGTCCAGTAGCTTTTCGATAGTAATGTAGTTCTTTAAATCCACCAATTTTAGTGTTATGACATGGTACTGGCAATCCCATCTGACTAAGTATAGTAATAACGGCAATGGCTACCAATAGTGTTGTTTTACCACCACTATTGGCTCCTGATAGCAGTACTATCCGTTCTCCGTCTACTTTTTCTTCAATTCTACTCAGCTCACCTAAAGCATAAGAAACTGGTTCCACCTGTAACTGCCCTTTCATTTCTTGATGTGCTAAAAACAAGTTTCTTCCTTCTTTAAAGCATAATCCAGTGCCCTTTCCTTCAATGAAAATTGGTAAAGATAGTTTATATGCTCCTGCAAACTTTCCAATCATTAGAAGGTAGTCTAATTCCAACATGGTCTGGAGTCCTTGGACTGCGATTCGTTCATATTCCTGTAGCTTTTGGGCGAGGTCAACTTTAAGTTCAAAAGCTTTACTTGAACGTTTCTTTCTTATAAACTTAGTGAAACTAGTTTTAATCTCTTCTTGTGGGTCAACCGGAAACTTTAGTTCACGAGGGAAAATACCATTTAAATAATCAGTTTCTTCATCCGATAAATTCAATTTTGATCCTAAATTAATCTCTGCTTTGTTAACAATCTCTTCTACAGCCAAAAATAACTCATCATCCAGATATTCACGAATATCTTCTTGACTGGAATTTACTGCATATCCCTGTCTCTCAGCAGAAAATCCCTTGAGTAACGCCAGGATCTTTTCACCACCCAAATGGATAGTTGTGTCCTGCAATTTCTTTTCTAATTCTTCATTTAATCGCATTAATTCTTCTTCTAAAACCATCTCAAATGTGGTTTCAATGTTTAAAAGCCGTGAAAATTCAAAATTTATATCTGAACTGGGTTCTCCAGTCTCTTCCAGTTTTTCAAGCTCCTTTCCCATATCTATCAATGAGTTTAAGTCTAAATCCCCAATATACCTACTTAATTGTTCAGAAGGCAGCTTCTGAATAAAAGTTGCGAGTTTCGCTATTGTTACTAAGGAAGATTTGTTTTGTGCAAAAAAAACCAACGTTTTCTCGGGAAGTAGGCGATTAAGATCATGTCGCTGTGATTCAGATACTGAAATAATATTGGGGAGCTCATCACTAAGAATATAGTCACTACCAATCCAGATTACCTCATCTGATCCAGTTAATGTGTCATTGATAGTTTCATAATCCTCTATATGGAGAATTTCACAATACTTACCGATTATGCTTGAAAGGAGGTCATTGTAGATGCTCTTATCTGTTGTAGCAATAGATCGCGAAGCACTATCAATAGCATCTGAATGGTCCTTTAATGGAAGTAACCGTCGTAACAGCAAATCAAATTCAGAAACTGGAGTACTGGAATTTTTGATTGTTGTGAATAATTCTTGTCCTAGTAGAGTTACTTTCTGGCGTTCTTTAATTTTATTCAATGCAGTAATAGGCAATGGAAAGTATAAGAATAATTTAGATCGAGCATAGAATGTATTACCAAACTTAGACACTAAATCAATTATACGGTTGTAAAGCAAAATTGTGTCTTCAGTTTTTAAAAAATCTTGGATCTGCTCACCAGTTTCCTGGAAATGTAGATTTCTACACAAACTAAGGGCAAATCGCTCACCAATTCCCTCAATAGAGGAAATTTCAGCAATTCGTGATCCTCTCAAGGCGTCAAGAACACGATTTTCGCTTCCAAAATAGGAAACGAGCTTCTTCTCAATGGAAGGACCAACTCCTCGAATCTCACGAAGTTTTGTCTCGTTCAAATCCATCACCGCACTTTTTACACTATAAAGGGCAGAATAATACAAGATCTCAATTATTAGTACTGTTTTTTCTTAAATTTTTGTGATTTCCTTCGCATTTATGAGGTCAATAAACTTATGAACCTCATTATAGGAACAATGATCTGAATAGGGGAAGTAATGGACATCTAATCGTTTAGAGAGTAATTCGATTGCCCAACCTGTAGGTGAGATTCGCAAGGAGTTCATCAAGCGTGCTTCTGTCTGTTGATCTAATCCCGAAAGGTTTTCTACTCGTCTTCTACTCTCAACGCATATCCCAGACTCTGGATCATCAGTAAAAATGTTCCAATCTCCTCCAATTTCCTTATAAATTTCTACTTTTTTATCAGGAGCGAATATCTTAACCTTTAATGCATCACTTATCGTTTTTAACAATTTTTCCTTTCCTATCTGATATGCAGCAATCCAAATTTATTTTTGAGGATAGTTACCTTCCGTTAGCATCAGCGCTAAGATTTCTGAGATTAAATCCTTTCGTGATGGAAATTTGTACTTGGGATTCTTACCATATGTGTAATCCACCCATAGATGATCTGCATTACTCAGAAGATCTAATTCATCTAGAATGGGAGTTCCCAAGCGAAAATCTCCTGTATAAACTTCTTTTATATGCTCTGTTGAATCAATTACAAACATTAGACTGCCTAAACAATGATTTGCGTCTATTGCGTGTACCACAAAATCATCGAAATCTAAAGATTGGTTTGTGTCCATAATCAGACATTTTTCTTTAGGAATCCTATGTAGAACTTTGAGAGCAGCAGCTGTTTCTCTAGAACAAACTATAGTTGCATCAGAGGAGGAAAGAACTGATTGTATTCCACTAGTGTGATCACTATGAGCATGAGAAAGAAAAAAGTAATCGGACGAGATAGCTAGCTTTTTTCTCTGACGAAACGGAAATTCATCGAAATAACTATTTGCTACCTTTGAAAAAACCATTAATCTTCCCCGAGAGTTCCGTAATTCTAGAACCTTGTTTTCTTAATTAACACATTACATTTTATGGAGGAATTAATTAATTTTAGGTTTCAAAAATTGGATCAACTATAGGATATGGATGAGTTTATTTCTGCTTCTATTCTGAAAAAACTACAGAAAACATACCCATCCCTACCAACATAACAGGTCAATGTTAGAAAGAAAGAAAAAAATAATAAAAAGTGTTTGAATCTCAAAGCGCTTTTTCTCTAGGGGACATTGTTTCCGGGTTCGGAATGAGACCGGGTGTGACTCAGGCCCTTTGGCCGAAGAACCTTCAGCTTTCCGATGTTCCCGTAGGCGCGAGCACAACAGTACAGATCAGAACGGAGCCTGACTTAACTTTCGGCAATATCTCACAGGATATTTTAGCGCGTGTTTCAGCACAAGACGTCTGTTTGCGAGATTACAAACCA
>JAEOTM010000067.1 GCA_016839815.1 Candidatus Hodarchaeota archaeon
CAATTCTTGCTCTAGCAAATCCTGCCATTTTTCTTTACACCTTTTCTCAATGTAATTAGTTGTGAGTTGTTGATTTTTCTCACACTAGAAGGGTTTAAATTCATCCTATATAAATCTTCCCTCTGCTGGGTTCAGTGTTGCCAAGCCTTACACCCTATGAGTGATCATGAAGATCATCATAAGCTGACAGAGGTATAAATGGTTGTGAACATTATTGTTGCATAGATACCTAGGGATGTTGACGTACTTATCCACCTAACTAGTGAGTCATGCATGCTACGAGAATTCATGATGAGCGATTGGATAATCTGTTAGAAAACCTTTCATGATAAAAACTCTCCTATCCTTCAATTTAATATTTAATGTTCTTGTTAGAAGTGAAGTACTTGTTCCAGTTTGTACCTCAGCAGAGATTACTCACTGATGTTTGGAGGTTTTATAAAGCGGAAAGTCACTAGCTTCTAACCACATAGTCATCAATATGCGTTAATAGTTAGGAAGTTTATATTATTCCCAACTCCAAGTAAAATAGTCGTGAGAATAGATGTTAATCCATTTGCAGAATGTGGGATATATCACCCAAAAGTTGAAAAAAAGAGTCAAAAAAAGCTGAAAATAAGTCTTTTCCAAGGAAAAAAATATCAAAAATAAGAAGAAATGGGAGGAAATAAATTTCCTCCCAATCTAAATTCAAGAAACCTGTATTCTTTATTTGGTTGATGCGAGTTTAATATCAGATTCTTTGACAGTCTTCCTTCCAGAGTGTTTTGCAATATCAACAGCGTATTTAGCCATATTCATTGCGTAATCAGTTAACACTTCATTTAGACGATCAATAGCACCAGCAGATACCCTAAAAGCGCCTGCGGTACGAATCAGATTTTCAACTCTTGCACGTGCAAATCCTGCCATTTATGTATCACCTTTTCTCAAATGAAAATTTTCGTGGATAGATATTTTCGTTCCACATTGAAGTGATAATTTCTTCTCCTATTTAAGCCTTCCTTTAGTTGATAAGGTATTTCAAGGTTCGGAAGTCTGTGAATACCTTTTCGGGAGAGGTAAAAAATTTGATAAATGGGAAAATTCGCTATCACTTTAATGCAAAGTATCTTACAACACAAGTTTTAAGATAAGGAATAATGGACTCTCTAAAAAGCACTATAGTAGGAAATATGAAAGTATGGCAGATTTGCTCCAATTCATTTTAATACTCTCCCCTTTTGCCTTGGCGATTTATTTGTTGGTTATAAAACGCCGGAAAGCAGACTCAACAGGAGTTTTAATCTGGTTAATAATATCTATACTTGCATTTTTCTTTTCAACTTCAGTTCCCGACATTATGATAATTTCTATTGCTGGGATCATAGATTCATTTAAAATAACGTTAATGGTTGGAACATCTATCTTTATGATTACCTACATGGGAGAAGCTGGAGCTTTAAAGCGAATAATCATTTTTATCAAGACCCTAAAGGATCTCATCTTGCATGGCAAATTTTATTCCTGAATTTTGGTTTTGGATGTTTTCTTGTAGCAATTGGTGCTACACCAGTCTCAATCTTACCACCGATTATGATCGCTCTTGGGTTTCCTCCAGTTGTAGCTGTAGCTATACCAGCAATTGGATATGACCCATTAACTACTTATGCATTACTTGCTATTCCAGTAGTTGCATTTACAGGTGAAATGAGTGTTCTATCAGATCTTGGTATTCTACAATCATCTGCACCTACCCTCCAAGAGGTTGGAATGACTTTCAGTTTATACATGCCCCTGGTATCTACAGGTATCGCAATAGCTATGCTATATTTAGCAGGTGGAGGGAAAATGATAAAAGATCCTAACTCAATTATTCTAGCTTTATTAACAGGAACCACAGCTGGAGTAATCGCTGTTGTGTCAAATTATCTTGGTGTAGTCACATTAACAGGTATCCTCTCAGGAATTGCTGTAATTATAGTTCTAGGTCTATATGCCAAATCTCAAGGATACCACATTATTAATCGGACGGGTTTATCGGAGGAAGAGAGATTGTTTGAAAAACAGATGTCTTTACGGACAGCTTTCTCACCATGGATACTCTTAATCATTTTTGCTTGCATAACAAATTTGATTCCATTCGTTTTTCATGTTTTATTTAATGAATTAACTCTTCCAATTCATATAGGTAGTTTTACTGTAAAAACAAGACTTTTTTGGCAAGCTTATACCTGGGTAATGGTTGCTGTATGTATATCATTCCTTATTATTCCTACTGATAAGGATATCATCAAGAAAACGATTTTAAAAATTAAAAAACGCGCTTTTTGTCCAATGATCGCCTCCACGGCATTCTTTGCAGTAGCTTGGATAATGAATAACTCCTCTCCAGAGAATCCATCAACGAATATGATCGCAATACTTTCAGAATTTACCTCAACGAATATGGGTTTAATATTTCCTTTATTAGTTCCCCTTATTGGTTTTTTTGGGGGCTTTGTTTCAGGAAGTGAGACTTCTTCCATTGTAATGTTTACACGTTACCATGTAAAAACAAGTAATTCCCTTGGATTAGATCCTATGACAATTTCTACAGCAAATGGAGTAGGAGGAGGATTGGCAAGTGTCATAACTCCTGCAAAAGTACAGAATGCCGCAGCTACTATTGACCAAATTGGTATAGAAGGACAGGTGATAAGAAAAACCCTGCGTATCTCTTTGATGATGATTGCACTATTATCTGGAGTTACACTTCTTTGGGCTGTCACCTTCCCTACAATTGATCTGATACTTGTTTCAATACTAGCACTTATGTATTTGATTGTACTTACTTTCCTATTCAGTTTTGGCCGTTACTATAAACACAAATCGTTTCAAACACCTATTCCGGATATGACAGACCTGTGACTTTGCGAGAAAACCGATATGTTATTGGAATTCTTTTTCCATTTATGTATGAAATCGGATTAATTGAAGCTTATCTTTTCTTTATGGCAAAGAGAGTGGAGTTATTTCTCTTCTTACCAGCACTATTTCTTATATTTCCATCCTATATGTTTTATGTATATAGCCCATATATTATCCTAAAAGTCACAAATGCCGCAGAGAAGTATCACAAGGAACTATCTGAAGATTTAGACAAAATTTTCTACCTCGATACAATCAATCTTGAACCTGATATAAAGGAAGATCTCAGACAAAATATTCGCTTAATACTTCTTCCTGAGCTAAAAAATGTATTCAGACGAGGGTATATTAAACCATATTTTACCAGAAATGATGCAATCCCCAATGAAAGACTATGTTCTTTCCGAGAAACCCTGTTCTTATTTTCAATATCTTTTGGTTTAATCAATGTAGTTAACACTGCAACGATTGCCTATCTTCACTATTCGTCTATAGACCTAGATTTCCTGTACATCGATCAAATCGTAAATCTTCAAAATGTATTATTCTTTGGTTCATTGTTTCTCTCATTTGTTTTAGTGTCAGGTTTCTTATTTTTTCACTCACGCAAGATTGTTACTACATTGATCAACCAATTATCTTATAATCTTGTTGTAACAGCTCATAGTGAAACTTTTAAGGATCAATCCAGGCATATAGAGCTTGAATCTCTTCGAAAATTTCCATTAGAAGATCGTTTGGGTCGTAAATTAGCTAGTAATTGGGATCTTGTATCAAAATTATATTTTGAATTTATCGAATCACCATTAAGTGAGGAAATTCGTGAATTCTCACAGAGAGAAGTAGCCAAAACCTTGGTTTTGAAACAATATTCCCAAATGCTAAGTAAAATGGATTTGTCACCTGACAAGCGTAAAGAACTGGAATTACAATTCTATCTTGGACAAGAAATCACGGGAGTTATCGAGGAGCTAGTGTCAACAGAAGAAGAAACCGAATCGATTAAGATAGACATCCTTTACACAAGAAAAAAGCTAGAACAGTGGGAAGAAAGTACTAATGATGAACAAATCTCTACATTCCTATTTCTCTGGAGATCCGTTGAATCGCTCTTTCGTCACGCTCTTTGGAAACGAAATGCTTATCCAAAAGACGATCAATCATGGATTTCAATTGTAAATAGTCTATTACGAGAACGTTTACTGACAGTACAAGAAAATAAATCCCTAAAGTTCATTCGACAGCACAGAAATGGTTTATTACACCGGTCTCAAGATCGATATGTCACTAAAGAAGATGTGGAAATTCTTCTGAAAATTCTGGAAAGAGTGTTGGATCGAGTGTAGGAAGCAGTTCATTGTCAAACGAAAATAACAGACAATCATGGGATAAACTCAGCGAATATTATCAATCTAGCACTGGTATCTCGTTAACAGACATTCATTACGCTCCGTATAGTCCAGGAGAGAAGGATCTCAAAGTAATTGGTGATGTCAGGGGACTGGATGTCATCGAACTGGGTTGTGGAGGAGGACAGATAGCAATAGTACTTTCAAAAATGAGAGCAAAGAGTGTAACGGCTTTAGATATTTCAGAACAGCAACTTATTCATGCCCAGAAACTCGCAAACAGAGAGAATGTGAGTATTACATTTCAACAAGGTGATATGGAGGATCTCTCAGCGTTTCAGGAGGAATCTTTTGATTTGGTTATCTCTATTCACGCTATAAGTTATGTTAGAGATGTTCAGAGAGTCTTCACTGAAATCGGAAGAATTCTCCGTAAAAACGGACGAGTTGTCATTTGTACAATCCATCCTCTGCAATATGTCTTATGGGAAGCATTAGAGGAAGACTCTCTAACCAAAATCCAGTCATATTTTAGTAATGAATCCTCCTCATGGGACTGGATTGATAATACAAAAACTCCAATTGCTACATTCACTGATAGAGCGCATCGCTATGAGGAATTTGTGAATAGCCTTATAAAGAATGGTATGAAATTAGAAAGAGTAATTGAACCAAGAGGTTACTCTCTTGACGAATTAAAGAAAATGGACCTTCAGGAAATTCCTTATCACAATCATATGGTCGATGAAAAGTTTACTCGAATCAATCAGATTATTCCATTCTCAATAATTTATTCTGCAAAAAAAGAGAAATGAATTGAAATCTATTCTGTTTCTTAAAATCTTCTAGATTTCACTCATATCGTATAAAATATAAACTTGTTCGTCCTTATCTTCTCTTATCCAAAAACTATAGTGTTCACCGACCATCGCTGATGCAGCCATTGTATAGATTGCACCAGTATTGGCTTCGTTTTTCCTGACTAAGATACGCCACTCAGTATCATTATCGTTATCCCAAACTCGCATAATATAAATCTTCCAATCATTATTGTCTTGGCCTATCCAATCATGATAAATTATAGTTCCATTTCTAATATACTTTGTTAAAGTCTGTCCAGTTGTGTTGTCAGTTCCAATTATCTGATAAGTCTGTTTGATGTTAGAGGTTAATCTTTGTTTAAAGACCACACTAGGTTCGGCATCAGAACGAGTTGTATACCCAATTATGTTTGGATTTGCTGCATCGACGAAAACTGCTCCTTTTAATTTATCTGCACCATTATTGACATAAATTATAAGAGAAACCCAAATAAGAACTGAACCATTATCAACTGTTGCTTTATAAAGGGTGGGTTGACGAACTCGGTAATTTGCTAAGGACTCTCCAGGTTTCAAGGTAAGACTTCTTTCAAATTCGTTTTCTAGATCATCCATCACATCATCAGGGGTATGAACTCCCTTTAAACCACCCCGTTCATAATGCCGAAGATCAAACATCGTCATGGTAGTGTTTTCAACAGTAATGGCAATGACATTCTCAACATTACTTGTAGTAGTTTTCCTGTAATAGATTCTCCCAAACCAATTTCCTTCTTTCAGTAAATAGTGATGAGGTCTGAGGTAGTAATCATCTTCCTCAAATCCTGTTTCAAATCCAATATCAATAAATCTGTCAGGACTCGTGGGAACTGTAAATAATCCTTTGGAGCTAAAATCAAATTCAAATTCTCCTGTTTGTTGATTTGATCGAATATAATTCCCAGCACGGTCTGCTGTGGCTATAAAAACGGAATCAGAAATTGCCTCAGGATCAAACTTTGTAGCTTCTTCTACTGTAAGCTTTTCATAACTTCCATCTCCTTTAATTATTAATACCCCAGCAGGAACTTCAAGCCCCCATTCATTATATTTCGACATTTTCAAGAGCCATACTGGTTCACCAACATCACTAGGATATCTTCTGTACGGATCAATAAAGGAAATGCCATCATTACCAATGAAAGCGTCGGGCATGATATTCAAGGCTAGGTAGGAGATGTCGTTATAACCATTTAATCCCCAGCCATATTTCATTTCCTTAAAGTTGATTTCAATGTGTTCAGGGATAGGATCATCTAGAAAAACTCTTACATAACCCGCGATGACATTTGCATCAGGATTGAATTGTGATTCATACTTCATGGGAATAATCCAAGCAGGTCTTCCGTCAATCATTCCAACCATATCTTTATCATCCATTATGGTTAGAGCATACGGTTTAGGAGGACTAGAGGGACTTGCTTTAGAGATATCTCGTGCTAAATCACTAGAAACCAGTCTTAAATTTGATAAATTAACTGGAAAATCGTCTATTGGATTATCTGCAATTTTGATGTCAGAAAAAGCTGTTTGATGAGTGAAAAAAGTAGGAGTAGTTGAAAAAATGGGTTGTAGGACGGTGAATGAAGTTAAAGTAACCATTGAAATGAGAAGAAGACTGTAAAATTTCATCCGATCTTGATCTGAAGGAGTTTTTATCTGAAAACTCATTAAACCAAATTTATCTAGAGGGAAAAATAAAGTAAATGCAATAATACATAATTCTATTAGAATTAATATGAGCATTATTATTATTGTGAACTCTACAGCTTTCCCAGAATATATTGACTCCCCAAAGTTATGAATGCTATTAAGTAAATCATGAATGATTAATAGGAAAGCAAAACCACCAATAAAACTACCAAAAATCCAAAAATACACTCTCGATTTTGTTTCTTCAAATTCTCCTGCGTACCTCTTACTATCCTCTACACTACTAAATCGATATTTAATGACCTTTAAGGGAACTAAAACTGTTAAAATCAGGAACAATGTGAAGAAAATGTCATTAAACAAACCAAGAAGCAGGGCAGATAAACGATGAACATAACTAATATTCAGCGAACCACTACTCGCAATTATCGACTGGAATAACCATAAATCTATTGCAGTACCAGCGATTAAGGGGATCCCACGATTATAAATTTGTGTAAAATCTTGAAAGTTATTATTAAACCAACGAGTTAGTATGTTCCTATCTGAGCTTCTCTCCAGAGGCTCTTGTGGAGCTGTAAAGAAATCTCGAGCAATAATTATAGCAAAAATGAATACTAAATACCATGGTATTGCATTTAAAGTCATCACCAGTGTTCGAAGGAAGATGTGTTCCAGTGAGGGAGTGAATCGTCCTGTATATGAGAATGATAATAGGTACTGGACCATGCTACCAGCAGTAATCAATTCAATTAGTAACCAGAGTATGTTTACAATAGCTACTCCTAACGTAATCCAAAAAAGTCCAAGTAATCCGCTTTTCAGCCTCTCCTTTTTCGTATCGTGTTTGAAAAAAGCTTCAGAGATAATTATTGGAATAATCAAGATCACATAGAATGGGAGATTAAGAATCAATAAGATATCTAGCATAAATTTCTGCCTCTATTAATTTAGAATTGATCAGAGGTTGGATTTTAAAAACTAATAGGAAATAGATCTGTAAATACTGACTTAAATGATTGTAGTATTTGGGTAATTTCAAAGCCTTGTAGGCGTATCTGAAAGTAAGTTGACTCTTATGATGAAATTCCTAATGAAATGCTCTTCTCACTTTCGCGTCTTCTAATGTAGAATGCAATAAAAACTTGGACAATTCCAAAACAACCCGCTATTAAAAAGGGAACTCCACCTCCAAAGAAGGTAAACTGGTCAATAATGATCCAGACTGTTTTGTTTGTATAGAATTCGTAAATCCCAGCTCCAACCAAAGGGCCAAGTACTGAACCAACATTAAAGGACGACTGAATTCTTCCCATTATTCGTCCTCGTATCATAGGAGGAATTTTATCAGCTTGAAATGCCCTATATGCTGGAAGATAGGCTTGAAAAGCCATTTGTCGGAATATGAAAAAAACTATAACCATAATTAGAGAGGTACTGATCGCTACTCCAATAAATCCTAAACCAGCGAAAATCATACCAATGATAACGATATTCATCCGATTTATCTTATCACTCAATCTTCCTGCAGGATAATTTACAAGTAATGCAGCGGAACCACTTATTGTGAAAACGAATCCTATCGTACCCTCGTCCAGAGAAAAAACATCAGTCATGTACAAAGTGAAGATTGGAATAACTAATCCGATTGCGAAACCTGAAATAATACCGACAAGAATAAACGATGACATATAGGGAGTGACAACATTAAAACCTGTTGTTGATCTATCTGATAAATAATTCGCTGGTTTCTCAACAACTACGTCATTAACAAATAGGATTATAAAAATTGTTGCCATTAAACCTAAGAATCCCGTAAACGCAAACGGAACAATAAATGCGGTAAGAATATTCAAGTTAAGAATGTCCTTACCGAACGTAAACAGAAGTCCTCCTAGAGCTGGTCCAATGATAAATCCAAAAGAAAACGTAGTAAAATATTTTCCCATCCACGCCCCACGTTCTTCTATAGAAACCGAATCAACCAATAAAGCTTCAGCAGTAGGAAAAGCGGTTCCAGCTGCCGCTCCTTCAATAATTCTTAGAATTAAAAGTGATTCAAAACTACGAGCAATACCTAAAAGTGCGGTACTAATTGAATAAGTAAATAATGCACCAATTAATATGATCCTCCTTCCTGTTTTGTCCGAGATTGCTGGGACGATTGCTGCGGATATTGCCCGTGATACCGCAAATATTGAGATTACAATTCCAATCTCGAGGGGACGAAGATTTATTTCATCAGCAAGTAAGGTAATAAAGATTGCAAGTAATCCAAAACCGATATTAACAATCTGAGAGGCAAAAAGAAGCATATAAGCGTTTTTAACTGACGTAGTTTGAGCCATATTTATTCATTCACGTTCTTCTGGGTAAAAAGAGAAAAACACGGTGAATATAAGTACTAAGTGGTAAAATTTACAGAGAACCTACTGAAAGGTCCTCTAAACAATCTAAACTGAGTTTCCCTTTAGATAGTTCATGACTTATGAATAATTATAACAAAAGAATTCAGAGTCTCTTTAACGCGCTCCGAAGACGATCTCCTGAAGTAGGTGTCGTATCAATAGAAATATCAACCTCAACACCAGGTTTAATCTCTAAGATTTTATCGGGAGGAACTTTATGTAATTTTGGAACTAGTTCTTTCAAAGATGGGACATCTAAGCATCCATACTTCGAACATACAGATGCTATTGTTTTCAACATCGCATTATAAGGGGTAGGATTTGTTTCCTGACTTATTAAAACTCCGAAAGCGACAAATGAATCGCGTTTGTCATAACCACTTTCAAATGCTGGGACAAGGAGAAGGACTGAAACAGCTTGGAAATCTTGAATACTCACTGATACAAAGTCTCCCTCTTTTCCAGACATAGGGATACATTTCATGGCAATTTCTTTTTTTAATTCATCGGAAAATTGTCTTCCATTTGAAAAAGCGATAGTATCGGGACCTAATTTTGTCAATCCAGCAAGAAAAACTCCGAGCAATACATTCACCAATCCTTCAAAGCTATATTGTTTTTTGTAAAAATACTGTTTTAAATGATTAAAGTAACTTTAATACTAAAAGAATTCCATATTCATTTAGGATTAATTGAAATACAAAATATCCCTAGAACATAGATTATCAAAGAAAAGGTGAAAATTCTTGGCAGATGATTCGGTATTATTCATTATACAGGTTTTTAATGCAATTTGTTGTTTAATTGGATTTATCTTCTTTTTTTCTGCATTTAGATACGCTCAGAAGATCTCGAAATTGTTAGAAGAGACTCGTATCGTTAAAAGGTGGAGAATTGCGACTATGTTAGTCGGGGGGTTTTCGATAGGGTATCTTGGCAATATTGTATTAATTTTTTTCGTAGATTTATCAGTTCTTCTTATAATTGAAGCTCTTGTCTTTCTTGGTGGATCAGTATTTGTTCTCTTGGTCTTTACACTCGCCTATCAAACTTATGAATTAATCTATACTATCCCATAGAAATTGAAGTCCTTGGATTGAAAGGTTATTTTAAGCGTTTTCTTAGAATTATTAGGACAAGCACAGAAATTGTAACTACCCCCAATCCTCCCAAAATTGGAAGAAAAATCTGAAGGGGATCAAAAGGCTTAGTAATAATACTAATATTATCCAGTGATTCAGAAAATTCACCTGCATATTTGTAATATGAAACCGAGGTGAAAGCTCCAAAAAGAACGATTGAAAAAACCGTGATGACTATCATATAGGCTTGAATACCAGTGCTAGTGTCATAACACAGAGTCTGGTTAACTTTGACACTCGAAAGGTATAGTTTCAATTTGTTTGGAATGGTGGATTTAAAAAGTATAGAGGATTTAAAGGTCTGTTCTGATAAAGAATAGTGATAATCGATAATTTTTTTCCCATCAATTGAGGATAGTGCAGCCAAAGAATCAATAACTAGCATCCATTCTTGCCAGTCTGTAGAGACAACGGGTTCACCTAGTGAATTATTCAGGGGAAGTTGATAATTGATTCTACCATCAGAAATATTCTCATTAACTTGAGAGGAAATGTTCAGTGTCCCCTCCCTGGTTGATTCCTCTAATTCGACTATTTCAACAGTAAAATTTGTATTTTCAGGAGGAAACGGATCAAATATCGGTTGAAGAATAAAATTGTCAGTGATTAACTTGGATAAGGCTCTTATGTCACTAAGACTGATACCCAGAGGAAAATCGGAACCCTCGGTAAATCCTGGTCTTTTTGGTTTATCAAGGGATGTAAATTTTAACATTTCTCCCTCGTTCACTCCAAATGAGTTAGAACCAGCGCGATTAATAATGAAATGAGGATTTACTAACAATAAAGTAGTAATGATTAGACTTCCTATAACACGATGAAGTTTACTCAACGCTAATTCACCAATTCTTTGTGTAGAATACTCACTTTATAACAACAAGTTTGAATTTCATCAATTATTATAATCTAAAAAACAGTAGGTAATCTTCTTAACTCATTATATATATTTAGCTTCTGAAAACTGATGTGAGAAGATATTAATTTAAACCTAATCAAATAACTCCAGACCTAAAACATGTCATTTACTGAAAGGAAGGAAAATCTATGCTAAAAATTGGAGATACTGCCCCTGAATTTGAAACAACAACTCATTCGGGATCTGTTGTCAGTTCTAAAAATCAGAAAGATACAAAATATGTCCTTTATTTCTATCCTCGGGACAATACTCCAGGATGTACCAAAGAGGCCTGTTCATTTCGTGATAATTTTCAGGTATTTTTGGATAAAGGAATCCAAGTGTTTGGAGTTTCAGGTGGAAATTCAAAATCCCATCAAAAGTTTATTGATAAATATTCACTACCATTCCCTTTACTTATGGATGAGCAGCTTAATCTTGCTAAAAAATATGGTGCTTATAAACGAGGAAATAGAGTAGCACGGATAACTTACCTTGTAAATGAAAATGGCATTATCGAGGGAATCTATGGACTTGAGGGACATGAGAAAGTTAAGTCTGCAGAACATGCTTCACAGATCATTGACTTCTGGAAATTGTAACCATATTCAATTATGTAGGTAAAAGCACTCACTTTAATCGTGGTGGGATACTCTCCCAAATTTTTTCATTTTGTTTAATAAGAAATTCAATAGCATCAGAAAAAGTATACTCTGATTTATTACTCTCAAATTTCAGACGTCTTAAGATATCGTGAGCATCGGGCCTCAAGAGGATTGTCTTTGAACTCTTCGTTACTTTATTTTCTCCTGGATTTTTCGATTCAATTCTATGACGTTTTTCATCGAAATTTGTGAGTTCATTTTCTAAGGTTTGAGAACTATTTTGTATCTTACCATCTAATTTTAGGAGAACATCACTATAAGATTTCTCCTTTAGCTCAAATTTTGCCCAGCGTAGCATTTCCCATGCCTTACTAGAAATCTTAACATTTTGGGCTTCTTTTGACACAAGTCTTACCTCTTCTGAATATTATTGTTCCATTCACTTTTATAAAACTTTCGGGTGTTACGGGTATTTCGTAAGGTATATATATGGCATGTGTTACGTATGTTACATGAATTCCATGTATAACTTCTCATCTGGAATTCAATAAATAAAAGGAAAAAGTGAACTAAAAATGAGTGACTTTGAAGATTTAGATTTTGATCTTGAAGAAACAGCAACTGTGAAGGCTAAAACACCTGCACAGTCGAAAACACCCGTAACTGGGGTTCAGGCTGGTCCAAAGAAGAATATTTTCTTTAAATCAACTGTTGGTCCAGAGAGAACTGAAAAACTCTCCGTTGGTGAAAACACTCCTGTGAGAGACGTCCGAGATACTCTAGCAAATATCTTTGGATTAGATCCTGATGATTTCCATCTTTCTCACGCTGGAAGAACTCTTGACGAAAGTGCTCCAATAGGTGAGTATGGAATAGAAAATGGTGATGAAATCCTCTTAATTCCCCAGTCAACTGCAGGTTGGAATTAATCAGAGGATTAATTCACATTTTCTCAATTTTTCTAATAGGAAAATCCCACTTACAAATAAATCCAGAATTAAACTCTACTCTTCCGATTAAACAGTATTTAATTAAAAATTCAGATAGATATTTATGGATTGATTGTTATGAAAATGATTGTATTCTCGCTACAGATTTTAAAATCTGGAACACCTTCATTATCAACAGATGAGAGTTTTCCAGATCTTATCCTAGAGAATACAAGGAACGATGTAATCATGTCGGAAAATGAAGAGTTTATTGAATTTGAGGAAGAAGAGGAGGAGGAACAAACTGATCCATCAATTCAATCCAAAGTTCCACGATCCAAGGTTCCAAGTGGAGAGCGAATTTCATTATTCTTTCGGTCGACAATTGGACCAGGGGAAAAACAAGAAAAACTAACAGTTGACCCTGAGATGCCTGTTCGGGAACTAGCGGAGACAATTGGGGAAATTTTTGCATTAGATCCACAAGATTTTCACCTTTCAATCAGTGGTCGAACTCTGGATACTGATGATGTTTTATCGAATTACGATCTTGAAAATGGGTTAGAAGTTCTTATTATTCCTGTAAGTACTGCAGGTTAAATTATTCTTAAAGGTGGATTCACTATGTCAAATTTCACGAGTAAAACGCTGTCAAAGGAAGAAAAAAGACGCTTTGATCGTCAATTTCGACTTCCTGGATGGAATCAAGAGATTTTAAAACAAAGCTCTGTCCTGATAGCAGGGATCGGAGGTTTAGGAGTAGAAATCGCTAAAAACCTAGCCATGGTTGGTGTTGGGCACTTAGTACTCGTGGATCTTGATACAATTGAATATTCTAATTTAAATAGACAGATATTGTTTATTGGCGCTCCTGAAGGTGCTCCAAAAGCTGAAATGGCTGCAAAAAAACTTCGGGAGTTGAATCCCTTTATCAAAGTTGATGCGTTTAATTGTCCCCTCCAAGATGTTCCTCCTCACATTTATAGTGAGGTTGATCTGTATATCGGAGGCCTTGATTCTATTGAAGCACGTTCGGAATTAAATCGCAGAGCAGTACATAATAAGAAATTTCTTATCGATGCAGGCACAGCGGTCTATAATGGACACGCGTATGTGGTTTCTCCGTTTAACAATGCATGTTTGGAGTGTGATCCATTAACTGAAAGGGCACAGGATCAACTTGGAGCATGTACACTGGTGGGAAAACCTCGTAGACCTGCTCATTGCATACTTAAGGGACAATTACATTTTGAACAGAAGAAAGGAAGACCAGTCAACATTTTACATTCAAATGAAGTTCAAGAAGTTGTAGCTTATGCAAACAAGCTTTTGAGGAAACACTTCCCTCGGGAAGACCCCTTTTCTGTGAATCAGGTTATCCAGATCATTGACAACCATGAACCTACTGTTATTACCATTAATTGTGTTATGGCATCAATTCAATCCCAAGAAGCAGTTAAGATATTACATCATCTTCGCACACCTAAGACAGAGGATAGTTTAGGTAGTATCCAATTGAATTATCTCATATATAATGGTTTAACAGGAAAATTTTACGAAATAGAAAAACCTCGAAATCCTAAATGCGAAATGTGTGGAGAACGCAGAACCCCTATTTACCGTATTAAGGTAAAGAAAAAATATCCTCTAGTACAGTTAATAAAAAGATTCTCTGAGGATAAAAAGTACCCTATTGATTCTGAATTTCCCCCAACGATTTTTAAAATTGATTCTTCTGAACTTGGGGAAATTTCTTTAGAGCAAACTGTATCCAAAGCAGGAATCAAGGATTGTGAGACTGTTCTTGTGACAGGTTTTGATGATGGATCACAAGTCTACCTTACATTAAAATTGGATGGTTAATATATTATGTCGATTCGCATTAAACGTATTGCAGAAGATTATAATCAATTAAAAACCCTCTACAAGCAGAAAACAATTAAACAGTTGAAAGCATTTCCTGGAGAGAAAAAAAGCGTTGAGCACATAGCTGTACTGCTTGAAGGACCCAAAGGAACCCCCTATCAAGGGGGGAAGTTTATGCTTGAAATTAAGTTTGGACCAAATTACCCATATTCTCCACCTTTTGTCCGTCTCCATACTCCAATTTGGCACCCGAATTTCTGGCCAAAACCAGACGAATATAAAGGAAAACGAAATATTTGTCTTGGATTAGTGGATCCCGACTTAATTGGAAAACCACAAGGATGGTCTCCATCAAAAAATATAACTACGGTAATTTATTCAATTTTAGCCATGTTTAATATTGACGAGGCTTACACTAATCCTCATGATGTTTTTAACAAGAAAGCGGCAATGGAATATCTAAAGGATAAAGGAAAATTCAAAGAAAAAGCACGAAAAATTACCAAAAAATACGCAAAGAAGAAGTGGTAATTGATACATGAAAATCAGAAAGAATCACAATAAGGAAGCACAATAATGCCAAGTAAAAAGGATTCTCAAACAAAAAATTTGTTTGAATTGCTTCTCAGAGATACTGCTATGAACTATAATCCTGATAACTCCACTTTAACTTTAAAATTTCCAACAGCTTCTGAAACCAAAGAAGTTCCTCAAACAGAGGAAACTCTCACCTTAAAAAAGGATATCTCAGATCAGAGAGAACAGATACAAGAAGATGATGACCTAGACCCTGAGGTTGATCCAGTTAGAGTTAAAATTCAATTAAGAGCTTACATTCGACTTAGCCTTCATGCGTTAAAGTATGCCAATTCTTCTATTCCACAATCAGAGTGGGTTGAAGTCATTGGCCTTTTGACAGGTCATATCGAAAACAAAGATACACCACTTGCGTGCTTGGTAATAACCGATGCATTTCCTGTAGGACATGGAACGAATGTGAACGCTGAAATCGAGGACCCCCAAAGTATGGTTCGAGTATTTAACGAAAGTCGGAAAAAAAGGGAATTAATACTTGGATGGTATCATTCACATCCTTCATATGGAGCATTCATGAGTTCGACTGATTATCGAACACAAGTTCGATATCAAAGACTAGGGACAAAAGGATCTCAGCTTTCTGCACCAATAGCTCTTGTTATTGATCCAACTAGAATATCTAGACGAACTTATGGTTTTAAAATCTTCAGATTGAAAAAAGATTTGAAAAACTGGGAAGAACCTCGCTATGAAGTTTTAAATTGTCCTTTAGAAAGTCTTCCTGAATTAATCAATACACTACTACCCTTAGCAGAAGGGAAAACGATGTTCTTAGAATATGATTATGAATGAGAAGATGAGGTCGTGAAATCTATTTGGTCGGAAGAAATGTTTATATCTCCGTTTTTCTTACGGGATTGGTCTTTGCAATCTTAAGCCAAATTGCTAACCCGGAAACTACGGCCTCTATCACACTAATTTATATTTCAATTGTAAGTATCTTATTGATTAAGCTCATAGACGAATGGCGTTATTATCGTTCATATAATGCCCCTCTTGCATCAGCCATTTTTGTTACCGTACCTGCTGTAATTGCAATTGGGGGATCTCTAATTGCGTTTTCCGCAACATTAGGAGATCAAGAAAATTTTCTACAGAATTTATTGATAGAGATGAGTCTGAATTTAGAAGTACTCCAATTAGAGTCTTTTTATCTATATCTAAACTTATTTAGTTTATTCTTCTGTTTACCTTTCTTCATCATTCTATCAATCGTATTTAGACGATACTATTCAGGACGGTATCCTAATATTTTCATTTATAGACGTCGATTTCCATCCGAGTCATTAATTGCCCTTAATGTTGGTATTCTGATAATCTTTATAGTTTTCTGGTTTGATCAAAAAACAATAGAGATTAGTTCTTTATTATTCCTACTCTTCACTATTCTGACCTTTATTCAAAATTATATTATGAAATTCGTCATCATCCCATTTAGACGTAGTCCTAGGCCTTCAAGAAGTGAATCCTTTACACGAAGAAGATCAACTAGTCCTTCACAGGTTTCTAGGACAACTACTCAATCGAATTCACGAATCTCTCCCACCAGTAGATCTCAAAATGCTATTAGAAGCACTCCACGAAGATCGACGATCCATATAGCGCCACCAGTCCAAGTTACAAGAAGAAAAAAACGAAAATTGACCCCTGCACTTATAGCGAGCTTAACCCCAGCAGGTCAGAATATTACAATGGAAAATTTTCGCTGCATTCAATGCTATGAATATCTAACTGACACCGAAAGACAAGTTGTCATCTGTCCTCACTGTAAACATCCCAGTCATGCAGATGAGTTTCAGAAATGGCTGGAAGTTTCCAATATTTGTAGTCGGTGTAATAAACCAATTAATACAGTAAAAATGATCAGGATTTCGGGGCCGAGTTATCAGAAAATAATTCAAATGTTTCGGAAGAAGTACAACAATTAAACAGGGTTTGAATCGATTATGGCTATACGGCATTCTATCGCTTGGTTTATCATGCTTATTGGTGTATCGGCAACAATATTCTTTTTTATACAAGATGATGATGCATTAGCTCTTAATATTCTATTTCTATCAATCTATACAGCCATCACAATTCTTTATTTCTTACGAATATTTTATTATGTAGATCATCATGCATCATTAAACGAAATCTATTTTCTCTCTCTGGCCAACATCATTCCACTGGTAATTATCCTCGTAAGTCCCTATTTTCCAATATTTGAAGAAGTTCTACTCTCTTTTGAAGTAAATATGTTACCCTCGAATGAATATATTGAACTTCAGATCGCAGTGACTTCACTACTCGCTTTTCCTTATTTAGTGGTTTCCACTGCATTGTTAATCAGA
>JAEOTM010000068.1 GCA_016839815.1 Candidatus Hodarchaeota archaeon
ATCCTGAGGGGCAAAATATGATCAGTGTTGCCCCAGGAGCTAATAAAAATTGGGTATTAGAAGATTTAGACAATGCTGTGAAGCTTATAGAAAAAGCCTCTGTTGTAATATTTCAGATGGAAATCCCTTATGAAATCATTTCGAAAATAGTAGATCTTACCTCTGAAAAGAATGTAATTTCCATTTTAAATACTGCACCGTTTAAAGAAATCTCATTAGAACTCTTGAAAAATGTAAACATTCTGACTCCCAATGAGAATGAACTTCTCAAATTATATTACTCCTTAGGATTTAGTAATAATTCTACTGATTTTCTAGATAAACTCCCAAAAATAGTAAATGATCTCCATGATCGTGGGATAAATAATCTTGTTATCACATTAGGGAGTAAAGGGTGTTATATATCTGATAGGAATGCTAAGGAACAACATCATATTCTTGGAATAAAGGTTGATTCTGTTGATGCTGTTGGAGCAGGGGACTGCTTTAATGGTGTACTAGCTAGCCGAATTTCCAAAGGTGATTCTTTAGAGATTGCAGCAAAATGTGCCAATGTAGCAGCTTCTATTGCAGTTACTAAAAGGGGTGCCCAGATCTCTATACCTTCGTGGAATGATATTACGGAAAAATTCTCAGAGGTTTATGGATAGTTACTCTTGGACTATTTGGTTGACCATAGTCTTTGCAGTATTTTTTTGGTAATTTTTCTGGAAGTTAACAGATGAATATTTTTAAAAAATTGAGGACAGAATTACTACCTCTCTTGTAGAGGTTGGAGATAACGTAAATGGAGCAGGTAGATAATTTTTACAACAAGATTAATGGATTTTATTTTGCCTTCTTAATTGTAATACACTTTAAAATAGAGTTAATAATTCAGAGTTCTAGTTTTCTGTTACATCTTAGGTCAACTAGAAATGAAAAAGATGGGTTCTCCTATGTCATCTGAAGAAAATATTATTCGAAAGCTGATGCGGAAAGTAAACACTCTACTTCATTCACAATTTATCTTATTGTATTTAGTAGGGTTAAAGAGGCTATTTTATCATCGTGCAGAGAATGAATCTGAAAAGAAGGTATCCTTTCTGAAGATTCTAATTTTTCTCCTATATCTTAGTGCCTTTGTACTTGCGTTTCTTCAATTCGCGGAAATAAACATACCTAGTTCGGTTCAAGAAGAATGGAAGAACAAAATCGCGATAGATATGATGGAAAACTTCCCCCTATCAATGTATGGAGAGCTAGCACATCTGATTAATGTTATTATTGTGATAAGTATCTTCTACTTTTTTATTACTCAGGATAGACCAATTTCATATACTACTCAATCAGTTAAAACCTTTATATTAGGAAGTAAAAGAAGAAAACAAATCTTTTTCATTATCGTTTCATTCCTTATTCTATTACTAATTTATCAGACTGGAGTTTTTCTTATATTTCCTGAAACTTTCGAAGTGGCAGTCATATCAATATCATATAAAGCAGGAAAGGGTTTTTCAGTGGTTTGGGTTGTATTACAGCCGTTTTTAGTATTTACTGGACTATTACTTACCTTTGATTTAATAGCAAAAGATTTTCCAAAACCATTTAAGAATTATAATCGCTTTAATATTACAGTATTTATCCTAACTTTACTCTTTGTATTTGGAATCTCTGGTTTGATCTCTATTATCTTTGGAATTTACTTTAGAGATGATTTTAGTGATAGTATGGAAGAAAATTTCCAATATTCTTCCCTAGATAATTTCCCAGAGATTTTGTATTCCGCATCAGGAATTTCTTTTCTATTGGTAGGATTATTTACCATTACGATGATAATCGTCTTTTTTGTGATCTTAGAAATATATATGAAGCACAGAAAAGGAATAACTAGAAATCAAGAGAGGAGAAGAGCCGACTTTCTGTTTTTATTCCCTTTTTTAATTATATTTGTTCTATCTAAAGCTCTTCCCTTCTCTTTATCGTTCTCACTAGAGCTTCAATCGCTTAATGATATTCTAGACATATTTAGTCTAGTTTTTGTTATGATATTTGCCGTTTTTAGGGTTTTAGCTATTCGAGATTCTGAGGAAAAGACTGAACTTACCAGTGAAATTCTATTTAAACCAAAAGAGTGGTTAAACTTTATACCAACCTATTGTAAAGTGTTAATAGTCTTTTATTTAGCTTTCATTTCATTTTATACTGGTTTAGAGGCAAATACTATAATTACACTTTCAGGAGCCGTGAGTAATTTCGATCAGGTGCAGATGCAAGCTTCAATTGGCTTTTCTTTCGTTGTGCTTATCTTAATCTTTTGGCGATACAAACCAGATACATACATAACTTCTGATTAGTAGGAAGAAGTAATCGGAAGACGTGGTGAGCTCGAACTGGGTTACACATCCACCGATTAGCAAATAAACTTGTTACAATTAATCTTAAAGCTCCTAGAGAGATAAGACGTCCAAAATATAGTTAAGGGGGAATTCAGTCTTAATTGCAGATTTTCCATGCCATTTCAGACATCCAGAATAGAATAAAGGAACCCCATGGGAGGGAATACCTATCTCCATAATGTAGGTATTTCCGAAAGCTAATTCTGGTATACATGCAACAGCTATGAGTCCAAAACTCCCATATTTTTTCTTTAGATTTTGAAATACTCTTAAGAAACTGGGTTCTTTGAATTTATTCCCCATTGTGATAAAAACCTCAAAATTATAGTCTTTACTCATTTGTGTCAATATCCAGGCTTTATTCTCTTTTTCCTGCGTATCAATTATTCTGTGCCAACCTAATTTAGTTCGTTTAACTTTTAATAGGTTAAATTGAGGACCCGTTAAACACCGGGGAAGAACAATAATTTTTTTCTCCATTGTATCAAATTTTCTCCTCCAAAATCGATTAGATTGGTTAATAAGAAGCATTTGCAGTGCATATTGTATTTTGTTTGTGTATATCATCGGATTGCTGTAGTCGATATCCATAATTTTTGATCTCAAGGCCTCTTCATATTCGGCCAGTTCTTCAAAAAACGGTTCTAAAAGTGGTGAAATATTAGATTCAAACGCTCTTGTAGCATCGGCTATGGCAATGAGATAATTACTTAAGTTGTTTGAGTCAATATCATATTTCTTCATTTGGTATGGGAATTTGGGCACGATCTCACCTGTAGAATACATATCAAGAGTATTTTCTTCAATACGAATTGAAGAAAGGCTTATAAATCTATCTTAGCAAGTAGATGTTTATTTCAAAGATACACCTTATTCTTGTGTACAAGCGGAGAAATGAGAAAGTATGTATTGCGATAATTGCGGGAGTGTGGTAGAGGATGATGCTGCATTTTGTCCTAAATGTGGTCAAAGCTTAGCACCAGAAAAAATACCTAGAGATGTTCCCCCTCCAAGAAGAACCTATAGGAGAAAACAAAGTAGTGATAATCTATGTTTTGGAGAAGATAATGATAACCCGTATTCGACAGGAATCTTTTTCATCTTTCTCGCGATTTTCTTTACGGTCATATTTTTCTTTCCCGATGAATTTCCTGTAGAAGCGCTCGTAGTGTTAGGTTTCTTGCTTTTCGGAATATTAGCCATTGTACAAGCTAGGAAACAGGGTAGATAAGGAGGCAAAACTTATGAATTGTGAGAAATGTGGAGATATGAATGAAGCCGATGCCCGATTCTGTAGAAATTGTGGAACAGAACTGGTGGTACCTATAAAAAAAGGAAAAGGTTTTGTTTCCGATTCAAAGCGATCAGAAAGTTTCCTTTGTTTTGGGGATGATGATGAATGGACCGATTACCACACTCGAATGACACTTGGCATTATCTTTATCTTCGTAGCCGTTATAATGACCCTTGCAATGGTTGGGTTTTTTGAGAACTTTGGTAATACTGTCGGGAACTTCTTTGGAGATTTCGGGGAGAATATGGGCCAAATTGGAGAAGATATTGGGGAATTCTTCAGTAATTGGGGAAGTAATTTCGGTACAGCAGTGGAAAAATTCTTCGGCGGAGTTGAATGGTGGCAGATCATTCAGCCTTTGATCATATTAGTTTTTTTCTTAGTAGGAATCATCTTACTCTACCGAAGCTATCGAGAACAGAATAGATAAAGATATTCTCCTTCTCTCTCTTTTTTACGGAATCAGCTTTTTTAGTTGACCAATGACACCTGCTCTCATATAGTACCAATAAATTCGTCTCTTGTACTTATTTCGTGTAAAAATTCCAGCAAAACGCCTCTTCCAACTATCAAAAACATGCCTATATGCTAAGTAAAGTTCCTCTTGTAGCTCAATAGCTGAAAGGTATTTCAT
>JAEOTM010000069.1 GCA_016839815.1 Candidatus Hodarchaeota archaeon
CTCACTATACGAAGAACTACTTCCTGGAAATTATGAGAAAAGTTATGCGAATCCACAATATTCTGTAAAAGTCTTTGGGGATAAATATGGACAATTAATCTCGTGGTTTTATACACTTTACAGGCGTTATATCACTTATGCCTTTTATCATAAACAATTCAAAATGGAAGAGTATAATCAGTTCTTCATTGATGTTTATAATTATGTCAAGAATAATCAGATTGACTATGACACCCTTAAGGAAAAAATAACAAGTGTTGCGAAAAAAGATAGGACTAAAGAGGTATATTACCAGTATAAAGAGCAGTATGATCCTGAATTTAAATATTATACATCAATAATAATGAATGACGATTTAAATGACCCTAGGTACCTATTCAAACTTGGAACTTACATTACTGATAATGAAATACAAGCAAGTAGATTCATTGCCCAATATCCATCTGATAAATTAAATTCATTAGCTGAACAGATCGTTAAAGCCTACTATAATGGTTTTTTACGAGATAACAAAGAAGAATTTCTTAAACAAAAATCAACAATCGGCTTCTTACCAACCGTTGGATTAGAAAAACTGTATAGAAAGATGATCACCTATTTTGATCAGTCTGAAGATAGGTTAAAAACAAGTTTTCTAGGTTATAGGTCAACGAGGGCAAATGAACAATATGATTATGATCATAAATTTGATATTGCACTATTTCTAGATGAGGATTATAAGGATAAGAGATTAAAAGACTATCAAGAAGGAATTAGTAAAAATGAGGATGTTTTGAATGAATATTCTGGTATCATGTACATTGAAAAGTTCGGAGATCCTCAATTTAGTCCAGAATCCAAAGAAGAAAATTTAAAACTTACACCAGATCAACAAAAAATCTATCAAGGATTAAATGGGGAAATTATTCAAATAATCAATGAATTTATGCCAAGATCTGAAACTTCGTTTTGTATAGTAGGATTTCCTACACCGAAAATCGGAAAAGACTATGAAGCAATTTTTGAGGAAACTATCAAAATAAATATGCTTGATTCCACAAAATATGAAAGGATCCAGAGTAAGATCATCGATGTTCTTGATCAGGCTTCCTATGTTCACGTTAAAGGGAAAGGTGATAATAAAACTAACCTCAAACTTACTATGCAACCTCTAAAAGATCCCTCTATTCAAACCAATTATATGAATTCAGGCGCTTCAGTCAACATTCCTTGTGGAGAAGTGTTTACAGCTCCACAGCTAGAAGGGACTACTGGAATTCTACATGTTTTTGAAACCTATCAATCAGGATTGCGATTTGATAATTTAGTATTAAATTTTGTCGATGGCTACACAACTGATTATACTTGTACTAATTTTGATTCTGAAGAAGAAAATAAGAAGTATATTAAAGAAAATCTACTCTTTCCTCACGAGAAATTGCCAATTGGAGAATTTGCTATTGGGACCAATACAATTGCATATATGATGGCAAGAAAGTATAATATAATGAAATTATTACCCATTCTCATTCTTGAGAAAACTGGACCACACTTTGCGATCGGGGATACTTGTTTTTCCCGAAGAGAAGATGGGGACGTTTTCAATCCCATCAGTAAGAAAAGTGTATGCTCTAAGGATAATGAAAAATCGATTTTCAGAACAACTGATCCCATGAAAGCATACACCAACAAGCATGAGGATGTTGTTCTTCCTTTTGATGATATAGAATTTATCACTGCAATTACAAAAGATGGAGAAAAAATCGATGTAATTAGAAATGGTAGGTTTGCTATTTCAGGAACAGAAGAATTAAATGATCCATTGGATAATTAATTCTATAACTCTATTTGTCTCCTAAGATCTAACTCCTTTTCCCTTTTTCTGTTTCTTAGTTCCTTCTAGTACAAATTCTTGAAATTAAGTTATAGTCTCAAAGATTGGAATGGAAATTGAAATTGAATAATTCAGGTAATCCTCAGGAAAACTAGTAATTACCATTTCACCCGCGTTTTTCTGAATGATCGCGGTAGCCACAATTAGATTGATTCGTGCAGGACTAGTAGATGTCGCAACAAGTTCTGATTTATCAATTCTAGCATAGTTTTCCATTAAATTCACTTTAATATCTTCACTTCTAAATTGAAATTTGTACTTCTGGAATTTTTTGATTTTATCAGTATCTAGACCGATTTCTATCATTTTAGAGTCAGGTGGACACATTTCGATTATTGTTTCAAGGATCAGTTCAAATGCGGTACCAAGTGTCCCGTCAGATTTCACACTATGTATCGAGGATAAATCGGGAAATTTTATTTCAAAATCGGGATGTAAGTCTTGTTTCTTTTGGAATAGATTTTTTATGAATGAAGCGAAGTCTTGATCTATCTCAGAAAACCGAGAGACACTATCAATAGAGAGAAGATTGTGAGCACCATAGATAAGATTCTTGAGCCGCACATTCTGGTCTTTGGCCATTTTAATAATCTCCCAATTTTTCGAATCAAGTAGATCTTCTTTCCTTATTGAATCCAAGGCAAAACTTAGAGTTTGTGACACATTAGCGATGTCGTGCGTTAAGATATCTAAAAGAAAATCTTTTCTTTGTTTTAAATACTGAATTTCGTCGGAATCAAGCATTAATATTCCAATTCGAAGTGGTTGATGAGTCTCCTCCCCTAATGGATAAAAAAT
The DNA here is from genome assembly GCA_016839815.1 of Candidatus Hodarchaeota archaeon. Classification (GTDB taxonomy): domain Archaea; phylum Asgardarchaeota; class Heimdallarchaeia; order Hodarchaeales; family Hodarchaeaceae; genus Hodarchaeum. Next base: position 2,672 of record JAEOTM010000069.1, read on the forward strand.
GAATTGTGTATTCTGATATTTTCTAGTCCGATAATTAAAAATGCGCTCTTCTATTTGAGTAACTCTGACATCTGTTTTCACTCGTCCAAACGTTTGAAATACTCCAGTATCAGTATCCCAGACTTCGCCTAGTCTTAGATGTGATTTTCTCATTAGATCTTCTGGTAAATACTGACGAGCTGTCAAATTGAGGTATTCTACTCTTTCATCTTTCACATTTACAATTAATATTCCTGAATCAACAAGCGTAGCAAAGTGGAAGAACGGAAGAGCTCTAAATCCAATCAATGTTATCAAAATAACCAGTGAACCAATGATAGGAACCATAAGCTGAAGAGGAGGAGATTTAATTATCCAATAAAACAGACTATCTCCCATGGCAATTAGAAAAAAACCAGAAAATAGCCCTGCTTGATACCAACGGAACACTGTTCGCTTCTGAACGATTACTGGAATCACACGGAATAATGCCAATACAACTAATAGAATGATGAATACTGCAATTAAAATTGCTACAGAATAATTAATATCGTTCCTAACAGGAGTAGCACTCAGATCAGACGGTAAGAGCATACTTAAAGGAATTAGAATCCCTATCAAAAGGATCACAGTTGCACCGTGTAGTATTCTGTTAAAATTCCCCCATAAAGTATCCGTAGGAAGATGAAAAGCATTTTTTATCCAGATAGCGATACAAAGTAGTAGGAGAGCTAAATCTAACGCGACTAGGCGATTAAGTATATCATTCTGGATATCAAATGCCACCATAAGGATCCAAATATATCTAAGGGACCATAAGAGAAGTGCAGGTATTGAATAACGAATTTCATCATAATTTCGATATTTTCTAGTATAGTAGAGATAGAAGGCTATGGCTAGTGGAAGGAGAATATTTAGAATCAGAAGAAGAAATTTATAGGGATCTACTTCCATGTAACAATTCTCATGTCAATTGCTAAAAAAGGTTGTTAAATCAGTTGGATAATACTTGAACTAGTAAGGAGAAAAGGACATAATCCAAGTAAAACTTCGTGAAATCAAATTTTGCTAAATGAGTGGTTAAATAAATTGAAAATAATTAAATTCTTTGAACACCATTATAATTTAAAATCAGCTAAGGTTTTAGAAGCCTATCAAGGATACTTAGTGGCAGGTAAAGTAAAAAAAACTCCCAGATGCTTTTGGATAAATAAACAAAACATCGAAGGATTAACCGAAATTACTAAGATTTTAGCGATTGAAACTGCCTTCCAGGGGATTTTATCTTTGATTCCAGGAGGGTCATTTGCTTATCGACTCATTAAGGATCAAATCGGTTATCCCCCGCGTTTTAACATTATTTTTGAGCCTGATTTATATGAGATCAAGTATAATTATATTTCTTTAGACAAAGAAGGACAGCCTCAGAATATTATTGATACCGTAACCCAACGTGTGGATGATGCGGCTAAACTCGCCGTAAAAGCGGGTGAAAAACTACAGGATACAGTCCTTGACATACTCAAGCGGAAAAAGAGTACAGATGAAGTTAGAGAAGAACCCTCAGATGATCCGATCCTTGGATTTACCTATATTCGCTTCTATGACAGAACGAGTCTAATTCGAAATAAGATCGTGAAAAAGAGGATTCGAGAAACTGAATCACGATCAGGGAAAATTACGAAACAGATGGTTTCTGAACTCGCTCCTTCGATTATTGTCAGTTTTAAAACCACTGCTAATGAAGAAGCAGTTGATTTTCTTAAACATCTACAATCCCTTGGATTTAAAGTGCATTTTTCAAAAGAAGTGCAAAATTAATGAAAAACTCAGTCGTTGATTTTGTATATCACATCTAAATAGGTACCATCACGGTATTCGACAAGTGTTGTAATTTCAGATGAAAGATTAGGTGTTATTGGAGACGCTTGACTATGAGATTCTTCTTTTAGGTCTTCAATCGATCTTAGGGGAAGTTTGGCTTTGCATAATCGTTTTTCGATTTTTGATCGTTTTGGTGTGGAATGAGGATTTAATGCAATTCCTCCATCGGTGATAATTAGGTCAATACTATCTCCAGGAGTACTGACAGTAGTTACAGAGTCGAGAATCGACGGAACTTTTCGTGCAAGAGGAACAACGATCATACTCACCTTAGCTCGAGCAGCATCTTGATGACCACCGATCCCGGAGTTTAAAAGACCATTACTAAAAGTATTAACATTTACATTAAAATTTACATCAACCTCAGTTGCACCAAGAACCGTAAAATCTGTATTTAAGGCAATACACCCTTTATTAAAAGGGTTGTACGCAGCATCAATAGAAACTTCAATATGATTCTCATTCCTCTGCAAAGATTCAATGGCTCCTAGATCGAAAGATTGAGCATCATATATTGCAGTGAATAAGCCCTCTTCAAGCATTTTCACAGAATTAGTTGCAATTCCTCCAAATATATACCCTCCTTGGATCTTTTTATCTGCCATCAATTCTTTCAAATACTGAGATGCTGCTAAGGACATCCCTCCTGCTCCTGCTTGCCAGTTTAATCCAGTCGTTAAATACCCTGAATGCTCCATTACTTGAACAACGGTCTCTGCGATCCCTAAACGTTGGGGTGATGGCTTTCTACCTAAGCTTCCAGAAGCAATTTTTTGAGGATCACCAATTTTGTCGACTTCTAGTACATAATCCACGCGGCTGGAAGGGATGCTTGGATGTACCAAGGGTTTATCCACAACTGTATCCGTTACACCAACCACGGTATTTGCATATAATGAATCTGTTTCTAAGGGATATCCTAAGCTACCAAACGCACTTTTACCTTGAGTTCCTGTTAAATTTCCAATGTAATCACACATAGAAGCAGCAATGAACGCAACATCGACTGATAAGCTACCCTCCTGAACAGCACGAGTCCTTCCTCCATGTGAACGAAGAATAGTGGGAATATTGACTTCTCCGCGAGATATTGCGTTTCCTAAGGGGCCATTTATACTACCCTCAATTCTGCCAATAACTCCCGATTGGATATGTTCAATTAACGGAGTGTGTACAGGAAATAATGCGGTTGTAGCCAGTGTGATATTCTTAATTCCATAAGCAGCAAGACCATCAACGATAGGGAGGACGACATTATCGCCATCTCTCAAGGAATGATGAAAGGAAATTGACATCCCATTACGTAATGGTAAAACTTCTAACAGTCCGTCAAGAGTATCGAAAAATCGTTTTGTTTTCCGTGAAACAAATGTTGACTGATAGGGAGGTCCTACTCGTTTACCCGTTATAGTACTACCATGAATTCCCTTATAGGGTCTTAATACTCTATTAAACACTTTTTCAGGAAATCTTCTTCCTAAAATATTTGTAACATGTGTAGTCATTATAGGAGCTCCGTTTAATGGATCACTACAATTAGGAAACGGTAGTAAAATCTATTGCAAAAAGGGTTTTCTTCGAGCCAGTATGGGCATCTTTCATGTGGTATCTTTTGAGAGCTCGCTAGAGGATGAAAAAATTAAACTAGTTCCTATTTGCATTCTATTTACTTCTAAGTCTTTGATGTCAGTTAGGTCAGAAATATTAATAGAATCTGTAAACCCTACAAAGAAGTAGTGGGAAATGATTATGTGGGAAACAAAAATCACGAAAGTCTCTCCAAATGAACTGTTAATTCGAGGATATCCTCTTGATGAACTTATTGGCACCATATCTTACGCAGCAGGAATATTTCTAGCTCTTAAAGGGGATCTACCAACATCACAAGAAGAAAAAGTTATTAACTCCATCTTAGTTGCGACTATGGATCATGGGGTAACTGCACCTAGTGCTGTAACGGCTAGAACTGTTGCTTCATGTGGAGTACCTATTACCACGGCTATGGGAGCTGGAATACTTGCTGTTGGGGATTATCATGGTGGAGCAGGGGAAGAATGCATCAAATTTCTGAAAAAATCATTTAAATTACAAGAAAAGGGTCAATCACTATCAGAATTAGCAACAAAAATAGTAACGGAAGCAAAAACGAGAAAACAACGAATACCAGGGTTTGGGCACAGGTTTCATAGCGATGATCCTCGTACTAAAAAACTACTTCTGGTTGCTGAAGAAGCAGAAATTAGCGGAAAATTCGTAGAATTAGCAAAACTGATTGCTATAGAGTTAACAACCCAGTTAAAAAGGCCTTTACCTCTCAATGTTGATGGTGCAATAGGGGCGTTATTAGCAGACATGGGATTCGATGCTCAGCTCGGGAAAGCCTTCTTCGCAATCTCGCGGATTACTGGGTTAACAGCTCATATTCTGGAAGAATATTCTCAACGTCCTGTTAGGACAATTATCCCATCAGAAGCGAAATACACAGGTGAGGAAAAACGGCCAGTGCCATGAAATCCTCATAGAATCTGCCTTTTAACATCATCTTGTTCCTTCAAATGTTCTTGTTTCCAATAGGGATCCCTAATGAATAAGTATGCCCCATGAGCCGCTAATGCTCCCTGAGCCGCTGCTACAGCAGCTAGCTGATATGGGGTGACAATATCCCCAGCCGCAAAGATCCCCTCAACATTCGTACGCATGAGATCATCCACAGTAATGAATTTTCCAGAGAAATTCAAACCTAGATTTTCAAATATTTCCGTATTGGGTTTTAATCCAACTGCAAGTATGACACAGTCAACTTCCAAGTCGAATTTCTTATGAGTATCAACATTTTCAAGAATTACCCCTTCTACACGTTGCTTACCAGTAATCTCCAAGATATTAGTCTTAAGTAAGACTTCAGCTAATTTCTCATCATTTACTTTCGCAAGATTCATCTCAGAGGCGCGGAATGCATCCCGTCTGTGTGCAAGATAGACTTTATCAGCGACACTCGCGAGATCTAAAACCGCATCAATCGCTGTATCGCCACCACCGACTACAAGAACACGTTTATCATAAAAAACCGCGGGTTCAATGACATAGGGATAAACACCGCGATTCTTTTTTGAGAATTTAGCCTCACCAGGAATTCCTAATTCGTTAGGTTTCATTCCTGTTGCAATAATAATGGCTTTCGCTTGAAATTTTGATCCTTCAGCAGATTCAAGTGTTAGATCTTTAAAAATTTTTGTGATCCGATCCTTTACTAAGTGTACACCATGATCAGCTGCTTGTCGAACCCATTCTGATACTAAATGATCTGCTCGAATACTTGGGGTTCCTGGATAATTATAGATCTTCTTTTGAGGGTAAATTGTAGATAGTAACCCACCCCAAGTTCCCCCTTCGAATACAGCTGCTCGTAATCCTTTTCCAGATGCAACAATTCCAGCTGATAACCCTGCAGGACCTCCTCCTACAATAATTACATCAAAATGCATAGTTCGATCTGACATTTCAAAATTCCCCGAACAATAATTCTCAATTTCGATTTTAGTTCTAATTTTTAAAACTACATTGTTGTGTTAGTAGTAAAGATACTCTTTTGCCTATGATAGACGAAAAAATCAATGTACATACACACTAATTAGGTTTGAGAACTAGGATCAAAATGAAGAAAAAGGAGGGAAAATAGTCCTTTTCAGTAGTAGTTTGAGATAATCTATTTTTCAAGTAATTGCTTCATAAAATCGGTAGTCCGAGTAATCATAGTATTGGGATCTTTTAAATTTCCTTCAGCCAACTCTTGGTTTTCAAGTAATTGAAAACTACACTTTTTTAATAACAAAGATTCTGGATCAGTTTCAAATAGTTTTTTCAATCCTATGATAATTGGATGTGAAGAATTTAACTCCATTATCTTAGCCATCGGAATATAATCTTCCGTCATATATTTCATCATCCGTGTATATGCAGCAGCACCTTGTCCAAGCAAACGACACGGACTATCTGTTAATGCATCGGTAAAACGGACATCAATGACACGGTCACCTAAAATCTCTTTTACTCGGACAACGAAGGGATCTTTATCTTTCTCCTCTTCTTTTTCTTCAGTCTCCTCTGTGTCATCATCGGACTCTTTGGGAGGTTCAGGTTCAGCTTGATCAATAGCTTTGAAAGCTTTTTCGCTGAAGGTAGTTACATGCATCATTAAGAACGTATCAATAGGTTCATCAAAAAGTATTATTTCTTGATCAAGTTTCTTGTAATGTTCTAGATGGGGACTTTGTTTCAGTGATTGAAGGTTTTCACCTAGAAGATAGAGTATCTCTTCTTGATCCTCTGGCATCCCATCAACATACTTTGCAAGGGTTATCGGTTTATCTTCAGATTTTGATGTTTTTACTCTAATAAGCTCAAGTAGTTTTTGACGCCGTTTTTGATCATTTGCTATACCTTCTTTCAAGAATACAGAGAACTGCTTATACCATTCGAGAAATTTTTCTTCATATTCATCTGCGAAATTACTTAGCTCATCGATAATTTTCTTCGTTATCGACTTGGAAATACGACGTATTGTCCGATCTACCTGGATTACTTCCCTGCTGACATTTAAGGGAAGATCTTCAGAATCAACCACTCCAAACACAAAACGGAGATATTCAGGTAATAAATCCTTTGCTTTCTCTTGAATGAGGATTTTTTTACTGTATAATTTTAGCCCATAATCCTGAAATTGGACAGAGGTCATGGAACGATCTCGTCGGCTAGGTAAAAATAGTAACGCTTTAAATTGAATTGGGACATCAACGTTCATTCGAATGCGATGAAAGGGTTCTGTGAAATCCATGGATACTTGTCTGTAAAAATCATTGTATTCCTCATCCTTGACCTCATCCTCTGCTTGATGCCAGATAGGTGTCTGTCTATTAATTGGGTTTTCCTCCTCACCGATTCGGATGGGAAAGCCTACGAAATCACTGTATTTCTTGATAATAGTTTCTAACTTGTATTTATTCAAAAATTCCTTGGCATCTTCCTTTAGGGTCAGAATAATCTCAGTTCCGCGAGAAGATTTATCTGCGTAAGAAACTGAAAATTTACCCGTTCCCTCAGATTTCCATTCAATTCCTTTAGAATCAGCTGTAAAAGACCGTGATCGGACAGTTACGTTAGAGGCGACAATAAAGGATGAATAGAATCCAACTCCAAATTGACCGATTAAATTTGCTACATCGGATGTATCATCAAGTTCTTTTAGAAATTCAAGTGTTCCACTCTGCGCAATGGTACCAAGATTCTGTACAGTCTCCTCATACGTCATACCGACCCCGGTGTCGGTTACCGTAATGGTATTTTCATCTTCATCAAAAGAAATATGAATAGCTAATTCTACATCTGGATCCAGCATGTTTTCCTTTTGTTCAAGCTGCACTATCCGAAATCGATGTAAAGCATCAGCAGCATTTGAAATTAATTCACGTAAAAAGATTTCACGATTTTTATAAAGCCTATTAATTAATATGTCAAGAACTTTTTGAATTTCAGCTTGGAAATCGAAAGTTTTGCTCTCTTCACTCATATAGTACACAATCCTCTGGAATATACCCCATAAAATGAAATTTGACCTTGGAAAACTATTATTGGAATAAAAATTAATCCTTTATGGATTCTTCTTAGAATAAGACAATTTAAAAGGGGGCGATAGGCTTTGGACTTTGTACTTACTCGAGAAAAATACTACATAATTCTGCGAAAAAAAGGAATTTAGTAATAACTCGGGTGTAACACGTAAAGAGATGAAGATTATGGCTAAGTTCGAGTGCATGATATGCGGTTATGTTTATGATGAAGACGCAGAGGGAGTGAAATTCGAAGATCTCCCTGATGACTGGGTATGCCCAGAATGTGGAGCACCTAAAGAAGATTTTGAAGAAATCTAAGCTTCACCCATTCTCTTTTTTTCTTTTTTTCGTTTTCCACCTGTTAACAAGGTGAATTTAATGGTCTGTATTGAAATAACTCCTAATATTTATTGGAATGGTTTGAATGATCGAACTAGTGACCTTTTTGAAGGGATCTGGCCGATCACGAAAGAAGGTGTTTCCTATAATTCCTATATCATTAATGATGAAAAAGTGGCATTGATTGATCTGGTAAAAGGGATCAAGACGGATGACTTTTTAAGTCAGATAGAAGAGGTTGTGGATCCAACAAAAGTAGATTATGTTATTATTAACCATATGGAACCTGATCATACAGGTATGATTAAAACCATGCGAAAAGTTGCTCCAAATGTTATATTTGTCGGTTCAGAAAGAACAAAACAAATGCTAGAAAAATTTTATCAGCTGGATACCAACTTCAAGATTGTAAAACTGGTGATAGTCTTGAACTTGGGACTCATGTTCTAGAATTTTATGATATCCCATTTGTCCACTGGCCGGAAACAATCGCCACCTATGAACGAACTAGCAAGATATTATTTCCATGTGATGCATTTGGCAGTTATGGAGCGTTAGGAGGATCAATTTTTGACGATGAGTACGAAGATCTAGACTTTTACAAGGAAGAGGCGCTACGTTATTATTCTAACATTATAGCAAAGTTTAGTCGTTTCACTTTGAAAGCAATTAACTTGTTAAAAGACTTAGATATTCAAATTATTGCACCCTCGCACGGTTTAATTTGGAGGAATCCAAAAGAAATAATAGACCTTTATGAAAAATGGGCCCGATATGGAACAGAAACGGCAGGAGAAGAAGGGGTCACCTTTCTCTATGCCTCAATGTATGGAAATACTGAGAAACTCATGGGAGCAGTCGCTCAAGGCTTATCCCAGGAGGGAATCCCGATTAAAATATTTGATGTTGCCCGAACCCACGTAAGTTATATTCTTCCTTACCTCTGGAAATATAGAGGAGTGGTTATTGGCACTCCTACTTACGAAGCAAAGCTCTTTCCCCCAATGGCTTATGTGTTAGATATTGCTACCTCAAAACGTGTTATTAACAAAGAAGTAATCCGATTTGGTTCATATGGATGGTCAGGTGGAGCCCAACGTGACCTAGAACCTCGGTTAGATAAACTCAAATGGAATCTCCTTGAATTTTATGAATGGCAGGGAGGTCCTACATTAGAAGATTTCCAAAAGGGGGAAGAACTAGGGAAAAGGTTTGCTCAGCATCTGAAAAATCTATATTTAACGCGAGAAAACGAGTGAAATCAATCCTTCGGAATAATCAGAAAAAGATTCTTACTTAACGTTTAAAACCATAATCTCATCTAAAAAATCTCTGAAAGAAGAGTGACTGATTATGAAATATCGTCGAATGGGACATACTGGAATAAAAGTTAGTGAAATAAGTTTAGGGGCTTGGTTGACTTATGGTGGAACTGTAGAGCAACAAAGTGCCGAAAAATGTTTAACTAAAGCTGTAGAATTAGGAATAAACTTCATTGATATTGCAGATGTGTATGCACGCGGAAAAGCAGAAGAAGTTGTGGGTAAAGTAATTGCTAATTATGATAGAAAAGATTTAGTGATCTCTAGCAAAGTTTTTTGGCCAATGTCTGATGGAATTAATGATAGAGGCCTTTCAAGAAAGCATATTATGGAAAGTATTGATCGTTCCTTAGAAAGAATTGGAACAGACTATTTAGATATTTATTTTGCACATAGGTTTGATTATTATACAGATCTGGAAGAAACTATTCGAGCGATGTCAGATTTGGTTGATCAGGGAGTTGTTCATTATTGGGGTTCATCAGTATGGCCTGCAGTCCAGTTAGAACGCGCGGTATGGTTAGCCAAAGATTTGGGACTACATCCGCCTCGTGTTGAGCAACCACGGTATAATATGCTAGATAGATTTATTGAATTAGATATCATGGAGACCTGCAACCGAAACGGGATCGGAATTGTCTGTTGGTCACCCTTAGCTCAAGGAGTATTAACTGGGAAGTATAATGATGGAATTCCTGAAGGAAGTCGTGCTACCACAAGTGATTTTATTAAGCACGATTTAACTGAAGAGAATTTCGCTAGAGTTCGTCGATTACAAGAAATTGCTGCAAGTAAAGATATAGCAGTAAGTCAGCTAGCTCTTGCATGGATCCTCAGAAGAGAGGAGATGACGAGTACCATTACTGGAGCTACTTCTGAATCACATGTAATCTCCAATGTCGCAGCGTCTGATATTCCTTTAGATAATGAAACATTGGAAGAAATTGAGACAATTTTGAAGAATAAACCTGAAACTCATCCTGTTTATCGACCACCCTGGTAAAAAAACAAGAAAAAAATAATTTACGTAGTCACCACGGACGCAACAACGTAGGTGTACAAACAATTTGGAGTGAATGAGATTTTAGGGGGATGATTTATGGGAAAGCAAAGATTGGGACTACGTAAATTATTAGACGAAAGTAGGAACTGTTAAGCGGCAGATCGGTCAATCTTCTCTGGGGATTTAACTTCAGGCACGAGATTTTGGGTGTAAAGAACACCATTGTAGTTAAGGTATTCTAAGGCGAGTCGAAGTCGTGTTTCTTGATGGATTAAAGCTAGCCGCTCGTCAGAGTTTAGCACTGGTTGAGTCATTTAGTTCCTCTAATTTATGAACCTCAACCTTAATTTTTATAGTTCCGTAACATTTCCAGAATATACCTCTCTGTAGAACTACCCATTGTGTAGTTTTATAGAAAAAAGAGAAAAGGAGAAAAGGGAGAAAAAGGCGGTTGAGAGTCTTCTTGACCCGACTTAAATAATCAATGGACGCTCTTTACGATTATCTTATGTTAGTACGCAGATGACCCAATAATTTTCAGTGAGCTTTTCTGGTCCTCCGTACTCGGTTCACTACGAACGCTCGTAAACACGGGGCCAGTATAATTGAGATATTCGAGAGTACTTTGTAATCGTTCTTGTGATGGTTGTAGTAATGGCCTTTTCATACAAAACCAGAAGACCAGAGGTATTTATATTTCTGGGTGATACGTCAGTAGTACGAAGAGAAGATTATCCCATCTACTAGAAGATGCTAGAAATGGAAAAAAATTAACTTATTAATCCTATACAAGACTTGAAAGGGGAGACGATGAAAGCTGGGGAGATTCTTCAAGTCTACGGAGATAAAGGGGACCTTGATATTTTAAATAAGCAAGAACTTCATTTAGATTACTTAAGTCAAGTGAATTAGTATCGATCATTTTCCTCAACTATTATTCTTTTTTTTGTTTATATATTCATAATTGTCTACGTGAATTACGAGATATCGCTATAAAAACCCGTAGAGGGGGAATATTAGATCTTATTATGCCTTTACTTACGCACTAAGTCTTGAAGGAACAACATTTTTACAGTTGCATCCGATAAAAAAAAGGAGAAGAAAAAAAGATTAGTTTTTACTTAGATATTCACGAATCGCAATTGCAGCAGCACTTCCTTCTCCCGCTGCGGCGACTGCTTGCTTTACGGATCCTAATCGACAATCCCCAGCAGCAAATATTCCTTTCGCAGACGTTTGTTGGTTAGTAGTTACTACAAAGCCTTGAGAATCCAGAGTGATATGCTTCAAAAACACTGTATTCGGTGATAAGCCGATAAAAACAAAGATTCCATCAGGATAATACTCTTCCACTTTACCTGTATCATGATGTTTAACTGTAACCTTCTCTAACTTATCCTCACCAAATAATTCTACCACTTCGGAATTTACCCAAACATCCATTCCCTCTCTATCCTTTACTTTCTCTTGTAAAACTGGTGAAGCCCGTGGTTTGTCTTTACGAACAAGGATAGTCACTTCTTTCGCAAATTTCTCCTTCAAAAACAATGACTCTTCAAAAGCACTGTTTCCTCCTCCTACTACAAATATCTTTTTATTTTTATAGAAGAATCCATCACAAGTGGCACAATAATGGATAGTTACTCCTAAAAGTGCATCAGAACCAGGAACAACCAGCTGACGATAATTTGATCCTGTTGCAATCAAAACTGTTGAGCAAGTAAACTCCTGAGACTCTGTTTTTACTACTCTGAACTGACATTCCTCAAAGGAGCCGTCTTGATGGCAAGTACTCACCTCAAGTACCTTTTGCGGAGAAAGAATTTCCACTCCAAACCGTTCAGCCTGTGTCTTTACATTTTCAGCAAATTGAGCACCAGAGATCCCCTCTGGAAATCCTGGGAAGTTATCCAGTTTATTAGTAATAAAGGCTTGTCCTCCCACTGTTGACTGTTCTATGACTAGAACATCATACCCATCTCTTGCAAGGTAAATAGCTGCAGTGAGACCTGCTGGTCCCGCGCCTATAATAATCGTATGGTAAAATGATTTCTTAGCTTTTGTTGCTAATCCTAAAAAATTTGCCAGCTCAAAATTACTGGGTTCCACAAAGATTTTTCGTTCTCCTTCCTTAATTACTTCCACTGCAGGGATTTTTCGTTTTTTTGTACTAAAAATCTCTTCATTCGTATCATACACAAACTGTAACGCCTTTTCTCCTTCTGGACCTGGCCTTTCTATATCAAACCATCCATAATGAATTCGTTGTTCCCCTAAATATTTTTTGGTACGTCTACAGTCACTACACCAATTTGCACCGTAGACATTAACTATTACATCTTCTGTAGGCATTACTTTCCTCTCTCATTGTTAACTATACACTCTATCAAATACAGGGGCATACTTGGATAGCATATACCGTCCTATGATCATTCGCTGTACTTGACTCGTTCCTTCATAAATTTGGTACAACTTTGCATCTCGGAAAAGCTTCTCAATTAGGTAATTGGTAGTATACCCGTACCCTCCAAAGATTTGTAGGGCATCTGAAGCGGTTTTCATGCCATAATCTGTTGCAAATGCCTTGGCACAACTAGCCATTACGGTATTATCCTGTCCTTGGTCTGCCTGCCAAGCTGATTGCCAGGTTAAGAGTCGCGCGGCCTCATAGTGCATCTTCATTTCAGCAATCATAAATTGAATGGCTTGAAAGTTGGCGATCTCTGTTTCGAAGGCTTTTCTCTTTTTAGCATAGGCAATTGCGTACTCCATGGCCCCTCGAGCCATCCCGCAGGCAAATGCACCAATTGTAGGACGAGTATGAGCAAAAGTTTGCATTGCTAGTGGAAAAGCTTTTCCTGGTTCTCCAAGAACATTTTCTATTGGTACTCGCACATCCCCTAACCGCAACATAACTGTATTCGATGCTTTATGACCCATTTTCGGTATAGGTTTTCCAAGGGTTAACCCCTTACTTTTTGTAGGAACGACAACAGCCGTGATACCTTTATGTCTTGTAGTTCCCTCCAAACGACAGAAAAGACTTATTATTAAGCTTACTCCACCGTTTGTTATCCACATCTTTCGGCCATTGATAATTAGTTCATCCTCTTCTACTCTAGCTGTTGTAGATATTCCTGCTACATCACTCCCCATTCCTGGTTCGCTTGTAGCAAAGGACGCAAACTGTAGTTTTTCTGTAAACGGTCTCAGAAATTTTTCTTTCTGTTCTTCATTTCCCCCTAAAATAATTGGTTCCTGTCCTAGACTATTGCAGAAAAGCGAAGTCGTTATCCCTGGATCGGCTGCTGCTGTTTCCTCAACTAATAAACATGAATCAAGAATACCCATTCCCTGTCCTCCATACTCTGAGGGAATTGTGATATTAAGTAACCCCTGTTTAAACGCCTTTTCATAGACATCGTATGGAAATTCTCCCGTTTGATCATATTTGCGGGAAACTGGAAGTATTTCGTTTATCGCAAACTCACGTGCTTTCTGTTGAAGTACCATTTGCTTTTTGGATAAGCTAAAATCAATCATCGTTAAGACACCTACAATGGTAACTTGAATAACAAATACCTTCCCTCAATTCCTTCAAAAATATTCGCCCAATGATTGCGTAAGTGGGTTATAGTAATTCGAAATTACTTAAGATGTACTGAAAAATTGAATTTTACTTCTCTTGGTAGAGATAGTAATAAGAATTCAATTCCCGATATCAGTTATTCAAGTTCTTTACAGTTCACTCTCATCATATTCTATGGGGAGTATTTCTTGGTTCATAATACTTGAATTACCTTCCCTTCTCCTAGAAAGATCGAATGGAAGAAATGTAAAACAGAGAAGGAGAATCATTACTATCACAAAAGCGAATAGCGGAGCAGTTACGTTCCAATCAAACATAAAAAGGAATGGACGTGCGACGTTAAGCTCCATTCCAATGGTGATGTTATAGCGACGTGCTAGTATTCCAAGAAAGGAACCATATTCCATTAAACCGACACTAGTTATAAAACCTAGTCCAAATGATAACCGAAGTTTTCGTAAAAGAAGTTCCGATTTATTTTGTTGAAATTGACACCCGATAATCATACCCATTGGTAGACTGATGAGCAAAATTATGAAGAGTGTACTCAGAGGTAACCAGAGATATTGGTCGTCAAATAGCCTTGCTGTCGTTGATATTGAATTTCCAATGTATAAGAATAATCCTGTAATTATTACAGTCGGAAGAAGATTAGAAATATGCTTCTGACCCCGAGGAAGTAATTTGGTAAGTATAAAACCTATCACAGCAGCTAGCCCACTTATTCCACCTACTAAACAGATCAGGCGAAGGGAAGCCAGTATGCGACTGAAAATATCCTGTCCAGCCCAATTTGTACCAAAGATATGAGCACCTCCTGGAGCAGTTAAAGGTAGAAATCCCTCATTAAAATCATCGTGCACGGGATCAAAAGGAGTAAGGAAGGAAATTCCTACCAAAACTACAAGAAAGGCTAAAAAACCAATTATTAGAATTCTTTCACTTCGATTATGCTTGAAATCCGCTCTGATTTGATTTACAATTTCATCAAGAGATCTGGAAGATTGTTCATCTAAACTATCAGTTTTCAACGGAAGAGGAATGAGACTAATAATGATAAATCCAATAAGAATCATAAATCCATAATTATACACTGAAGCGAATATGACAGGTATGTTCCTTATCATTAAGCTAGCATGAAAGTACCGTCCAAGGCCGGGCCACATATAAAGTGTTTCAAATATAAAATCTCCAAGGAAAAACGAAAAATATGTCAGTTTAAGTGTAGTCCGAATCTCCAGCTTAGCAGCAATTGTGATTAATCCAACCATTATCGCGAAGAAACTTATGCTTAATACAGGAAGGAAATTTCGTGCCATAGACGGTACATCATCCCGCCATCCTGGTACAATTCGCACTCCTTCCCAAATTAACCCTGGATCGAAGACTGATTGAAAGATAAGAATGATTAAGAAGAGTAAGAATGGACTGGTTATCGCGATAATTTTCACTACTGTGTCCAATAATCTTGATTTATAGAGATTAATATCTTCCAATACTCTAATTATTATAAAAGGAGAAAGTATGATTATAGTGAGAGTTAAAGCTCCACTCATAATTACTTCAGTAGCACCTGAGAGTGATGCAAGCTCTCCTGCGATAGCTCCACCAGTAACCCAGTTTGTACCAAAATCTCCACTGAAATATTTCGAAAAAAGGTCTACTACTGAAAACGGGAATGCTGGAAGATTCAAACTAGTTCGAAGGGCATTGTATTGATCCATTAAGGGTGCTAATTCCTCAGTAGATAACTTTGGTAGTATTGTTCTCGGATCAACTGCTCCTCCGAATATTAATACTAGTAAGTCTCCAATTAATAAGTTATAAATAGTAAAGAGAACTGTAAAGGCAATTAAAAACGCAAGAACTGATGTCAGTATTGAAAATCCTGCATTTATAGCATATGGTTTTGAGTAAATTCTCAATTTCTCAATGATCTCATCTTGTATAGGTTGTTCTTCCATAATATACCCCTCAACTAAAAAGGAGATTGTTAAATCTGATTCACTATTGATGTCAATAACGAATTTAAAAGATTTATCTCCCCAAAAGTTTGAAATGATTCAATGTAAAGATTCTTCCCTTGTTAGTTCAGAGGGTAATTTTTTACAACAATTTGCCAGAGTCTTCATCAATCTGGAATAAATATAACTGATTCCCCCCTTTACCTCTTAAATGTGTGCGACGAACAGCAGAAATTATATAATTTGGGACTATTTGGCAATAAACTGATCTATTTTTCTAAACACATATTTCTAAGGGTATTTTTCGATGAAATCTCTTTCACGGGGCATTCTAATCGCTTTTGAAGGTATCGATGGCTCTGGAAAGACTACCCAAATTCATAAAGTAGCAGAGTACTTACGAGGTTTGAATTTCTCACTAACCTTAACGCATGAACCAAATCCCAACAGCCCATTTTGTCAATTAATTCAACAGAAAGTGAAAAAGCAACGGGAACAGGTTTCTCCTGAACAGGAATTAGAGTGGTATACAGAGGATCGACGATGGGATATCGAGAATAATATTCTTCCTGCACTAAAGAGAAATGAACTAGTGTTAGTTGATCGGTATTATTTATCGAGTGCGGCATATCAAGGTGCCTTAGAAGTTTTCACCATGGACTATGTCTTAGAAAGAAATGCTTTCGCCAAACGTCCAGATCTATGGATTATCCTAGATGTTCCAGTCAAACTCGGCCAAGCACGACTACAAATGCGTAATAAGCGAAATGATGACCAGTTGGAAAAAGCCGAATATCAGAAAAAGGTTCTAGTTAATTATCACAAACTCTCCGATATGGATATCGGTGGTAAAGTAATATGGATTGATGCGAGTATTGAGGAAACTGAATTAACCCAGGTTATTACGAAGACAATACTTGAATTTCTCGAAGAGTATATTGTACAGTAATCACTTTTTCAAAAGAGCTCGTGCAGATGTAATATAGCCTTCCAGATTCCGTAAAGTTTCTTGTTGAAAGGTTTGTACAGTCTCAGCTGTTTTGGTATTATCATAAATTGCACTGGCCTGCTGAAGAATTTTAATATCATTAATGAGTTTGGATATGTCTTTGATCAATTTCTCGTCTTTTTCGAAGTTCATGCCTCGTATTCTGACTAGTAAGGCTAACGCGTCAGTAAACTGAAGATCATAGACCAGAATAAGCGCACGAATAAAGAGACTTTGTGAAATCACTAATTGGGCATTATAATCAGCATTTCTATCTATTCGATTCAAAAATTGAATTGCTGTCTGGACCTGACCTTCCTCTATGTATGCCTTTGCCAACATGAAATTCCTGAAATCACGAAGTTCCATAAAATTCTGGAGAGCATTCTCTATCCGTTGTAGTGATAGCCGAATTTCTCCATCAAGTAATGCCATCGGTTAGGTCAACCCAAATTGAATTTTATCTCAGATTATCCTGTCTTTATATGATCTAATAGAAGTCACCTTTCTTACTGACTTCTCATGTTCCTCGAAGAAGGTGTCTGATTATAAAGATTTGGATAATTACTGTGTAGTTATTTTGCTCAAAAACGGTAAGTAACTCCCTCTGATAATCATCATTGAAATAGAAATATTTATCTTGTTCGCTTAATGATATGATAGCCAAACTTCGTTTTTACTGGAATTTGTGTCATCTGGTTCTTTTGTAATGCGAATGCAGCTTTTTCAAATTCTTTAACCATTTGTCCGCGTCCGAATTCTCCTAGATTTCCTCCTTTTTTCTTTGACGGACAAGTACTGTGTTTTCGTGCCATTTCTTCAAACTTTGCACCACCATTGATTTCCTCAATGATTTCCTCTGCTAAAGTCTTCTTCTCTACAAGTATATGGCGTGCTGTTACTTTATTTGTCATAATCATCAACTTTTAGCGTTCTGGTAATTCTGGTAATGTGTGTGTTTCTGCATAATCCTTGATCATTTTCAAAATTTCGGTATCGGTTAAGACTTCATTCTGTTGTTTCTAGAAATTGTAGTTCCTTTGGACCCTTGAAAGAAGCAGATAAATCAAAATTCCAATCATAAACTAATTGCGATATATTTCGATACATCGGAATACCCTCTTTTGACTATTTCCCAGATAAAGTCTTCCAGTTATAACCTTGCTCTGTTATCCGTGTTTTATTCACAAAAAGATGCATTTTAAACCATGTAGTTAAACCTACAATCTCATCTACACATACCAAGTTCGGATTCTCTCTAAACCATTTATATGCTCCTGGATACATTTCTGCATACGGAGGAACTCCAGTACCTTTTTCAGCATCCCACCAATGGCCCGTATGGTTAACTATGACCCAAAAAGTAATATTAGGACGTGAATTAGTGAAGTATGTATGGACGGTGCTTGAGGAATTTGATGAAAAGGGATAATTCCCTGTATTTAGCACTTCATATTCTAAATAATATCTTAACGCAAATTGGGTACCAGTCTCGTGAATTGCCCAAGTACTATAATTATAATCTCCACCATGATTATTGATGTAGATAGCCATCTCCTGATACCGGAGATCGAATATTTGACTATAATGAGCATTAACAGAAACATTTAATAACATTCCTGACAATATGAGAGCAAGGATTATAGTTAATTGAGGTTTAATTTTAGGTTGTAACCAGTAGAGAGCCACAATTAAGATAATCAATCCCACAAAGGTAGCTAGAGGTGCTCCAAGCTCCATTACATCTGTAATCCATGAAGAATCAAAATTCAAGAGTGTATCAAATAAGTCATGAAATATTAGGTCATAAAGCTTGTACAAGCCACTTCCCCCTCTAAACCATTGGTCAATGAAGTATTTATACGCAAATCCAGCCGTTATAATTCCAGGAAACGTTTTTAAGACATAAAAACAGAGAAATGCAAATGGAAGAAGATAAATTGAGGCTACAAACAGATGTTCGGATAATCTACCAATAGATACACTCTCATAGAAAATCGGATAGAGGATGAATGTCCAACCAATCTCGAAGAAGAAATATCCCCCAGCCAGACCTTTTTCTACGTTATCCACAGCTAATAATCGCATTTGTTTAGAGGAATAAATATACCCTGCGCCTTTTGCCGCAATGGCGAAATATGGGATTACAAGGGGGATATAATAGTAATTAAGTTGGAACATCGCAGGGAAAAAGACTAAAGGAACAACAAGTAACCATGCAATCAGAGCTGATCCCAATGCGGGATTACGTCGTTCTGAAAAGAA
Organism: Candidatus Hodarchaeota archaeon; assembly: GCA_016839815.1. Taxonomy (GTDB): domain Archaea; phylum Asgardarchaeota; class Heimdallarchaeia; order Hodarchaeales; family Hodarchaeaceae; genus Hodarchaeum. The sequence continues at coordinate 21,614 of JAEOTM010000069.1, forward strand.
GAAAGCCCACAATCCGATAATAAAGAACGGTAACATAACCAGTAATGCATAATCATTTATCGCCCCTCCCACACTACGAGCTAGACTATATTTGGTTCCGTATGCATATCGCCAGCCGATATAATATTCGAAAAATAGGAAGGCATATGTCAAAATTGTATCAGGATTATTTGGACCACCAGGTCTATTGGGATCTCCTGCGAGTTCTCCTGGTGTCCGTAATGGCCAAGGAAAATCTCCATTTATAAGATTGATATCCATGTATTGGATCCAAGCAATAAAAGGATAAAAACTCAGAATAATAATAATGACTGTGATTCCAATGAATAGGATGTGTGACGAGAATATTGATAGTTCTAATCGTGAACGTAATCTAGCTTTTAGATTATAAGTTTCAATGAGATAATTCTTAAACTGGGGGTAATAAGATAATAGAGGAATTAGTAGTAGGGAGATAGCTATACCAAAGAGGGTTATCTGGGCTGCATCTCTGTCAAAAATATGTCCCATAAGAAGAATCCCTACAAACCAGAACAGTAACCATACACCCATTATGATTAAGGGAATACTGTCTATAAGTTCATAGAGAAAACGAACAAATACTCGATCAGTTGAAATATAGTCTAATAAGACTCCAAAGGCTATTAGCCCAACAAGTATGGCAAAAACCGCACCTAAAGATGCAGCAATGATTTCTAATAATGCTAATGTAAAAAATTCATTTTCTAATGATTCTATTTGACCAAGTACCTCACTAGGTAAAAAGAAAAGAAATACTTTTATGATAGGATAGATACCATCAATAATTGACATATTGTTAGTACTCAATTCTGTCCCAAATTCAATAAATGCTCCCTCAAGGCGTTTGTAAAAGACAGAAACAAATATAATCCCAGTAAATGAGGCAAATATACTACCCAGTATTGAAAGCAATAGCTCAATATACGTCTCTTTAACTAGTTTGTCTTTCCAAAAGTGTAGAAACACAGAATATATTGTACCCGCACTAGCACTAGCAATAATCAAGCTAGCGAACAGAAGTTGAGTAAAAATGAAATTAAATAGAAAACTAATGATTAATGTAACTAAGAACACGATATACGGGAAGGCTATTATATTATTCTTCTGTGAGGATTCCTTTTCCTCGTTTGATTCTGAAAAAGTCAGGGAAAACGAGTTTTGGATTGCATGTAAAGTTGGTTTCAGTTTGGTGAAATCGACATGTCGTTCCATATATCGAAATATTAAATAAAGGGCTAAGGAGGGGCCAATCAGAATTCCTTGCCAAGCTTTTGTCATAATATTTAGGACATTTAGAATGCCTGTTAAGATAATTAATAAATAACCCTTTCTCAAATCATTATCAACAAATATTGCATCAATCGCACGAACTCCTGCTAAAAGTACAATACTCCCCATAAAAATTACAAAAGGATCAATGTATGCAGTACGTGAGTAAAAGGTGAGGAAGGAAGCTAAGGCAATTAATAACCCAGCAATGACATGAGCACTCTGATTTTCTTTTTGATGACTGAATAAAAGGTATACAACTACTGCAAGGCCAGCACCACCTATTGCGTTCATTCCGTTTGCCGCAAAACTGCTTTTTCCAAAGATATTCATAAGTAGTGCACCAAAGATAAAAGAAAACGGGGGTTTGTCAAACAATTGCAGTTGTGTATCGTTCCCACGATAATATAATGGTGTAAAAGGATCGGATAACCCATCAGCAATCCGTGATGCAATAGAAACAAACCAACCTTCATCCCACATATCAATTGAGGCAGTATAAACGATCTTAACCCAAAAAGCCAATGCTCCAACTAGGAATAGCAGTCTGTACTTTACAAAATACTCCCAGAGTTTATAGGCGATCTTTTCTAACGTTTGATTGTCTACTAGCTTTGTCTTTGGTTTTTGATCCTCTTCTGGGCTACTCATCTCTATCCTTCCATCTTTTTACTCATTAGGTTTAAGTCAGTTTTGCCTTCAACCTATTATAGTTATTAAAGGTAAGAGATAGATATAAGAAAATTATAAGGGAAAATGTTTTCTAGGTGAATATCCTATACAAATAGGTAGAGAACTTAGTCGGGAAAGTAATCTATGAGTGACCTTCAGTTAGAGCCAATAGAAATTTTAATATACCAAGCAAACTATGGAAAAGCTCTAAGTACCCTAAAAGAATATGAGGATACAAACAAACTTTCAAATAACGATCATTTGAAATTAAAATACTTGAAAAGTCTCTATTTTCTTAGAAAAGGGCTGAATAAGGAAGGAAAGAAAGCTGCTGAAGAATTCCTTAAGATTAGTGAAGAACTATTAGATCCAATGCGAGAAATTGATGCACTTTTTCATCTAGGCTCATTCTTGTCGAACTTGGGAGAACCCGAAGCAGCAATTGAACGAATTAGTAGAGCAAAAAAGCTACTCCCCTTACTCTCTACAGAACATCCAATCGAAATACAGACAAGGAAGGCAGATCTTCTCTGTCTTGAGGGGATTATTCTTCGAACTAGAGGTGAGAGTACTAAGGCTTTGGAAGTTTTTCAAAAAAGTCTTTTCTTCCGTGAAAAGATTGGAAATGAAATTAAAATTATCGATTCTCATGTTCAACTAGCCTTAACATTTTATCATGGATTAAATGCTCATAAAGTTCATAAAACAGCGGAAAAATGTATGAAACTTAGCAAAGCTTTAAAATACAAAAGAGGGGTCGCACTAGCCAATTTAGGGTTCGGGGCAGTCCATAGACTTAGAGGAGAACTTCAAGAGGCCATAGTTTTTTTTGAACAAGGCTTGAAAATTGCTCAAGAACTGGAAGATCTATTTGTCACCAGTTTTGCTGTTGATGCGCTTAGTGGTGTTTATTTTGACCTGGGAGAACTGAACAAAGGATTAGATCTTTTAGACAAACTAGAGGTTTTGAACAAAAAAACTGGTAATTTTTGGTATGAAACGACTGTTTTTAACAATCGTGGAGCAATCCAGATGTATATGGGAGAAGTTGACAACGCTTTAAACAACTTATCAAAAAGCTTGGCATATGGAGAGAAGATTGGAAACGTTAAGGGGTTAATCATCAATCTTCTTAATATAGGTGAGGTTTTTTCCATGATGGGTGATGATACATCATCCATAGAATATCTTGAACGTTCTATAAACATGGCGAAGGAACATAACTTTGGATATGGACATTCAACAGGCTTATTCACATTAATTCGATACCATCATAGATCCCTATCCAAAGATAGAATGGATGATATCTTAACCAAATTTAAACAGTTATCAGAGATTCATAGTGATCTTCCGTATGTAAGTCAACAGTACCGCCTTTCTAAGGCAATTGTACTTACTTATAAAGGTAGACTCTCGGATAAAATAGCTGCACAGGCTATCTTTAAAGAAATAAGTGAGGAAGATTGCATTCATCTCGAAAATACTGTTGTTGCGCTTTTATACTTAAGTGAATTATTATTATTCGAATTAGAAACAACAGGGAACAACACAGCTTTAGAAGAATTAAATAGGATTACGCAAAGATTACTAAAGGTTGCAAAGATTCAACATGCATATCCTTACATGTCTGAGGCTTTCTTGATTCAATCAAAATTAAAACTCATTGCCTTCGATATTGAGGAATCCCAGCGATTACTTTCCCAGGCACATCTTATTACTGAAGAGAAAGGATTACATAGATTAAGTCGGATCATTAGTATTGAAGAAGAAGCAATGCTTAAGCTTTTTCATATCTGGGAAAAAATCCTTGATCAAAAGCCTTCTATTAGTGATATAATCAAGATTTCGCGGGTAGAAGATTTGTTGAGAGGAGTTAGTCAAAATAAATTATATCAAAATGAAGAGGAAGTCATCGCGTATGCTGATAAAGCTCTTCAAATTGCAAAGGCATGGAAAACGTAACTGATGCATTATTCTTTTTTAGTAAGGGATTAGAATGCCATTTTGGGTCTATATGTTACTTGTAGGAGATAAATCACGAGGTTATAACCGTAAAATTTATACTGGCTATACTAATCATCTTATCAATCGTCTTACTCAGCATACTGGGTTAAACAGCACTAAAGGTGCACGAATCACTCGGAAACAACCAATTGAATTAGTGTATTTAGAGAGATTTGCCTCACGGAAACTCGCTCTAAAGCGTGAATGGGATTTTAAACATACAAGTCCTTTAAACCAAAAGGTGACGAAAATCTCTCTAATAAAACAATTTCAAGAATCGAATGCCGATATCTTAAGTGATTTGAATGATACTTTTGAGCAACATAATCAGTTTCTTGAGTCTATGATATCTTCTCTGAAAAATATTGAAAAAGAGATGAGCTCCAGAGTTCAACCTAAGTGATTTGGTAATTTATTTTGGAATATATTTTAAGATAGAGATTAAACAGACCCTTTATTGGAAGTGATTGATAACAATGGTTGACCCACTTTTGATTGGAGTATCCTTCTTCTTGTTAATTGTACTATTTATCGTTATTCGTAGAACAGAACTCATTCCGTATCTTTATATCTATTTTATTGGGAAGAAAGATCTTCCTGTTAACCTTCCAAGTGATTTTGGTCTAGAGCCAATCTCAATTTCCTTTCCAGTGGGAGAAAATATGCAGAACGCTTGGTTTTTCCCTAGTAAACAGGATAATGACGCAACCATTCTGATGATTCCCGATTGGATTACTGAACAATCGTTGGAGAATAGTTTGAAGACATCTGGAGTATTACAATTAATGGGGTTTAACGTTTTACTCCCAATTATACATCATATTGATGAATCAACCCGCCTTCTTCTTAAAAAGAATTTATCCCCACGATATTACACTTCAACCATTGAAAGCGCGTATGAGTACCTTATATCACGGAAAGATCTCGATAAACGCAAAATTGCTGTGTACAGTGATTCATTTAGCACATTACTAGTAAGTAGCTTAGTAGGAGATCAGGCCATCCAGGCTGTTGTCCTTGAAAATGGACCCAGTTCACTCGGAACTTTAATTTCTCATCAATTTCCCTACACAGGATTCGGAGTTAGAGTCATTAGAAGTATACTCCGTCATCTACTAGGCGTATTTCTGTGGAAAACACGTTGGGATAGAGGTCGTTCTTTATCTATGCTCCATTCCTGCCCCACATTTCTTGTATCAGTCTTCAATCATAGAGATCAACCAAATCGGAATATCTTCAAAAATTTCACCTCTTTATATAAACCAAAACAACTCTGGCTCGAAAATGCACTTCTTCCATCAGGGGGGATTCGTGATACATGGCCAGAGGAATATTTTTCACAGGTAAAGCATTTCTATGACCGATGGATAAACAAAGATCCCGCACCTGAATGGCATTGTGAGATGAAGGTATCAAAGAGTGGGAAAAAGGAATATACAACTTCACTTACAATTTCAGTTCTTCCTCCTCAGATGGAACAGCTTCCATTAAATATTACTTTGTCTAACCGAAAGAATCAGTTACATCAAGAACGAGTATGGTTTTTAGGAGCAGAACAGACTTATCAAATTCAAACCCCTTTTCGATCAAACTTTCACTCTCTGTTACCTTATTTTAACATAGAAAGAACTGGAAATGAGCAGATTCCCTGGATTAAACTAGAGGCAGAGGAAGCTCTCATACATACGGTTCAAACCATTGTTTCTCTTAATCTATCAGATTTGATTGACTATGAAGAAAGATATTTTATGACCAAAGATCAATTAGTAAAGGACATCAAGTCAGAAGAATCCGTTTCTGCTACCCTACCTTAGCAAATTGACAGGATTCACAAAAAGGAGAATTATGAGCAAACAATGAGCAATGAAATCTGATCTTTCTTGAATTTTTTACAGAAAAATAAAGGCATTCAATATTAAATTTTTCCTGTTTTACTTTTTCTAGATTGCCAATCTTCCCTTCTTCAAAAAAACCGCACTGATTTGGGCACTTACTAATCCACTCATGATATTTAATACAAAAAGAAAGGGAATTTCCTGAAGTAGTCAGTAAAGCGATGCACGGCTTGAATATTGAGTTATCTATCTCTTGTCCCACTCATGTCACCGTTCAAAATATAGTGTAGTCTATTCCATTATAAGCATCTCGATTTTCGTTCAAATTTTGAGTATATATGCTTCATACAGAATCAGTACCAGATGACTCATTTTTCTCTGAGGCTAAATTCAAATGACAACTATGCTACAGGATCCCCACATACTCATCTATGATAACTTATTTTTCAGATTATCGCTTGGAAAATGCGATATACGCATTTTCAAGGAATCAGAATGGTTTACCGAGGAATATGTTCTTGTAAGACCTGTTTATCAGAATCGGTTGGTTCTGCTCAAAGATATTCTATCATCTTCTAGTGACAGATTAAAGAGATCTATCTCTAAGGAAAACGGAAATTTTATTGAAAAAAGTGGTCAATTTATTCAATTCATTAACTACTCAGACATAACAAATCGAGAATTAATTGGATTGGGTTTGCGAATTACTTCGAATTCTAAAATATCTCCACAAATACTTGAAACTTTAATGGAGGATAGAATTCAGAAGATCATGTTTCTTCTCTCAAGAGGTATGTTAAAATCTCAATATCATCGGATAGATTACTTGGATATTGAAATAATGATATAAACAATGATTCACTATGGCTACCATTACTTCAGAACTATTAGAACAATACTTGGATTGTCCACGCCATTTTTATTTTAGTAAAATACGTGGGATTAAGCTAGCCGAGAATTCTAGATGGGAAGTTATTGAATGGAATCGGAATCGAATAAAGAAAATTACATTTGAGTATTGTTCTTATCTTTCTAAAATTTTAGGACAGGAAATTGGTAAGAAAATTGAAAATCTCGAAAAACTTAGTAACGTACTTCCTTTAAGTTCCTACTGCGTATTTGCTACTTCATCTCGTACGGAAGCCAATTTCGATCTAATTCCCAAGATTTGTGCATATTTAAATTTCGTTTTATTCTCTATATGGCAAGAAAGCAAATTAAAGCACAAAAAAAAACGAATCCCAGTTTCTCTCACATTTCTTCCCAAAGCAGACATTCCCCATGACCTGATATGTGAAAATCCAACGGCTTTAATTGAATATTCGGATAATAAAACAGCATTAGTACATCAGAATTATACATCTCCGCAGGAAAAAGGGAATGAACATTCTACAGACGTAGTTACTTTATTCTTAGTCAATTTGTTTCACTCTAACTTGACTAGAATCATTTCAATTGATTATCGAACAATGAAAATATCTTTTGATAGCATAAGTAAATACAAGTCTCAATTCTTAAGATCTAAGTTGCATAAAAAGGTAAAATATTTCACTTTGCAAGAATTTGAACCTCAAATATCTAATGTGTGTGATATTTGCGAGTTTAAAATGATATGTGATCATTCGAAGGAAGGAATAAGAGATGGTTGAACTATTGGATCTTTTGGTAGATGCGTTTGGTGATTTCATAAATTGGTATGCACTGGAAGCTGTGCAGGGGGAAAATCTAGTAGATTTTTTTGTAAAGCAGATTTCATATTATATCGTACTTCAAATAGTTCTATATTTTATTCCCTTTTTACGCAGAATATTAATGATTTTTTTTCTTCCCTTCCGCTGGATACATGTCTATTTACATGTCTATACAGCCAAACAGATAATGAAAGAAATTGAGTCTCGTAAAGAGTCAGGAGAAAAAGAACCAGTTATTGATACAGGTAATCTTCGTGCATCTTTAATCTCAGGAATTGATGTCCCAGATGAGAATCCAGGATTATTAATGGGATTCAATCGATTTCATTATGCTCGTAGAGTTGCGTTGGCACCAAATAAACTGGCATTTATAATGTTAATCGGGTATTTGATTGTGACTCCTCTGATTTTTGCGGATACAGGGGTTCTTTCTTCTCAAGTAGGAGGATTAGTACATTTGTACCTATTTATCGGAATATTTGGAGTTCTTATGCCAAGTCTAAATGACTGGTATTTTCTGATTCATGCTTTAATGATAAATTTAGAAATTAGACCATTCTGGTTTTACAATGCCATTCTGGTGTATGTTATTTTCACATTTGACACTCTCTGGAGAACACAAAATTTCTTCCTTTCTATACTAATTGGAACAGTATGGTTTGTACTCTATATAATTGGTTTATTTGTTGTAGGATATATTGCCCAAGGTGGAACTATCAAAAAACCAGTTTTATATTGGATACCAACCGAAAAACCTATGACACCATTCTCAAAGAAACCAGAAATCGATTTTCTTTCATTGGAAGACCTTGACCTCTAATAATTAACAATCATTCAAATCGAGAACAGATTAAAGTCTGTTGATCCAATATAATTATTGAACATATAGAAATCTAATGAAGATTTGGAATTAGATTTATATAAAACAGATTTTGTGATACAAAAAGGATCTAAAAAAGTATTTTTATGATTTTTTTCCTTTGAACTGGTAGAAAGGGGATGATGAGTTATAATGATAGGTATTTTTCTTATAGAAGCAATTTTTCGAAGATCTAACATATAAACAAATATATTGCGATTCCATTTCTTTTTAGATTCCTTGAAAAGCTCAATAAATTGTAAGGGCGATCCAAATATTGTATCTAAAACTATAAGAGAGAGGTTTGGAGAATCTCCCTCCAGAATTTTCTTACTTAGAATAATTGCGTCAATAAATGAGGTTGGATTGAAAAATTGGATATTATCCAAAAATTCAGATGTTTTGAGGACTTTTTTAAGAGTCTGGAATCGAATATTTCCTGAAAAATTTGAATAAAGAATTTCTGCATCCTGATTGTATGTAAGCAATGAATTTATAATTCGTTGACAGAACCACGACTTTCCAACTCCGGGTTCACCAATTGTTAAATGGAGATGTCCTTCATAAACTCCTCCAGTAATGCTATCTATAAAATTAATCCCTGTTGGAATTTTTTGTAAGATTTCAAGCTCTTCACTCATAAAAGAGAGGCTTTTAACTAAAAATCTCGTTTTCATCCTGATTCGACCACAAAATGTGTGGATTCTTCTACTGGAAACAGTTCTCTAGATGTCAAAACAGTAATTATACATAATTTTGCTAATTTTTTAATATACATCCAGATTTCATTATTATTAGCACAATTAGGAGGATGATGAATAATTACTGACGAAAAACCCTTTTTTATTACTTCTGAAAGAATAGTGGGCTTAATTAAATAATTATAATCATCAATTGAGAGGAACTCCATAAAGTAAATATTCTCTAGTGCAGGTCGTTGATGGGAAAAATTATGTAATAATATTAAGGGGATTACTCTAAAATCGATCCAGAGTACCTTGGGTATAACCCATTCATTGTATTTCTCCTTTAAAATGAAGTGAACACATGTTTCATATTCTCCTATTACCACATTAGGCTGAGAGAAAGTTATTGAACATTGAGAACTATTCATTCGATTCTTCACAATCTCCCTAGTTCAGACTCTAAAATCTGATCATCTTTTTCAGTAAGTTCCTCCTGGTAGACATAATAATATGGAATCCCAAAGAGTACAAAAATTAAGAGAGGAGTCATTATAATTCCTGGGATAGGATGATCTATCAAATCTAGATTATTATTTGAAATTAATTTTTCTTTTAATACTCCATGAACTTGGAGTGTAAATGTTATGTCGGAATAACCATCATGAGAGTCAATGATTGGAATAATATGAATATCAATATACCAGACGTGATCTTTCAGGTCATCTTGATTTATAGTGGTGTTGATAACAGCGATATTGTCCTCAATCAGATACTTACTACTCTGCCCTGTTGTAAGGGAGAGGTAATCAAATTTACCTCCTATAATTTCTAACTCAAGATTAGTGGTTAATAATTGATTATCTGGAATTTGGACGGGAAGATAGCTTCTCAAGAGTAAACGCTCACCAAAATATGAAATTTGTGAGGATTGAAGAATAAAGTGAAAGTTTTTTGACGTAATCAATAAGGGTTGCTCAGTAAGGGGTTGTACAAGATTTATAGCATAAAGAGAGGCTGAAAATATTTTAAAATTGTATTCAACTTCACGCCACGAAATCAGAGCATCCAAATAAATGGAAATGGAAATTGAGAGGGTTTCTTGATAAGTATAATTTAACGGGATAATCAATGTTTGAGGTCGATCAAATTGGTAAACCAAACAATTCTTGAGTCCATCTCGTTCCTTACTAGAAAACGAGTGATCAGTACTTAAATCGTTAATCTTGGAAGAAGTCTGAATGAAGTCAATTGCTTCTCCATAATTTTGTACTGATAAGTTCAGAAATAGTTTGTCCCATTGTTTCGATAACACAACTAATCTCGTAAAGGTGATTTCGGGATTATTCATCATGTAAGCAATATTCAAATTATAAGATCTGTCAACTTCTTCTCTTTGCTGGGAAAAAACCAGTGAAGATCCCTCACAAATACTTAGTACACTGTGAATACTCAAAAAAATACTAAAAATAATACAAATTTGTCTTCTATCACCTAGAAACATGCTTACTGGCCCCTAAATAATGATAAAAGTACACGGGAGAAGTTTAAGGAGAAGAAAAATAATCCCATATTTCCCAAGTTTTTATTTGCTCTTGGATCATTAAATGGAATACGTGCTATACGGAATTGTTTTGAATTTTGGGGGAAGGTCCAATGAAACTTATAATGTTTTACAGGATGGTTACTAAAAACGGATTGTCTTCCTAAAGGTAATCCACCTGGATTCAATGAATCCAGTAGCAAATGTGATCCCCAACTTATTGCTATTAGGGAGATTAGGATTTCTAACATCATAATATGTAATATTTGCGCAAGATATACAAAGGGAAGAAAATAAATCATTGTCCAAGGAGAATGGGATAGTGGATGCCTATAACGTGAAATTAAAACACCTTCATTTTCAAATTCCACCCCGATATTCCTATCAATGATGTTAGGAACCCAACTAAATAAGCTGGTAAAAAGAGACACAATCAGCACAACCCCTGAATAAATACTGTCATCAATTACGAACATTCCATATAAATTCGTCAAACCTAAAGAAAATAGGTAATGTGTCATATCTTTCATTCTAGTCAGTTTTCCTTTCTTCGAAAATATACATTAGCAAGAGTGGCAAAAGCAGCGAATAGACTTATTCCAATTCCAGATTCAATTAAGTCATTTAGTCCTATCTGGGAGTGAATTTTTTGTTGAGTTTCTGTTTGAGAACTTTGTGGTGATTGAGTAGTTCCAGTAGTTTGTTCGGTAGTAAAAGATTGCTCTTCCGAACCATTCACCTGGATATTAGGAAAATATTTCACTGTTTGTTGACCAATATCATCTATTACTGATATCTGGAGTACATATACCCCTGATGTCAAAAAGAACTCAAGGATAACGTGAGAATCATTTATTTGTGTGAACGGATATTCTACACCATTAATATACAGAACTGCTTTATCAACAAGATAATCATCAGAAACTTCGATTACCAATCGATAAAGTACACCCGAGGTTATATTTTCCAAAAGAAAAAGAGTGGAATCACCGATAAGGGGAGGTGAATCAGAAGAATTAAAAATTGCGGTATACCGACTAGAATGTCCATAGATATCAAAAACAGACAAATTAAATTCCCAAACATCTGGAATTAACCATGGGGAAGTAAATCTCCAAATTTGATAACTCCCCATTGTCGATTCGTAAATTAAGGTTCCATTTACCGAATATTCTTCAGTAGCACCTTGAATGATGAAGGTCGGTATTTCTTCTGCAATCGATGCATTTGCCTTTTCGATCCGAATCTCTAAACTAAATCCGTTTCGTTCGAAAGATGAATCCATTATGATAATTTGAGGGGCATACCATGAGATATTGTATCTTTTATTTAGTGAAGGGTTATTATCCCATGGATACCACATATTCAAACTTACTGTATAATTTTCTGGATCACAAAACACTTGTGTATACCATTGATTTCCATAGATGTTGCTTAGACTATAATCTGCTCCCGCTAAGGTAACTTGGACAAGATCAAGATCAATAGACTGAGAATCTATAGTTGCTCTTACTTCATACCTATTTGACTCCCAGGATGTAGATAGTGATGTAATCGTAGGTAGTGGTGCAACCCAGAGTTCAAAAAAGATTCGAGTATCATACAGTCCTTCAGTAGTATTTGCATACAAATAAACTTCCCAAGTACCAGGAGAAGGAAATTGAAAACTAAGACGATAATCCTGAAAGAATGCATCCCATTCTAATATGCCTACATTACTTCCATTAATATATAACCCGACTGTGTTGAAATTAGGATTTGAGAGAATTTCTGTGTTTACATAGTAATTACCTGCAGCATCTATCTTGGTGATCTGTGAATTGATTATTAGATTCACGTGTTCAACAACAGAAAAGCAAATTTTCTTTGTATTTACATTCCCTGCTGCATCATACGAATAGATATTCAGTGAGTAAGTCCCAAATAGCAAATTCAAATTTGATATACTATGTGGAGTATAGGTTTGATTTGTACTATGTATCTCTGAGATACAATAAAGTATTGTTTCACCATCTGAATCTATACTCAACGGCACAGCATCGGTATAGCTGTAATTATAGGGAGAAACAATATTTAAATACGGAATAATTGTATCAACGTTGAAAAAACACGATTTAATGATAGCATTACCCGCAATGTCATTAACCTGAATGGTAAGGTTATGACTTCCCTCTGATAAGTTAGACAGACTTGTACCTGAACCTCCAACAGTATGGACACCATCTAGGAACACAAATACCTCTTCTTCGTTAGTTAAGAATGAAAGTAGAACAGAATTCATGTTATAAGACTCATTCCTAGGACTAACTATGATTAATGACGGTTCAGTTAGATCAATACTGAAAAATGAAGAAACGAAAGATATTTCACCATAGGAATTTTCCCCATAGGCATTACAGGTATAGAAACCTTCTGGTAATTCACGAAAAACGGTTTCACTCCATGAAACATTTGTTTGGTCCAAAGGTTCAATATTATACCAATAACTATCAGCATTTCCTTGGAAGGATATCTCTAGGATCGACCCGTATACAGAATTATTCGATGGGGAAAGAATTTCTAGTGCAGAGGGTAGAGATCTAATCATGATGGAATATTGACCACTAATGGACGCATTATAATAATCTTCACTGTTTAATGGCACTTTTACTGCAATTGTATAGGTTCCAGGTTGATCAAATAAGATGAGGAAATGAAAAATTCCAGCTCCATTTGTGGAATCTATCGCCGTTTCAATACCATTTACAAGTAGGATGGAATCTACTCCTGAAATTGGACCAGATACTTCTCCAAGGACAGTTCCATCAATATTGATGGATAAATTGACAAGAGCTTCCGCAGGAATACTGATAGAAATCTGAAGATCTTCAATAACTGTTATTTCATGCGAATATACATGATAGTAAACATAAGTCTCATTACTAACAATTAATATTTCCTTAACTCCTGTACTAGTAAATATATACGCATACGAATGTTGTCCAGCCTGAATCCCACCTTTCCAAAGCAAATCATTGATCCAAATTTGATAAGATTCTGAACAGTTGACCATGAATTGATAGTAATCATTTGTATTCCCAAATTCAGCCCCAGTAACTTCCATATTCGCAACACTGTACATAGTTGCATGATCATATTTCAAATTCGTTTGATTTGAATTTGATGCACGTAAAGTTAACCCTCCTTTATAATAAGGAGTGGACCAATTGTAATTTCCTATTCCAGAGCCATTTAACGTGAATACTGTTATAAACTCCCAATTCGTGGATCCATCTCGTTGCCAATGCAACCTTATGTCCTCATTTAAACCGCCTTCAATGGATATTACTGACCAATGATTAGCAAGAATGGCACTCTCAATGAGAAGTGAGAGAGGAGGACGAATTGTGATGGTAAAGATTCCTGGATTTGGAGTTGCGAGATAATATCTTCCCAAATTCCCTTGATAACTGCACTGCAGAATATGAATTCCTATCTGAGCTGATTCAGCTACAATGAAATCAAAATAAAATAATCCTTCTGCATTGGACTGTACAGCACCCAAGTATTCTCCAGTAGTCGTATCTGTAAAATGGATTGCTTCATTCATTACAGCCTCTCCATCCTCATCTAATAAAAATCCCCAAAAACGGCCTATTTGTCCATAAACAAGCTCCGTTGCATTCTGATTGAGCGATTCTAAATGAGGAACGGAGAAAATTGTAAGTTTAAACCTCGTAACTCCAGTATCAAAGTTCATAGATCCGTGGAAGTACATAAGCAAGTCGATATCCCCAACGGGATGATTTTTTGAAACAGAGTAATCGAAGACTAGACCTGCAATGCAATTTTGGGTACTAATAATGGTAGAATTAGTAAACATTAACGAAACTAATCCTTCATTAATCACGATACCCCCAGATAGTACTGTTACTTGGATCTGTGTATTTGTATTACGATGTACTCCTCCACTATCGTAAGTTAAGTCAAATTCGATTATTCCTTTAATTGGGATAGTAACAACACTCGTAACCGCAAGAAGATTCGGATCTAGCTCAAAGAGGGAGAGAAGGAACTCATGATTTCCAATTGTAATATTCTCTGTTAGTGAATATGTAAAGGAAACATATCCATTAGTATTCGTAGACTTATTCATCAATGAAATATTTCCCTCCGTTAAATCTTTCAGTTCAACTTGACATAGAACAGGAACCGTGTGTATATCCTCTAAAGTAACATACGCCTCTAGATGGATTGTTTCATTTTGTTTGTATTCTGAAGAATTCAAATAGTATTGAATCCTTGCACGGTCTTGGACTGTTATTGATGAAGAGATATTAGCATATATCTCGTGTACGTCATTCTTAAGCTCTGTATAAATGACCAAATTTCCCAAAGGTATAGAACTGTTGGGAGAAAAAAAGAATTGAAAATTACGGATACTGAGAATTTTTTCAACTAGGACGATTGGTTGTAAATTAATCTCATAAAATATTGAAATAGTAAGTCCACTTGGATTGTCCCCAAGCACTGTAGTATTAATTAATACTGATTCTTCTACTCGGTTTAGTGTTGTTGCATTAATTGTTTGATGAAGTGAGTACCCAGAGCTTAGAATGGTCACATTAACCTGATTTGACGAACAAGGTGTTGTTTGACTCTGAGAACTTCCTGTATAGTTAGCAAAAAATTGAACCAAACCAACGGATGAGAATAGTGGAATACGATAATCAAACTCAATGGTTAAGATGGCGGGATCAGTGCCTGGATAATAGTTTTCTAATGGACCCATAGTCCAAATAACCGGAGAACCGATCAAACTAGAACTTGTAACTGTAATAAAGCCACCCTGAAACCACCATCTATAATGTATGAATAAATCAAGGGTAAAATGGATGGAAGCGTCCTTATATACGGTTGTAGAATTCACAGATAATTGTAAAGAAGTACTACGAGTACTCCCTGCAGTAATCTCCTCAAAGGTGATAGAACATGAGTCATTGGAGGGAAGATATTCCGCAAATCCTGAATATTCTGCTAGAAAAATATGGTCCCCTATCTGAAGAGGAGACGGAACAATCCACTCAATTTGTCCAGTACCATTGGAAATTATTGTGTCGATATATTCTCCAGTGAACAGATCAGTTAATCGAACTTGACCAAACGCAACTGGATCATAACCTGTATACGTCCAAATAGTGAACTGAATTATATCACCTAATCCTACAGTTCCTTTATCAGCTAAAATTGTTGTTGAGGTCTCTAGATTTGATGCACGAGCCTCATTGGATCCCAGATTAACTGTCAGAACTAATCCAAATATGAGAAAGACAAAGGAGTACTGCTTAACATTTCGTTTTTTTATCCACAATCTAGTAACTCTCGATGATTATCCCTTCCTGTGTTTTTATATTCAAAATGAATATTTATAAGTAGTATATAAAAAAACAATTTTTTCACGATTTCAGATATTTAAGGTTCAGCTGGATTCCAAGTTGAATACAACAAAATCGGTGTATGTTTATGGCAAAAGCTGAATCAAAAAAAGAAAAAGCTGTTGTAGAGGACTTAGTTTCTGAAAAAAGTAAGAAAACTAAGGGAAAAAATCAAAAAGAAGCCAATTTTTTGGATACTATCTCTGGAATAGGCCCTACTACGCGAAAAAGACTAGAAGAGGCTGGATTTGGCAGTAAAGAGACCATCGCTCTAGCTACACGATCCCAGCTCTCAGATATTTCTGGAATTGCAGAAAAAACCGCTACTGTCCTTATCCGAGAAGCACGGTCACAATTTGATCTCGGTTTAAAACCTGGATCGCATTACGCAAAACTCGGAGAAACTCGTCAGTATCTCACTACCTCATCTCAAGCATTTGATGACCTTCTTGGAGGAGGTTTCGAAACAGGATCGATAACAGAGATCGCAGGCGAAAATGGATGTGGAAAAACACAAATTTCTCATCAGTTAGCAGTTAACTGTGTAAAAAATGGCAAAGATGTTGTCTGGATTGATACTGAGGGAACATTTCGATTTACTAGAATTTCTCAAATGGCTGAAGCCCTAAATCTTGACCCTGATGCAATATTGTCTCAAATTACGGTTGGTCGAGCATTCAATAGCGAACATCAGATGGCACTCACAGAAGAAGCATTAACCATGGTTCAAAATGTAGGACTAATTATTGTGGATTCCCTAATGGCACACTTTCGTTCAGAGTTTGCAGGAAGAGCTACCTTGGCCGAACGTCAACAGCTAATAGGAAAATATCTTGCATTTATAGCTAAGCAATCAGAAATATTGAATTGTGTTGCAGTAGTTACTAATCAAGTATCAGCGAAACCTGATGCAATGTTCTTTGGAGATCCTAACAAACCAATTGGTGGTAATGTAGTAGGCCATACCGTGACAACTAGATTGATGATTCGCAAAGGAAAAGATATAAAACGAACAGCTACACTAACAAAAAATCCAGAGTTACCTGATGGAAAAATTGAATTTTCAATCGATACAGATGGGATCCGCGACTATTCAAGTAAATAGTCCTCCCTTTTTTCTGTATGGAGCTGAACTGGGACGCTTTTGACTCAAATATCTACGAAAATTCTTGAAGATAATACGACTCTTCTCCAGATTGAACATCCATTGACTAGTAGGGAAGTTCTATATGCTTCCAAAGGAGTTTTGGTATCATATTTTGCTATCCAACCAGTTCATGATCTTGACAATGCTGCACGGAATTTATTTCGTGTAACAAGTCAACCTGGAGTGCAGATCCTCCGACAAACATTCACAGCTCTCCCACGAAAATCGAAAGCTTATTCAAAACGAGATGTCTCCTATACAGGCCTTTCTCTTATTGTACGTGTGTTCCATCATTTTCATATTCGTTCTGAATCCACATTACCCATAATATTACGACATATAAGAAAAGAGTTTCTCAAACAGCGTACCCTAACCTATACTATTCTCAAGGTAGCTGGATTCGAGGTTTCACTCGCTAAAGGAAAAAGAATTTTCGATTTGCATTTTCGGGGAAAAAAGATGAAAGAAGGAATCTCCATCTTCCCTTCTCAAACAGGATCAAAATCTAAATTACTTGATAGATTCTTTAATCTTGAACGAGTACCCTCACGATTTATCCAGGACTTTGCAGTCCCTGATTTACCTGTAATTCATAGAATAGGTTATCGAGTTGATAATACAGCGATCCCTGTTGGCTTTGCAGACTTATCTGCTGGATCAATCCTTGTATGCGGGTCAGATAATTCGGAACTCATCACGCTCTTTCAGAATCTGACACTCTCATTTAGTATTTCGAAAAATAACAGAGGTTTATTCATTATCGATACCCACAACGAGTTTAATGGGTTAATTCAACATTTTAGATCTTCAGAATCAAATAAACAGGGAATAAATCTTCAAGTGTTCCAATTGGGTACAAATATGTTTATTAATCTCTGTGATGTCATTATTCCTCCCTCTCCTAGTGGTAAAAAGCAGAAATCCGAAGCTATTGAAGCATGGAAAGCTCATCTTGTTAGTAATATTCTTTTATGCTCCTTATCAACTTCTGATTATCTTACATCGCGATTTGCAATACCTCTCGAAGCACAAATTCGAAATGCAGCCACTGGAAGATCTATCTTCACCTTGGAAGATGTTACAACAACTATTGGTTCATCAACTTCTGGTGAGCTAGAGTCAGAGATCGGAGCAACCGATGGAATTTTTGCTGATATTATGGCCATCGAACATTTAAACGGAATTTTAGATCAATTTAAGGCATTTAAAGAGGTAAATTACCCTGCATTTACTGGTCATCTCAGTAATTCTCTTTTTCGTGATGATTCTATTACAATTTTTCAATTTGGTGCACAACCTCCAATGATAAAGCGAGCTACAGTTGCTTTCTTACTTCAATTCCTATCAATGGTTGCTAGAAACGGTGTGGTAGTCTTTCCCCATGCAGATGAGATTCTGAGTAGAAAAACTCCTTATGGAAGGAATGAAACAGGTATTCCCACAGTATTGATTGACTCGGTAAATAACCTCTCTCGAGAGAATGTTTTGGTTTTAGGTGGTCAAAGTGTTCAAGCCTTAGCTTCCAAAGTAAACTCCTTTGAGCAAATTAAAAATCAAATTTACTTACGTTTAGTGAATACACTGGATAGAGAAATCGTAATAACTCAACACCAATTAAAAGTAGGGAATGGTGTTCAATCCGCTACAATTGAAAGACAAATATTGGGAATAATGGAAGGAGAAGGATTATTATTTCGAAGTGATACGTCTCAGAGTACCGCATATCATTTTAAGATGGATCGAGCTAAAGTACCAATAAATCTTAATCCAGTCAAAGTCACAGAGACAAAACTAAGGGGATCAAAGACTTTTGGTCTCATTCCACAGAAATTTGCACTTTTAATGAACCTACTAAAAACTCTCAAAGCACAGCCTCTTAATCGAGATATGTTACATGATGAACTTGAAATTGAGAGTAGAGACGAGACACTACTTGAACAGATGAAACAACAGGATTTATACTCAGAAAGAGAAATTGATGCAGCGAGACAATGGGAAATAACTGTTAAAGGTTCAGAATTTTACGATAATCAAGTGGCATTAATGGAAAATTTACCAGCAGCTCCCACTACTGAGGAAGCAGAATCAATTGAACAGAAAATTGCCATTTCAGAAAGATTTTTTGATAGAACTGCTTCCAAGCAGAAATTACAGGAAGAAAATGTCAAGATCAAAAATATGGTTGGAGAATTACTAAATTTTCTATATCAAATGCAAGGTTCTATCCCTTGGGTACGTTACGCTCAATATACAGATTTAAAGGAAATAAATGGTATTGAAGGTCAGGATTTTCGTCAATTGTACAATCTCGCCTTAGAAATATGTTCAGATATTTGGCTAGATATAAAGAATGTTAGAAAGATCCATAAGAACGATAATGTACCATCTATTCCAATCATACCATCGATTCCTGGCAATAATTCCGGGAATCTTGATAAATTTTTACCTGATGATAGATATGTCTCACTGCAGACTTTTAGTAAGGCACTAGGACTTAAGAAGTACCCTGATCATGGGATTCTCGATGTACATTTTAAATTTCTTAAACAGGGAAAACGCCTTGTTGAAGAATTAAACTTGGAGTGAGATGAAGCTCAATGGAAATAAATCTCCCCTTAAAATTGGAATTATTTCCCCATGAAGAATTACGAGCATATCAGGCGAGATTCCTACGCTTTGTAGAAAAACACACTAGATCTATTATTCATGCTCCAGTCGGATTCGGTAAAACGGTGATGGCCTTAACCAGTACATTACCATTAGTGAAGACTCAGCAGTATCAACTTTACATCTTTGTTAGAACAAAAGCGCAAATTTTCCGTGTTTTCTTTGAACAATTACGTAAAATTGCCAATACTGACAAATACGGTTATTTAACTGCTCTTCCATTAATCTTGAAGTCGGATTTATGCATTAGAGGTGATGTTCCATTTTTCTATCAGGGAATTTGTGGAAAAATTCGATGTCCACATTTTGAAAAGGCACGTTCCATCCCTGAAGAAGACTTTCCAACCATTGTTGAGCAGGTTCCCATCACAACTCATGAAGAGGAGATAACGATTGAGACTTTCAAGGACACACTACAGGAATTTGGTTGTCCCTATTATATCATCAAGCGTTGTATCCCTTATGCAAATATTATCGTTACCACCCATACATATCTAAGAAGTAAAATTTTGCAAGGTATTCTCTCCACATTCCTACAAAAAAGCCTTTTTCCTAATAAAATCTGTGTTATTGATGAAGGACATAATTTTTCTGCAGAAATTGAGGCTGAAATCTCTTTAAATGACATCTATAAAGCCAGAGATATTATTCCTCTAAAAGTATTTGATTTACTACAGAATATGATTCAAAATCGAACCGGAAGAATCGATCGTCCACCTAATTTAACCTCTGATGCAATAGATGCATTTCTTGATCATCAAATCAAATTATCTCCTTGGGAACAGACGCACCTCCTTCTAGTTAAAGATTTTTTAAACAGTCGCGGAGAAATCTGGATTTCTGATTCAGAAAAATTGTTACAGCTTAATCCCTTCCCTCAAACAACATTTAGATTTATCAACAATGAGTTCCAAAGTATCCTATTAATGTCTGGAACATTCCAACCTGTAGCATCTTATAAAACTCTTTATGGTATAAATTATCCAGGTCTGTTCATTCCATCAGATTTCCAGTATAGTTTGAATGGCATTCTTTATCACAGGCAATTCAGCACAAAATATCGAGAAAGAACGTCCCAGACCTTTCAAGCAATGGCTTATGTAATAGAACGATTACATCAAAGAAACCCTTTTCATACGATCGTTTTTACTCCCTCACATGAATTAAAGCAGAAGATTCTGGCCCATATGGCTTTGTCAAATATTTATATTGAACAACCTGATGAAAGACCTTTTTTTATTGAAGACCTTAATAAGAAGTCGCATGAGGTTATTTTTGGGGTGCTAGGGGGAAAATTATCAGAAGGAATTGAAATCCTCGATCCGCGAACTAATCGTAGCCTATTAACTTTAATTATTATTGCTGGAGTGCCATATACACGTCCAGATATAACAAATCGATTAATAAAAAGTCTTTATACACGAAAATGGGGTAAGAGAATGGCTGATCACCTTTCTCTATTACCTGTCACTCGATCAATTACGCAAGCAATAGGAAGAGGAATTCGATCAGAATCAGACTTCGCAGCCAGTTTAATCTTGGATTACCGAGCTGCTACCTTACGCACAATGTTACCTGGAGCAATCATTTTTCGTGATCTTAATGCTTGTTATCGAACATTTGACTCTTTTTTTACAAAAATGAGAAGGGAATTTCTAACGAAATATCCGTAAGAATTGAATTCAGTTACTTATTTCCCTCACCTAAATTCTTAAGATGGAAAAACCGTGCTTCTTCACTGGTTTGTTTTGTAAGCAAGAAGATTCTTGGAATTGGCACCAATAAATGATTTAACCTCTCGAAAATATCTGCATTTACATCATATGCAACAATGATGTTTGCTAGATTCGCAATTTGATCATTAACTGAATTTGAGATACATACTTGAATCTTTTTACTACTAAAGCCAAAGAGATTCTTTTCTAGTTGTAAACCGCAGAGGGAGGAAATCAGTTGAGTTATATGAGTTACCGATATTCCTTTTTCCTTCAATCTTCTTTCAAGAAACTTTGCGTTGTACCTATTATTCGTGACAAGAGAAACGTTTGTCTTATGTGTATCAATAAGTTTAAGAATCTGGTTAAATTTAGGATGCTCCAATTTGGGGAATAGTAAAACATACTCACGAAGTTTCTTAATGAGAGGATTCCCTAAAAACTCAACTAATGCTTTTTTACCGATAATATTATCTGAATCGTTTAAACGACTCTGTAATTTATTAAGATAGGATGTGAAAGCTGGAAATCCCTGAGAAATTACTATTCGCTGCATGTTCATGATTCGCTGTAAATTTGCTGTTTTTACGAGATGTTTTCCAGGCTTATCATTTAATAAACTCTCATGGATAGCTGCTATTTGCTGAGGTGTGCTTTTTACTGAGACACTAAAACCTAGGTGTTCAAGTTCCATCAATCGATTCTTCTTCATTTGATCAAGAATGTCTAGTACAAAAAAATATTCCTTGGGTAGAGGAAGGGAATAGTGTTGAATATTTGATCTTTCACTCCGAATATCTCCATCAATCTTGACAATTTCCATAAGCTCTAAGTTTAAACACGCTTGTTCAAGTTTGATATTATTTTTCTCTCTTGAAAGACCTACTAGCTTTTTTGGAGTCAAGTTGCTAATAATGTATCTCAAGGATGATGAGGAAACCCCCATTTCGGCATAATCGATAATAACCAATGAAAAATGATCTTTTTCAAAGAAAGATTGTTTATAATCATTCTTTACCGTTTTAGGAGTAGATATTATAATACTATATCGATTGTAATCCATTTTTCGTGCTTGGGGAAGGATTTGTCCATTGTGAATTGTCACAACCTGATTTATATATTCTTGAATTCCTGTCTTGAATATTTCTTGGATCTGTCGTTTTGTAAGAATTAAAACTCTTGGAATTGCTTCCAGTCCTTTCTCTAACGAAATATTCAAACTTATAAGCAAAGATAATATCCGAAATAGTTTTTCTTCTATCCGATATTGTAATAAACTATTCTGTTTCTGAATTTGTGCTAAGAGGACTTGTTCTTCGAGTGTGGGAGAGAACTTCAACTTATGAGAAGGATTTCCATTGGTTTCTGTCAAACTCACACTGAGGTCCATCCTAACTCCAAAGGAACATGATTTCTCCTTTAATTACTTCAATCCTTCTATTGGTTCCACCCAGTTTCGGTGTGCGCTACAAGAAATTACTTTTGAATTTTTTACCACTAATACTGAGGGCATGCGTCTATTCAACAGTAAAGAACATATACCTCCGATCCCCCAATTTGCAAATTCACATATTTGACATAATGGACTATTTACAAAAATTTCATCAAGAAAAGGTAGACTAGTTGGTCGGAATATTGGTTGACTTGTCACTTGCGATTCACCTAGATATCTACTCTGTTACTATCCATCTAGTATAGGTGAATGAGACTTAAATATCTAAAAACCCCTCCTCCGAATTTTTCAAGTATAAAAACTAAAAAACTAATCCATAGTGAAGAAGATGTTATCAGAAAAACAACTAACTGAACGTTTAGAAATCTATCTGAGAGATCATTTACAATTCCAAACATATCTTGAACTACAGATTAATAGTAATGAAAATTTTAAGATCTCCGAAATAATAAACCAAGAGTCCTTTCGAATTGACTTAGCAGGCATCAGTCAAATAGATGGGTCGATACACTTTGTAGAAGCGGAAACCCAGATACATATCAACCATCCCACAATATTCCGTCATTTTTGTGACTATTGCTATTTATTATGTCCTGACGAACAATTTACCCTGCTTAATTCTACGACTGTAGATGAACAACTCTCTTGGGCTCGAGAAGAGGGAATTGGAATTATATCCATCTCGAAAGAAGGACGAGTTAGAAATCGTATCCATGCAGTCCAACAGCCGTTAGACTCTGAAATTCGGAAAGTAGTTATACAGACGATGAATAATCGGTATAATATTCCATTTTCTACCATCCCATTATGGGACCGTTCCAGGGAGTCATAATTTTAAACTGAAGTGATTAATTATTACTCGAAAGAAAAAAAAATTGTTAGTGTGTTCACCAACAGAGAGAAAAAAAGCAGAACTTTTCAACCAAATAGATACACTTTTCCAAGAGAACCGATTCGAGCAAGCAATAACCAATTTGCATTATTTATTACGAACTGATCCATCTCGAGAGCAAGATATCCGTTTCAAGTTAGCACAAATCTTTTTCAAAAGAAATGAAATAGATCAGACCTTAAATATACTATCTCCTCTGCTACCAAGTTCGAAACGTAATATCACAGAGCTAGCAATCCAATCCTTTATTTCTCTAGATGAAAAGGAAAATTCCCTCCGAATACTTGTAAATTCACCATTACATGACTACGAAAAAAGAAAGCTGTATCAAAGGTACTTTTCAGACTCCCCAGAGGGACAAGACAATTTTTCGATTTGGCCCCAGTTGGACATTTATTGTCCTGAGTGTGGAGATTATCTGTTCTTTCACCAAGAGAAAATAGTTTGTTTAAAATGTCATCAAAAAGAAATTTCTAAGTTTCTTGCTTAGTTCTTCAAAGTTTGAACTCTTTAGCCTAGTCGGATCCTATAGACTCTTTTATTTTCCCTTTTGCTAGCTTGATTTGCTCTGTCACCTTCGTGAGAATTGGCTTTTCTTCTTCGCTAAGCGTTCCCTCAATAATTTCAAATTCACCTTCATCACTTTCAAGTAGTATATCACTTTCCTGTGTTACACCTTTTTCGGATTCAACTTGATCTCCTCTCTCTTCAATCAAGGATTCTGATAGTTTTCTTTCACTTATCTTGTCTAACCCAATTATTTCCTCACCTTTTTCCTTGATCTTATCAGCAGTTAATAATTTAGGGGATTTATTTTCGTTAGAATCTGTGGTTTTAATCTGGATTTTCCTTTTTGAATCTAAAGATGTATGAGACCTTGTGAAACTTCCCATTAAATCAGACATAATTTCCTCTTCGGTTTCAGATGCGAAATCTTCATCTGTTTGATTCCCTGATTCATCAGGAATGGTTGGAGATTCTCCTCCAAGGTTTTTAGAAAGGACAATAGGGTTATGTACTCCGTTATCAGGATCAATTGGGTTCTTTAAATTATGTGAATTAACAGAGTTTGAAACCAGATGGTTCTGATCACCAAAGATATTGGGATTTTTTATAATACTGATTACTAATCCAGGAATAATTTTCTGAATAGCCACTTGGAAATCAACACTTCGTTCTTTAATGTCATGAATGAACCTTTCCATCTCTTTCTCAGAACTTAGCAATAAAGGATAATTAAACTCAGGAAATTCAATACTCAATGAGAAGATCGTCTTGGAAGAATCCTCAATAACACGAAAATCAAACTCCTGTAAGTTTTTGAGAACTGAGAGACGATAATCTTCAGGTTTTGCTTCAATCCTATAATCAAGGAAAACTGTTGTTATATTGTCATATGCAGAGAAAATTATCATAGCTTCTGGAAGGAGATCTGAATAGAAGATTTCATGACTTGATTTAATGTTTGTAAAGTGAAACATGTCTATTTGAAGCTTCCTATCAGCATTATCCAGCATTAAACCAACGAAGTACCCCACTCCTCCAAAAAGGAATATAATTATTGAATTAGAATTAATTACTAAGAACAGAATGTTACCAAATAGGAATCCAATAATTGTTGTTAAAATGCTCTTACTTATCATTATTCCTCATTTCCATTCTCCTGCCGAAAATCTGAGATAATCTAGACTAATCAATAATGGATTCGTAACCTGCCTTAAATATCTGAAATTCAATAATTCTCTAAATAATTAATTCAAGCAATAAATATCCTACAGTCATTATAATCCGTACCGAGGGGGATTTCCTTATTTTGTAAGATAAAAGCAAGAATTTGCTGCGCTCCCGCTTTATCCAACAATGTGTTATTCTTACTGCAGCGGGGTAAAAAGCAACATTTTGGACAGCCATCTTGGCAGTCACATTCTAGAATTTCACTGGCTCGTAAAAATAGATCAGATAAGTGACTCATTAGCATCTCACAAATTCCATAACCCGTGGATTGATCAAATAAAAGGATGTATCCCTGAGGTAGTAATGTTAATCCACCAATTTCGTGAATCTGTCCTCCAATAAACGGTAAACTTGCATGTATAAGGACATGAACGAGAGTATGTAAAGAATTATTAAACCGATTTTGATCTAATTGGACATTCAAGGAAGATCTGGGGATTTGAAACAATAAACCTCTGGATTGAGACGAATAATATTGTGGTTCCCGTAATTTCTTGGTTTCTGTTCCAGATGGTGTTTGAAGTGTATAACCAACAACTGATTGTAGAATTTTCGCTGTAACGAGACCAAATTCCAAACCATAAACTGAAACTGTGGACTTATGAATTTCCAGAATTTGGGGTTTCATTCTAGTAAGGGGGAATGTCTGACCCCAAACACTTTTGGGTTTTATCAGTTCCGCCCACCCCCGGAATCCATTAAACCGATAACTAATTACCCGGTATTTTGCACCTCCAGCTAAATAATAAGCCCCTGGATATAACTCATACATTGCAAGTGGCATACTTCGTTTGCCTATTTGTTTTCCACCACGAATCCTGATTATAATCTCATGATTCGTTCCTCTAATTGAATACTTTCGAACTTTTTCAATCCCTTGTTCTGTAGGAACGAAAATATCATTCTCAAATCTCTGAAGATAGTTCTTTTTGTCTAATTCCTTGATTGCTGATACATACTCTGGAAATTCATTTATCCCTAATGGATGGTCGAGAGCTGCGGTAAGAAGTTGATGATCGACAACATTTGGATTGGTTGGGTCGAAAAATATATCCTCTACTTCTTGGTAATAACGTTCGGGGTTATTATAATAATAATGACAAATCGGATCATCTGCATTAAGATGAATGATTGCTACAGCATCTTGTCCTTTTCTTCCAGCTCTTCCAATCCTTTGGATAGCACGATTCGCAGAAATTGGAGGGGTAACTACGATTTCTAAAGCTCCAATATCGATTCCCAATTCCAAGGTTGGAGTAGCTATTAAAAGATCGATATCTCCTTCTCTGAATTGTGTCTCCACTTCTTCACGAACTTTTTTATCTAATCCCGCTCTATGTATCCCAATCTTCTCCGAAGTCCCCCGTAAACGTTGAAAAAGATATTCAGCACTACGATGAGAGTCTTGAAACGCCAAGATTTTTCCATATGGTTTAATTGAATTAAGTAAACTTGTAATACCATCAAAGGTTGACATGCCATCAAAAGGAGCGATCATTAAAAAATGCAATCGTCCTCTTCGGCCATGTTGACATTCAACTACTGTAATTGAGCGATTCAACAGGCGACTGGTGAAATTCTGTGGATTAGCAACTGTTGCAGAAGAAGCGATAAATTGGATCCTATTATCAACAATACGCTCAAGGCGTCGAAGAATAAAATACATATTACTCCCAAATGTTCCAGAAAAGGTATGAACTTCATCCAATATGACGATTTTCAAATTAGATACTAAATTTTGAAAAAATCCTGAGTTTTTCCCAATTCCAAGATGATAATGAAGAATATCTGGGTTTGTAATCAGAATTTCTGGAGGATTAGCAAAGATCTTTTTTCGTCGATATTGAGAGGTATCTCCATCAAAGACTTCTACTGATAATTTTAAGAGCGAAGCAAGTTCGGTTATTTTTCTTAACTGATCCTTAGCTAAAGCCTTCTGGGGATAAATAATTAATAATTGTACTCCATATCCCACGAAATCTTTAATCTTTATCAGCGCAGGAAGAAGAAATCCTTCTGTTTTCCCATTACCTGTCGGGGCAACAATGCATACATCTTGATTCGCTAGAATTTTTTTGTAGGCTTCTTCCTGAAACTTATAAAGCCGTTTAATCCCCTTTGAATTCAGATACTTTATAATCTCATAGTTATTAATGAATTGTATTTTCTTTCCATATTCACCACTTTGTTTATCAAAAAAACGATAGTCTACTATCTGATGCTGACCGAAATGAACTAGCTGTTTAATGACCACTGGAAGAGCTTCTTCCTCAATCTTAAAATGTGCATAAAATTCATTTAAGGAGAAAATACTCTTTGGTGCATTGCTTTGTATCTGCTTCGCTTTCTGTAAACCCAACGGATGATCACTTGGTAGAGTTTTAAGTTTTCCTGTGCTTGCTAAGCGTGTTTTTACCTTAGGATTAAGTGAAACACCTCCTCCTTTCAATGAATAGAATTTCTGTAAACAGAATTCCGCTTTTTCATTTTCTTTTAATTTGAAGTAAAGAGAAGATAATGCCTTCCAGGTATCACGATGCTGACTATCTTGTTGTAAAATCCTTCCAAATACAAGTTTAGCCTCATTATAACATTTAATCTTGATAAAACGACTAGCAATTGTAGACAACAATGAAATTGAAGGTTTGGGAGAAGAAGAGTCAATGATATTCTTAAATGAAACTACCATAGCATCAAGATCTCTTGTCAAAGCATAATCTTCAAGAGCAGACTCATACTGTTTCCAGAGGAGCTTTTCCTTTTCGTGAGCTAGTGTCATAACTACTCATTAATTGATAATGAATTTTCCTTAAGAATGCAAAATCCTTTTTTGTGTTAATTACTTTAAATTCCTAGATTCCTTAAAAAGAGTATATAAAAAAATTCACGATTAGGCAATATTAGACCCATTTTCGAATATTTAAGCCATTCTCGGTATCAGTAGTAGAGGTTTGGAAAATGGTTACTGAGAATATAACGACCCACCTACTTTCGGGGGAAAGACAATCAGAGATGTTTCAAAATCCGCAATCATTAGTTAATGCTACTAATGAGGAATTATTCAGTCTCGAAGCGGATTTTGTACATCGAGTACAATTAGCAGGAGCTCGAAAACGGTTCGAGTACTTTATTCCAAGAATTAAAGCTTTAAAAAAGCTGGCAGACGAACAGAATATCTCAGAGATTACGAGTCTTAATGATCTAGCTCCTATTCTCTTTCAACACACCGTCTACAAAAGCTATCCATTAGCCTTCATTGAGAAGAAGAAGTTTGATAAGCTTACAGCTTGGTTAGATAAGCTTACTACACACGATTTGTCGACAATTGTGACGAATGAGTGTAATTCTATCGACTCTTGGTTAGAAGCAATCGAAAAGCAGTCCAATATTCGAATTGTCCACAGTACGGGTACGAGCGGGAAGTTAAGTTTTCTTCCAAGAAGCGAGAGTGAAATGGACAATTTTAAGCAAGCGTTCTATTTGTTTATTGAGGTCCTCACAGGTGTGAATCCCCATACTACACATATGCCTGTTTTCTTCCCAAGTTTTGCTGATGGGAGACAATTAGCCCAAAGGGTACTAAGTCGATTTGGCCCAATGTTAGCAGGATCTGAAGGGGAATATCATACTGCAATTCCTGGTTATCTTTCCGCGGACTTCATGTCTCTTGCAGGTAGATTACAAGCAGCAAAAGCTAAAGGAGAATTAGGAAAACTCCAAATGCTTAAAGCATTGAGCTATAACAAAGGTGAGCTCATCCGATTAAAACGGAATCGTCCGAAATATATGGCAGCTTTCTTTGATAATATGATTAGTAATTATCGTGGTCGTCAAGTTTTCATGCTTGGAACGCTCACATCAATGATTGAAGCCGCATTAGAAGGAGAAAAACAAGGATTGAGTCATGTTTTCGCCCCTAATTCCGCAATAGTAACTGGAGGGGGACTTAAAGGACAAACTGTTCCTGATGACTGGTATGAAAGAATCTGTACTTTCTATGGTGTCAAAAGTATCAGAGATGGCTATGGAATGACGGAAACAACTGGTTACATGCCTTCTTGTGAACAGAATCACTACCATATCTATCCACATTTCATTCCGTTTGTTTTCGACTTGGTTGATGGTCAAGTATTGCCCCGAAAAGGGATTCAAACTGGACGGTTTGGTTTCTATGACCTGCTCACTGAAAGTTATTGGGGTGGGTTCCTAACAGGTGATGAAGTAACAATTCACTGGGATGAGCAATGCACATGTGGACGCACTGGTCCTTGGCTTGAAAAGAGTATCCATCGTATTAGTGAGAAAAATGATGGGGACGACAAAATTAGCTGTGCAGGGAGTCAAGAAGCATATGACTCGTTTATCGACTATTTATTGGATATAGAGGAAGAGTAACTTCTTCCATTTCTTTTTGAGGACACTAACATGCAAACAATTCTTACAAAACCGCTTGAATCTGACATCTTTGAAATTCCAATTATCCTACGAGGAAAACTAATTCACGATTATTCTGACACTTTTGGTGGAAGGAACGGAGCAAAATTCATTACTCCAAGTGCACGGAAGTATGTAAATCAAATTGCCCTGTCTGACCCATCAAAAATGAAGGATCTATATGATCTATCCATAGAAGAGATTATCTTGTTTCTTCGCGATTTAGGGCAACGGTTAGTCTTACATGAAAATGAACACCTTCAAGCTGCCTACAAACTCGCGTGTGAAGCCTCAGGTTTAACGCCAGAAGTTTTAAATACAACATATCGAACTTTACCGATGTTATTTCTTCCATCCAATGTCCGAGAGATGCTTGAAAAGAGGAAAATTCGCAAATATCTGGAATCCTGGGTACCCACCACGATGGAAGATGGACGAACAATATCAATTAGAGCTTTTGGCTCTCGTACAGTTCATATTATTGCAGGTAACGTACCAACCGTTTCTGCCGCTTCACTGATTAGAGGTTGTAGTACACGTTGTGATACTATTTTCAAATTACCATCCAACGACCCACTCACAGCAACAGCATTAGTTCAAACAATGATCGATATGGAACCAAATCATCCTCTTACTAAGCATACAAGTGTCCTTTATTGGAGAGGAGGCGATACAGAATTTGAGGAGCGATTTTACCATCCCGATAATATCGATAAAATTATCGCTTGGGGAGGTTTCAACTCAATCAAACACATTAGTCAGTATTTACAGGCTGGACTCGATCTTATCACCTTCGATCCTAAAATCAGTATCTCTATTATTGGAAACGAAGCGTTTCAGAATTTCCAAACTCTTCAGTTAGCAGCTCAGCGAGCAGCTATTGATGTTGGATCGTTTAATCAAGAGGCCTGTTTAAATTCTCGCATAATGTATGTACAATCTGGAACATCTGATGAGGGAATTCAACGTCTGAATTCATTTGGAAAAATGTTGTACTCAGCTCTTGTTAATCTTCCTTCACATGTGTCAACCTCACCTAAAATCTTTGATAAAACGCTCAAAGACGATATTGATGGAATACGTCTAGAAGAGGATTTTTATCGAGTATACGGGGGTAAAAATAACGAAGGTGCAGTTATTGTTTCTCAATTTGATGAACCAGTAGACTTTTCTCACAGGTTATGCAGTAGAGTCGTTAATCTTGTTCCTATAGATAACGTTGATACTGCAATTCAGTCAGTAAACTCCTATACCCAAACGGTTGGTATTTTCCCTGAATCATTAAAACTCCAACTACGAAATACCCTACCCCTCTATGGAGTTCAACGAGTAGTTTCCTTAGGATTTGCGGCCACAGCTAGTCTAGCAACACCTCAAGATGCGATTGAACCTGTTAGAAGGATGTGCAAATGGATCACTGATGAAAAATCCGTAACGTAATAAAGTTGGAGGGATTCATGTGGATGCCTGTCAACATCAAGTTATAGATCAATCTATAGAAACAACTCTATTCCTATGTGTAGTTTATAAAGACTATTTTCAATCTTGCCCGTCTAAATGTCCTTATTACAGATCAGGTTCTCCTCTAACGTTTGCTTATCTTTATAGTAAAAATTTTGATTTTGAGTGTACATACTTTCAGAGTTTAGTGCAGTGTACAGCACACGATAGCCAGTCATTCATTTGTGAACTAACGAAGAAGCCACCTGATTGCCCTAATTGCCCATTAAAACTAGTTTCTAATTCAGGTGTCAATTCGGGAGTTAGGTCCTAATTATTGATGATGCGAATTTTTGTCACTAAAGTATAATTTTTAGGAAGGTTATGTTATCAGACCTTTATTTCTGATAAATATACGATATCGTTGGGATCAGTTAATGGAACACAATGACGACCTTACAAAGCTTTTAGAAGATTTGGAGGCATCTAGCTCATATATACGAGCCGAAACTATTAGAAAAATTGGGAAAATGAAAATCCCAATAACTGATATTCCAATGGAACTGCATTCGAGACTTGTCAAAGCACTTTCTGACCCAGCACCGGAAGTACGGGCGGAAGTAGTAATGACACTAGCATTTCTTGAAGGAGATATCATAAATCCCCTCCTAGAACCATTATTATCCGATCCTATTGATATCGTTCGTAGTAACACAATTTCTGCATTGAGTTATACTCAAGCACCATTGACGGAATTAATATCAGAAAAACTCCTTAATTGCATGAATGAAAAAAGCATTCAAATCAGAGATAGATGTGCTAGAGCATTAGGACGATTACGAGTTAGAGGAGCAGAGAAGATTTTATTAGATACTCTAGAGAATGATTCATCACCTGTAGTTAGAACTGGAGCGGCAGTAGGCCTAGGACAACTAGAATTTTTAGACTCGGAAATACTTGACAAATTGAATAGTCGGTTGGATAATGAAGACTCTGAATTAGTAAAACAGACAATAAAAGAAGTTATTTCCATTCATTCCACGAGAAATCCTAAACCTTTAGCTGATTTTTGATTCTTGGGTGTTTAAATAGTAGAGACAGGTTAAATAAACGGATACCACTCTTCCAGGTTTTTGGGGGAATTTTCCCTCAAAAACCAGCTCTCCCCCTGTTAACTTCAAATAGTTCTAAGAAATACTAGTCATTCTCTTGGTGCGTCGGTTACCCATTTCTCTGGGGAGAACCAGCCATGACTACGTTTTTCTTCAATAAGTTCATCCCGAATATCGGTAAAATAGTAAGTGGTTCCTCCAATTGTTTTGATTATGCTTTTGACACCAGGTAATTCCGTTAATTGGGCTTGAATTTTTCCTACTTCAGTATAGGAGGAACAATAGAAGGATAAAAAGAGAACAGGCCTATCAGCGGATCGCCATGAACTAAGTGGCCAGAAATTAGGTATGGTATTAATTTCTTGCATGATTTCCTGTTGAATTAAGTAATTTAAAATAGTGAATTCGCACTGAAACATTGTCAAAGTTTCTTTAGGTGATTTCACAGGATTTATCTGAATGGTTTCCTGAATCAGATGATGATGACGGAGATAATCTAGTCTCTCGTTGATAACCTCAACCTCAATTTCTATACGTTTGGTAAGCTCTTGTAGGGAAAGTCGGCCTTGTTCTCTTAGATGAGCTAATATAAGCCAATCTTCCCTCTCAAGTGATACTAGATCTTGAGTCGGATTAGCACTACCTGTATTAACAAGTGGAGTAACAGGATAAAGATGTAGTTCCTCAAAAGCACCATGAAATTGCTGAAAATGTTCTGCTAGTTCGATAAAATCTTTCTTATTACTGTATCTTGCATAAGCAAATCCTTCATGAGCAGTTCCTATTGAAATTGATTCAATTGTAGAATGTATCCCTAGTAATGTTAAGCGATTAAGCTCTAAGGGAGATAGAGATCGGAAAATGATTATTGCATTATGTAGATTGAGGAGTAAAGGATTTAGAACTACAGTAAACTTTAGAATGGTGTGATTATTAACCAACCGTTGAATTCGTATACCTACGTCTTCAGGAGATAAATTCAAGTTAGAGGCAAGCTGGGAAAATGAAATACGACAGGATTGTGCTAAACCAAAGAGAATACTTTTATCAAAGACATCCATAATATAAACTTGCCCTGTCCTCTTTTTAACGTCGTTTCTGTCGTTTTCTGTTCGATATTTCAATTTTACCTTTGGATTAAAAATCTAAATTCTCAATAATTGTAGCTAAACCCTGTCCTCCTCCCACACATGCGTTCGCAACCCCATATTTTCCATTCTTATCCTTCAATATACGAGCTAAAGTTCCTGTGAGACGAATCATTGTTGCTCCTAATGGATGACCGATCGCTGTTGATCCTCCCTTAATATTAACTTTGTCTTCAGGAATATTAAACTTATCCATACAATTCAAGGCTACAATGCAAAACGCTTCATTAATTTCCCAGAAATCAATATCTTCAGCTGTTAGGTTAGCATGTTCTAGTGCTTTTTGTGTAGCGGGAACAGGTCCCCTTCCCATAACCCTTGGATCAACTCCTGCCCATCCAATTGAGATTATACGTGCCATAGCCTCTAAATTTCTTAATTTTGCTTCTTCAGCTTCCATAAGGAGAGCTGTTGTGGCACCTGCATTCAATGGAGATGAATTCCCTGCAGTAATAACTCCTTCTCCTGTTCCTTCACGTTCAATATATCCTTCTTTTCCTCCATTTTTATCAAGATAAAATGGAACAGATATTCTACGTAATCCAGCCACTCCTTCTAATGTAGATTTTCTTGCGGTCATATCTTTTTCTACTAGCATTGGTATATCAGGATTTCCTGCAACGTGCCCTTCTATTGGTATAATTTCTCCTCCGTTCACTCCATTGGTGAACCATTTCTCCTCTTGACTCTTAATAGTTAAGTTGTGGGACCTTACCCCAAATTTATCTAAATCCTCTTTAGTGAATTTTGGTATCTCTTCTTCATATAACCGTTGCGCAGTCTGCAACATATTCATTGAAGTTTCCATATCATATTCAGGGTGATAAAATAAGCTGTTTTCATCCTTATATCTTTCTATCGCAGGATCTATACCCACTCTTCTTACTCTTGTCATATGTTCGAAGCCTGTAGCTAATGCACACTTAGTATACCCAGTCATTATTTCCATCGCCAACATATGAATTCCTGCTCCTGCAGAGGAACATTGTTTATCGATAAAAAACGAGGAAACTTTTTCTGGAAAACCTGCTAAGAAAAGGGGTATCTTCCCACCATAAGTCCAATTCTCAAGCACTCCAGAAGCAACACCTACGGAAACCTCTTCAATGTCATGCCTAGAGATCTCCTTATCCGCCAATTTACCATCAAAAAATTTTATCAGTAAACGGGCTAGTAACTCATCTCCACGAATTCCCCCAAAGACATCTCGCTCGGGTTGATTTGGTCTCGAACGTGAAAAAGCCGTACGAGCATAATCAACCAGCCATACTTCCTTAATTCCCAAATTCATCATTTCCCTTGAAACTCGGGTTTTCTTTTCTCGAGGAATGCCGAAATACCTTCTGCTACATCCTTACTTTGTGAATTAATTGCGTATCCCATTTGCTCAAATTGTAATCCTATATTAAGTGGTGCTTGAGTTCCGTAGTCAATACTTTTCTTAATAAGGAATAAGCTGTTGGTAGCAGCATTTCCTAACCATGAAGCCTTTTCGTGAATAAACTCTTCAAATTTCTCATCATCTACTATGTATGAAAGAACGCCCCACTCAAACATTGTCTCTGCAGATAAAAGCTCTCCAAAAAACATCATT
Source organism: Candidatus Hodarchaeota archaeon (assembly GCA_016839815.1). Classification (GTDB taxonomy): domain Archaea; phylum Asgardarchaeota; class Heimdallarchaeia; order Hodarchaeales; family Hodarchaeaceae; genus Hodarchaeum. The sequence goes on from JAEOTM010000069.1 coordinate 56,941, forward strand.
CTCTTAGCCCTCATCTTGCCAAGGTTTTTTATTAACCGTTGAGTCCCTCCATTTGCGGGAAAAATTCCTCGTTGGACTTCAGGAAGCCCAAAGATTGAGCGTTTTGAAGCAATTGAAATATCACAAGCTAAGACTAGTTCAAAGCCCCCACCTAATGCATAACCATCAATTGCCGCAATAAGTGGTTTATGAAACTCCTCAATCAAATCATAATATTTATGTCTTCTATACATCGCATGACTTTGATGTCTCAGATTATTTGGATCAAGATCAGCACTCCCTCTATCCGAGAGATCGGCACCAGCAGAAAAAGCAGGTTTCTTTGAATACTCTTTCGTCCCTCTTAAGACAACGCAACGAATGCTTGGATCAACTTCAATAGATTCTAACGCTTCAGATATCTCTTTTAATGTTTGGACCTGAAGCGCATTCAACTTATCAGGACGATTGATTGATATGACTGCATAGTGACCTTCTTCATTATGCTCAATTCTCACATGTTCATATTTACTCTCTTCAGTCATTATTCAAACCTCTTCCACGTTGAATTTCTATAAAGGTTCAAATATTTTATTAGAGAAAGAAGACTTGGAAGAGAGAATCAAACTAAATCTATTCGTTTCCTATCCTTTTCAAAAGAGAATTATCTCGAATCCATTCATGGGCACGAAATATCTCTTTGTCGTATTTAACAGATAGATTATCAAGGAATGAGGTTAAATCAGATAGGTTCATTTGTTTTACCAATTCAAAAGGTCCTGATGGATTATGATAAAACTTTGTCATGCCAATGTCAATATCCTGAATTGTCGCCACCTCTTCTTCGAAAACTTTGACCGCTTCATTGATCTGAACACGCATCAGATTCATTATATCATAATTCGCAGGATATGACAAATCGATTATTGGTCTCTTACCTCCTGAACGCCATTTATAGATACCCTCTCCAGTTTTCCTACCCAACTTATTCTCTTGTACCAACCTTGACACAGTCTTTGTGGGGGAATAATCAGGAGAAAGATTATCTGCTAAAGATTTAGAACTATCATATACAACATCAAGCCCAATATAATCAAGAAGTTCATAAGGACCCATAACCATCTTTTTGTTTAATGCTACAGCATCGATACTTTCCGGAGTATATTCATTGTTGTCAAGCATTAATTGAACCAAAAGCATTGAAGGTGCCATAATTCGATTACAAATAAATCCAGGACTATCTTTGGAAATTATTGGTATTCTATTTCCTGCTTTCACAAAATCAAGAGCACGCAGAACCGTCCTTTCAGATGTTTTTTCCCCTCGAATTATTTCAACAACTTCAGCAAGTACGGGTGGTGTAGAGAAATGTACTCCAACAACTAATTCTGGTCGATTGGTAAAATTAGCAATATGTGTAATACTCAATGTTGAAGTATTTGATGCTAAGAGAGCATTTCTTGGAGAAAGAATATCTAACTTCTTAAAAACCTTCTTTTTCAGTTTTATTTGCTCAGGAATGGCTTCAATGCAAAAATCTGCATCTTTAACAGATTCTTCTAGACTTGTAGAAGTTTTAAGATTATTGAGAAGTTGTTTATACATTCCTTCAGTTATTACTGCCTTTTCTACAAATTTCCTTAAAGAAGAGTCAATTAACGTCCGTCCCTTACAAACTGCAGACTCCTCAATATCAACAAGAGAAACCTCGTAACCAGATAAAAGAGCTACCTCTGCAATTCCATGTCCCATCAAACCTGCCCCTATAACCGACACTCGTTTAATATTATTAGCATCGAAATTAGAATCTTCTTCCATTATGAATTATCAGCCCTTTTCTTGATGTATTCTTCTCCTAACTCATATTACTATTTATCATAGGAGGATATTTGAGAAGGATTTACACGATACCGAAGCAATTTCCATACTTTACATAGAAAGATATGCAAAATAAGTACTTGAAGCAAGTAGTAGTAAACGGAAATATTAAGATACCGCAAAAATAGTGCAAGGAAAAGTAAGAAATCGGATTTGTTAATGAGTTGAAAAAAGAATGATCGATTTAAAGCTATCTGAAGAGCAGATTATGTTACGTGACAGTGTTAGAGATTATGTTGAGCGAGATGTAGCTCCAAAGATTGATGAGTATGACAAAGCCCAAAAAAGCCTCTATCCCGAAGTCCTACCCAAGATGGGAGAGTTGGGTATACTTGGGGTTTGCATACCAGAAAAGTACGGTGGTGCGGGTTTTGATTATATTTCACTTGCCCTCGTGTGTGAAGAGTTAGAGCGAGTCGATACTTCCTTGAGAGTCATTATGTCAGTCCATACGGCTTTAAGTAGTTGTACATTATGGAGGTGGGCATCAAGAGATCAGAAAGAGAAATATTTAGCTCCACAGGCTCAAGGAAAGAAAATTGGAGCATTTGGATTAACAGAACCGGGGTGTGGATCCGATGTTGCTAATATTCAAACACGAGCTGTTCGTGAAGGAGATGAATACGTCTTAAATGGAACAAAACAGTGGATCAGTCTTGCAGATGTGGCAGATAGTTTTCTTATTTTCGCACGAGTGGGAAAAGAAAAGGGGGTTAAAGGAATTGCTAGTTTTATAGTAGATAAAGAATGTCCAGGACTTACGACTACTTCTTTCCATAATAAATTAGGAGTAAGAGCAGGTGATACAGGAGAAGTCAGTTTACAGAATGTTAGAATTCCAGCGGAGAAGTTACTTGGGAAAGAAACAGAGGGATTTAAGATTGCAATGACTGCGTTAGATAACGGTCGTTATACAGTCGCAGCAGGTGCTCTGGGGTCTATTAGAGCTAGCCTCGAAGCATCAATAAAATATTCTCATGAAAGGAAAGCTTTTGGTCAAGAAATCGGAAAATTCCAATTGATCCAAGAGCATCTTGCATATATGCAAGCGGGTTACGATCAATCACAACTTCTTGTATATAAAGCAGGATGGTTAAAAAATCAAGGAATCGATAATACACGAGAAACAGGTATGGCAAAGTGGCAAGCTACAAATTACGCCTCTGATGCTGCCAATAGAGCAATCCAAATCCATGGAGCAATGGGATTCAGTGGTGATTTTCCTTTAGAACGTTATTGGAGAAACGCACGAGCAAATACTATCCTAGAGGGAACCAATGAAATTCAGAAACTCATACAGGGGTCTTTTATTCTAGGATATCGGAGAAAACCAGACCTTAGGTGCAGTCTACCTTCTTACAAACCTGGAGAATAAGCAACCCAAGAGACTTAATCTTCAAGATTCACTCCATTGAAATAAATTTCCCTGATTGGAGTAATTTGATAGGTTTAAGGTACGGTTTATTGAGCTTTTCCGAATATTCCTCAAGGAGTTCCGCTAATTGACGATAATTATTCACAGCGTATTCCATCGGACCAGGAAAATTCATCCCTGCAAGTATTGCTTCATCAATCACTTTCCAGCTATTACAAACACCTTCTTCTAGTACTCGGCAGGCTTCATTGACCCGAATCGCTGTATAGACCATAGAATTTACAATTCCTGCTTTTTTAGATAAATCTGGTCTAGGCCGGCCTTCAGACCAGTCATAAAAACCTCGTCCTGTTTTCTTACCTAAGTTACCTTCAGCAATTTGCTTTCTAACAAATTCACCAGGTGAAAAATCAGGTGATAGAGTTTCCGCATAATATTCTGCAGTATGAAATGATACATCGCGACCAACAAAATCAGCAAGTACTAATCTACTCATCTGCTCATTTGGTCCTGTAATATCTGCATCAATTTCTTGCCATGGAATACCTTGTTTGTAGGCGAGATCGAATATATAATCAGAATAAATTCGTTCAGGAGCTAATACACGATTAACAATAAATCCAGGGTGATCCTTTAACACTTTTGGAACATATCGTTCTCCTCTCAAACATGGCAAGCTTTCTCCGACTTCAACTCCAATATTCATTGTTTCTTCGGAGCTTTGTTCCCCTGCAATGATCTCAATCAAACGCATTAAAGGTGCAGGATTGAAGAAGTGCATCCCTATGACATTAGTGGAATTGTTACATGTTTTAGCTATATCCGTGATTCGAATACTCGAAGTATTAGAGGCAAAAACACAATGCCTCGGAGAGTTATCAAGTGCTGTTTTGCATACTTTCTGTTTTATGTCCAAATTCTCTACTATTGCCTCAATAATGAAATCTGCCTCTTTAACAGCTTCAATCAAGTCGGTAGTGGTTTCCATTCTTGCCAAAATATCAGTGACCATTAATTTTCCCCGTAATTGTCCCTTTTTCTCTAGTCTTTTAAGTCCATTCTCAATATAGGTAACTGCATTTTTGATGATATCGTTCTTAACGTCATTCAAGATCACATGATATCCAGCCATTAAACAAAGCTGGGCAATACCCTTACCCATTTGCCCTACACCTACCACGATAATATTTTCTACCGTTTTCATTTGAATCACCATTTATAATTTCATGATAGTTCTATTAACTTTGCAGGAGTAACTCAAAATCCATAATACTTCGCTACTTATAGTTTTTTTACAAATTTTCCTTCAATTTGAATTTGATTAAGATCTCTCAGTTCTTTAATATGCTGTTCAATATGTATCGCTTCAAAATAATCCCAAACAAATGCGGGATTGCTTCGTTTTCCTTTATAGATGAACGACTGATCAGCAATTTGCTGAACTGTAACTCCCTGTTCATGTGATTCAATAAATTCCAAGATTTCACGTTTCCGGAAGTCGAAACTTTTGGAAAAAGAACCAAGGAGTTTTAATCCCTCTTCTTTAGTAACCTCATGAAAGTGGCTAGAGATAATTCGGGAAATTTTATGTTTGTTTACGAATTCTAATACACGATCTACAGATTTCCTAAACGCTTGAAGATCGGAATTTGGCCAACCATACCATGGTCCAAAACTACTAGAGATCTCCATATCTCCGATAAATAAAATCCGGCTTAATGGATCATATAGACCAATATGCCCTGGAGAATGACCTGGAAGGTGAATTAACTGAATTTCAGTCACTCCTATGTCAAATAATGCATTGCTATCTACCGATTGTACATCCATTAAATTTAAATCCTCCCACGAAGAAAAACCCTCTCGATTCAGAAATGATAACAATCTCTGAGACCACTCTCCCTTTAACTCTAAGGTATCATTTCGATTTTGGGAACAGTAATGAAAATAGGCATTTAAGGATAGTAATGCGTCTTTTTCCTGCTCGTGAATCAGTTTTTCCGTATTTGGAAAGATATGAGATCCAATGATATGATCTATATGATAATGGGAAAAAAGAATATGATTAATCTCTACGATATTTTTTATCTCTCTTAACTTGCCATTCTGTACTTGGGAGCCAGTATCCACGAGTAATGTGGTTTCATTGAAAAAAAGCACTGAATTTGACTGAAGTATTTGTTTTCTGTTTTCGGGATGGATTAATAGGATATGTGGCGCTAAAAGCTTTCCATGACGAGAAAGTCTTCTATGAATAATAAAGAACACCACAAATCAAAGTGAAAAGATCAGATAATTCCTAGATATGCTTCTTTAACATGGGGATTGTTAAGTAATTCATCTCTATTCCCCTCTAATTCAATTCTACCTTCTTCTAAAAGGTAACCACGATCACATATTTCCAAGGCAATACTTGCATCCTGTTCTACAAGAAGGATGGTAGTTCCAGCAGATTGTATTTTCCGAATTGCATCTATGATATTTTTCTTCACCATGGGAGCTAGGCCCAATGATGGTTCATCTAACAGGAGGATTTTTGGATCTCCCATTAATGATCGCGCTATTGCAACCATTTGTTGTTCTCCACCGGAGAAATTTCCTGCTTTCTCATCTAATCGTGCTTTCAAAACGGGGAATAAATTAAGGACCTGTTCAAAGAGCTCGTCAACTCTACGTTTATCTTCGATTGTATATGCTCCTAAAATCAAATTTTCCTCTACACTTGAATCAGTAAATAATCGTCTCCGTTCTGGGCAATGGACAATACCTAACTCAACAATTTTATGCGGTTTGAGAGAACGATTTTTCCCCAACACACGAAAATCAGATTTTGTTGATTCACAAATCATCTGACCATCAAAGAAAATTTTTCCTCGTTCGAGTTCAACCAAACCAGAAATTGCCCGTAGTAAGGTGGTTTTTCCTGTTCCATTGGGACCAATCACGGCAACGAGTTCCCCTGGTTTGACTTTCAGAAAAATAGATGCTAGCGCTATAGCTCTCCCATAATGTACACTTGCACCCTGTAGTTCAAGTAAATAAGAACTATCTGCTTCAGGCATATTGTACCGCCTCCTTACCTAAATATGCTGCGATTACATCTTCATTATTAGCAATTTCTTTGGGCGTTCCTTGCCCAATAAGTCGTCCCTGATCAAGAACAATTACTCGATCAACTAAACGCATCAAAATGCCAAGTTTGTGTTCCACAATAGCAATTGTCATCCCTTTTTCCCGACTCTCTTTAATTAAATGTTCAATGCGGAAAGATTCTTCGTGACTCAAACCTGCAAAAGGTTCGTCTAATAAGAGCAACTCTGGTTGTACAGCCATTGCTCTAGATATATCTAACCGCTTTAAATCACCGTGAGGAAGAATAAATGCAGGATAATTCTTTTTTTCTGCAAGGTCTACCGTAATTAATGACCAAGTTGCCCTATTCTTGAGGGTGGAAGGTCTTGAGGTAAGATAATTTGGCACATGTGGTACCATGGCATTTTCAAGAGCATTGAGAAATTTAAATGGCCTGACTAGTTGAAATGTTCGAGCAATTCCCATACTAGCTATCCTGTAGGGAGATTTTCCGATGATATTTTTTCCATTCAATAGAATTTTCGATCCTTTTTCTGGTTTAAGAAAACCCGATAAGAGATTAAAGAGTGTGGTCTTACCAGCACCATTAGGACCGATTATCCCAACTAATTCTCCAGCTTTAATAGTAAAATTTACTTTATCTACCGCTTTAAGCCCTTTAAAATGCTTGCTTAGATTTTTTACTTCAATCAGTACCGTGCCATCAATTTTAGGAGAGAATGTATCTTCTGTATTACTCATGTTAAATCACTGTCCTTTTTTAATCGGGTTCATACCGTCCTGCTGATGGCCAGACTCCCCAATATCTCAATCGTACCTTCTTGAAGATTTTTGGAAGATAGAAAGCGAAAGGTATTCCTGCAGAGATATATATTAAGAATCTAGCTTTAATTAGGGATTCATCCTTAAGAGCTAGTCCAAAGATTTCTTGAAATACTGTTAATCCAATCACTTCACTAAGTAAAAACACAATTACCGCTGGAATTGAAAAAATCAGCATAGCTACTAGACCAAGGAAGTAGAAGAGATTACTAGAGGTAAGAGATGGTATCATCTGGCCTAACATATCGAATTTTCCGACAAAATCAAGTATCGTACTAGAAAATAAGTGAATCAGTTTACTAATAAAATCACTAGAGGGAATTTCCTGCACTTGAGGGAGATAACTAGCAAAGAAATCTGTTCCCCATCCTTCGCTACTCGGAAGAAGAATCCAACTTAAAGCAAATGCTACTCCAACTAACATAGCTCGTTTCTGGTCTTTTGTTGCTCGAACTAATCCGTAAGGCATATACCTAAGTGATAGGATCAAAAGCATTCCGTAGATGAGAATCTGTAATCCACCAACATTGTGAAAAACATCATTCAAGAACAGATTCAGAAGCATTGTCAAGATAAAAGCCCCAGTTGCTCCACCTGAAATTGTACCTAAACCACCAATAACACAAAATATGATTATACTAAAAGAAAAGGTCGAATCAAAAAATGAGGGACCAGTTGATCTAACAATCGGATGTTGAGCATAGAGTCCTCCAGCTAATCCAGCAAAGAAAGCACTTCCCACAAATGCTAGAATCTTGTATAACCGGACATTAATACCCAATGATTCGGCAGCTTCTTCATCTTCCCGGATAGATAGAAAAACCAGGCCAATTCGTGAAGAAGATATAAGGAGCATAATACCAAATAACACAATGAAGATTAGGATAATAAAAATGTAAAAATTCAAAGCTTCCAGTTCTCTATTGGGAGGAAAAGGCTTTTCAATAATGAAAGGATCGACGATAAATGAATATCCAAAATTTCCACCAGTGATATCATTATATCTTGTCATCGAAAATATCCGTGAAGCAATTAAAGGAGAGATTAATGTTATTAGTGCTAAATATGGTCCTTTAACCCTGAGAGCAATAATACCAATCAAGGCTGCAAATAACGCAGTAAAAATGCCCCCGAGTAAAATTGCTCGAAGAACAGGAGTATTTAGAGTGTATAAAGGAGCTCCAGTAATATCTAAATACCAGGAGAGAAAAATATTCAGGAGATCAAACAATAGCTCAGAAAATTGATCAAAAATTGGAATTTCTAGTTCATTCAGATCCAGACCAACAGGCATTGCTATCCAGAACGAAAAATATGCACCTAATCCCCAAAAAATCGCGTGACCGAATGAGATCTGTCCAGTGAAACCACTAAGAAAATCCCAAGAAGCAGCAAAAATCGCCCAAATAGCACAGAGTGAAACAATTTTAATAACCCAAGTATTAGGACCAAATAATCCACTATCACGACCTAAAGAGTAGATCTCACTAACAACTGGAATTCCAGTGAAACCGATAGACTCAATAATGGCAGGAAAAAAGAGTAAAAGGCCTAGGAATAGGATATAATACCCTCTATCTTTAATACTATCCCAAAGATCCTCAACCTTCTCATAAAATTCTTTTCGATCCATAATTATACCTCCAACTCCTTTTTCTCACCTAAAAGGCCTTCTGGTTTAATAATCATAACGATAAATACAACCATTAGTGGGAGGACGACCGAAAAATCGGATAAATCTGAAATACTACTAACTATGGTTTCAGCGTATCCGATAATAAATGCAGCAATTATGCTTCCAGGAAGGCTTCCTAATCCCCCCAGAGTGACCACAGCTATTGCCATAATCAATATTCCCCAACCCATATACGGATTCCAAAGAATAACTGCAAAAGGAGAGGTTAAAACAGAAGCGAATGCAATCAAACCCATTCCTATTCCACTTACAACGGCTGTCGTTTTTCTTATGTCGATTCCAGTAAGAGAGGAGGCTTCTTCATCTTGTGCTACAGCACGTAGAGCAACTCCCATTCGTGTTTTCCAAATAAATAAGTAAAGAAGAATTACCGCCACAATGACAAATATAAATGCTACGAATTTTACTTCTAAGATTCGTGCTCCATAGATCCCCAAAATTTTTGCCATCGACACGACCGCTGGATAATCAGGATAATCTCGAGAACCAAATTGGGTTAATTCGACTCCATTTTTAGGGTAATACATGATCTGAATAATACTTTGGATTAGGAGGGCAAAAGCAAATGTAACAATCATAACATTTACATGGCTATCACGTACTTTATCTAATACAAATCTATCTGAAATCATCGCAATACAGGCAGTGAACATTACTACTGAAATTGTCAGAGCTAAATATATTAAAGGCAATTTAACAATCATTATACCGAGAATTAGCAGAATTAAGGTGAGACTCCCGTAAGAAATGCTTTGTTTTGGGAGCTCTAAATACCAGGCAGCTAAACAAATCAGTAACACTGCGAGACCGACATAAAAACCTTCCAAAAGGGAATGGGCAGGGAAGATACTGGGTAAGAATTCATTAAAGTAAACCGTTATGATAATTGACACTAATGTAGCAGCAAAGATTAGAAGGTATTGCTGGAAAGAGAATTTTGTTCTGATAAAAATTAATATTAACCCAACTAGAACGATTGGAACGACAAAAAACGTTTGTAGGATTATAGTGTCAAAATTCAGTTCATTAATATTCAGTTCAAAAGACGGGTTAACTTTTACCGCATGAAGTAAAAAATACATGGTATACGCAGCTAATACATAATATCCTCCAGCAGATAATTTCAATTGTTTTGCTATACCATATATAAGGGAAAAGCCTAGTGCAAAGATAGAATAGATAACACTAATAATGGCCCCATTTAAAACAACTTGAAGAGCGATTCCAAAACTTTCGTGGACAAACAAATACTGCTGGAGGATTACAAAAAAGTAAAAACTAAAAAGTAAGATCAAACCTATGATAATCTTCTTCTCCTTCTCAAAAACTTCTGTTGGTAAATTCTGCAAAAGCTGTTTCATTTTATATCGCCTTTAAAATCTTTAAATACTGAAAGGGTAATAGTGAACATATATTCTAATAAATAATTTAATTTTATGATCTGATTGGTTGTTTAGTTGAGAGTATTAACTTAATTATATAGATTCCAAGATAATCATTGAGATATTATCCTCATCTTATAGTTTTATTAGAGAAAAAAAGAAGAAAAAACGCATTAATTAGCGTTTATTTCTACGTCTCTTATATGTGACAGATACTGCACAGACAAAGACAACTAGAGAGAGTGTAATACCAAAACCAGGAATGTCTGTTACTTCTGTAGTGGTGGTTGGCTCTGGTTCAGTCTCAGTATCAGTATCATCCGTTGTTCCAGGCGTTTCTGTGGTAGTGGTTTCGGGAGGTACATAACCAGTATCACTATGATCAATAGGCCATTCTAACCGTGTTGAGAAATTACCCAGATCATCGGCAAGGGTTGGCCCTTGACTCCATACTGTTTTCTTTACCCCACCATACTGCCATTGAGCGAAATAACCCTGAATAAACGGCTGTCCTCGCACACCTACATCTGAAGGTGTATACAAGTCATGGACAATTAAGTCTTCTTGACCAGGAACGATGACAAATCGTGTTCCGTTATCATAATAACCCACCTGACCGTAGGGATAACCGAATACAGGATGAGTCCAAACATTATCCTCGCTGGTGAATTTGATTTCATACGCTGTTCCAGTCCAGTGAGTTGTTGTCAACGCAGCATAGATATCTGCGGCATCTGTTGAATCAGCTCGTTCAATGGCATCCTTAAGAACATAGACTGCATCATAGCTAGCGAATGCAGTATAAGTAGGACTTTCATCATACTTCGCTTCAAAAGATGTTCTAAAAGCGTCTGTTTTATTGGTTTGGGAAATGTCGGGAGGACAAGTTTCTAATTGAATTTCTCCGTAAGCAGCACCATTTGTTTCATCAAAAAACGCACTGGCCTGAGATTCTACATTAATACCGGCAAGGTATTGCGGAAGATCCAGCGCGTGCCATGCTTGTGTTACTTTCCGTCCAACTGGTCCACTAAAGATAGGCATTATAGCATTAACATCATATCCATCTAATTCACTCGTTAAGACCGACATAGAAGTGGTAACAGAGTCGAGAAGAGCAGTGGGGTCAATAACAATGTCATTTGTAAAATTAATTCGTGGAGATAATGGGATACTTGGGAGATAGGTGTTTAAGTAGAACTTTAATCCAGTACTCATGGCTAGACTCCAAGCAGCATTTTCTCGTACTATTGTTACATTACGAACACCTTGACCTGCAAGACCAAAGGCATAAAGATCAACTAATGCTCGTGTAAGTTGAGTACCGTTACTAGGGCCAAGTCTGAAGAACATTGGATTAATAATGGGGGCCGTTGATCCAACTCCAAGCAGAGGTCTATCTAAGGAAGTTTGAAGTTGCATGACAACTTCTGTTCTGAACCCTCCAAGAAGGGCAACTACATTATCGCTATCCAACAGCTTCGTTAAAGAAACGGCACCTGTTGCGGGGTCTGGAATACCAAGGGTGGGATTGAATGTTGTTTCGATTATAAGATCAAAATCATGGGCAGTTCCACCGACCATAACACCATCACCAGCATTGATTTCCTCTACTGCTAACATTGCTCCTTTTTCCATATCCTGACCAGGCGTAATTTCTAAGGGGCCTAGTGCACCGATTTTAATGATATCAGCTCTTTGTTGTTGTCTTGCGTTTGTTACGCTAACCGTTACTGAAAAAACTGATATTAAAAGGGCAAAAAGCAAAATATATTTGCTAAAACTCTTCATTTTTTTTCACACTCAAAAATTTTCATTTATTTATAAAATACAGTTATAAGGGAGTAGTAACTGTATTATCTAAACATTTCCTTTAAGTCAGCACATTAGAATAAAAAGTTTTATGAAAATCAATCACATAAAGGTGAAAAAATATTTAATATTAGTCAGAAAATAATCAAAAATACGATGCATAATATCCTAAGTCTCGTCCATTTCGTGAATCAGATCATGAAATAGTGGGAAATTTCAAACGAGATTCATAGGAGAAATCATTGCTGATACATATCAATCGATTAGGATCGTACCGTTTAACACCCAGCCGAACAGCTAAGTTGGGTAGATATCCACACAATGACAAGCAAAAGACAGATTTAAGGAGAAGAAAACAATGGTTATTTCCGAATTAGACAATCGACCTTGGTTCACAGGGGGATCATGGCCAGAAGAAATTCCAAAACATCTTGATTACCCAACAGATTATCCTATATACCGATTTTTAGAAGAAGCTGCTCAAGAATTTCCAGATAATGTTGCTACTATCTTTTTCGATGCAAAAATTAAATATAAGGATTTATGGGAGAAAGTTCTTCGCTTTGCTGATTCTCTGCAAACACTTGGAATTTCCAAGGGGGATCGAATTGGTATATATCTCCCAAACTGCCCACAGTTTGTAATCGCATTTTTTGCCATCAATCGATTAGGGGCGACTATTGTGCCCTTTAATACTCAGTACGTTGACCATGAATTAACCTATCAGATGAATGATTCAGGAGCACGCACAATTATTTGCATTGATATTACTTATGATCGGGTACGACGATTACGGGATAAAGAAAAAGTAGAATTAGACCACATAATAGTAGCATCTCTTCATGATGAAATTTCCCGTTCCAAACGATATATAGGACTTTTAACTGCCAAATTACCTCTTCGAAAGAAAATTCAATCAAATGATTACTCCTTTCAAGAAATGGTAGAGAATGGTGATCCTACCGCAGTTCCTAAGGTCTCTATTGACCCTGTAAAAGATTTAGCTCTAATTCAGTATACGGGTGGAACAACAGGCGTAAGTAAAGGAACAGAATTATCCCACTTTAACATAGTGAGTAATCAAATCCAATTAACGAGTATCTATTACCCCCCATTAATACAGGGAGAAGAGTGTTTTGTTGTTGCTCTCCCTCTATTCCATATCTACGCATTAAATACCTGTATGCTTGCAGCTGTTAACACAGCTTCAAAAATGATTCTTCTAACGGATCCACTCGCAGGTAGACCGATGTTGCAGGATCTATTAGAGACGTTATATAAATATCAGCCTACTTTCTTTCATGCTGTCCCAGCACTTTATGTTGGTTTACTATTCCATAAGGACATTAAAGATTATGATCTATCTTCGATTCGAGCTTGCCTTTCAGGGGCTGCCCCATTACCCGAACAAGTAATGTGGAACTTTGAGGAATTAACAGGCGCCAATGTTGTTGAGGGATATGGAC
>JAEOTM010000035.1 GCA_016839815.1 Candidatus Hodarchaeota archaeon
GGTCAGGGAAGAGTTTTGCAGCTGATTATCTAACTACAAAATATCAATGTAAGAAAATACGTCTATCTGGAAAGATGCGTGACATAGCTCATGAGTTACAGATAAAACCAGATAGGGTTTTTCTTCAAGGCATAGGTAAATTCATGCGTGAATTTGATGACGATGTGTGGGTGCGTTATGTAGCAAACAAAGTCCAATCAAGTGAATCTCCTATTGTAATTGATGATATTCGGAGACAAAATGAGATAGATTATCTACAACCGCTTGGATTCAAATTTATACGGATTGATACTAGCTCTGATATTCGTAGGAAACGGATAGAAAGTCGTGGTGATGGAAAGATTTCTGATGCAGACTGGGAACGATGGGCTACTCATTTAACCGAAAATCAGGTAATGGAGCTAGTCATTGATTATCATATAAAGAATAATGGTACAGTCGAGAACCTACATAAGCTTCTTGACGAAATCATGATTAAAATTCAGAAAGACAGATGAAATCATTCATAGTCCTTTAGAAGATCCATTGATCCTTTCATCTTCTTCTCGACTTTTTGTTTCTTACGAGAAGCAAGAGCTCCCTTTAACTCATCCACACTGAATTGATCGGATTCAGCAGAAGGTACATCCTCAAAAGTTCCACCTGTAAGTACAGTGGCTTGACCTCCAGGAGGAATACCAGTATTCGGCCTTTTAGCCTGTCTCAAGTAAACTTGGAATGAATCTACAAAATTACGGGCAACTTTCATAACTAAATCATCAAGAACTCCGGGATTATCTAATCCATATTCAAGTCCCCGACGAATTTCTGCTATTTGAGATTCAATAGCTTGAGGATTCGTTTTAAAAGCCTTATTAACAATAAGATCTATTAATTTCTTTAGCTCTTGTCCCATCCACGGGTTGTAGTCCTGGCTAGCCATAAGTCCTACCTTCAGTATTTTTCTAACGTTACTTCTTTTTATGCATTACTAATATGATTTATCGATTATTTCGTGTTTTCGATTATTTTTTATCTTTTTTACCTGTAAAGTCCATCATTTCATCCAAAAGTTGCTCTGAAAACTGTTTATCTGCAGCTGACACCTTATTCTGCTCCCCAAGAAATTTCGAACTAATAAGCTGATATTTTTTTGTAAATAAATCTAACCATTTTTTCTTCTTACGACGCCCTAAATCAGGAAGAAGCTCGTTTAGTAAGTCAATGAAGCTTATTGCAATTTCCTTTGAAGCAGTTTGGTTGTTTAATTTTTCAATTATTTCATCCAATATTTCTAAAGATCTTATATATTCACCAGCACCAAATTCATTTCTGAATTGAGCCTCAAGAAGCTTAAAAGTTGTTATAGTATTGCTAATTCCTTGAGAAATTTTTAATGCTTCTTCATGTGCAAAATTTTTCAGTGCTTTATTCTTTTGGTAGAAATTGCCGATATTAAACAGAATGATGGCCGCAGTATCTTTCTGTTCATCATTTAAAGATCGTGTTAGTAATTCTATCCATGAAATGATCTTACGTACATCTTCCTCCGGGAAATTCTTGGCAGTTACAATTGGATTCAGTTGTTTGATGAGTGCTAGCTTAAGTTCTGGAGGAATCGAATTAAATGTCTCCTGATTTCGAGTTAAAAATTCCACTATTTCATCGAATAAAGATTTCTCAAGAAATCGATCCATTACATTTGTTGCCAAAAAGATTGTTTGTGAATGTGCTTCTGATATTCCTCTTATGAGTAAGGTTATTTGTGAATTGAATAAGTCCTTTTCATTTCGATTAAGAGTATCAAATACTAGATTCAGATATTTTTCAACAGTTTCTTTAACTAATGATGAATTCGGACTAGTTGATCCGATTAGTAGTTTGAAATATAATTTTAAGAGGTCAGTGGTGTTTTCTGGTGCATGCTGGAAGAAATAAGGAAGAAAATCATGAATCAATATTGCTACTTCATTTATCTTAAAATCATCTAAACCAAGGTTCACCACATCATACACTTTGGCAATAGCTCCCTCATAGTTACCCCGGCCAATGAAAGCTTCTACCTTCTTTCGTTCGATTTCAAGAATCTTATCGGTTTGATTGAAATGTTTATAGATCCGTTCAAGCAGTTCAATAAATCCTAATGACTCATCGAATCGCTTTTGAGAGAATAACTCATTAATAAAACCAGTTAGAACTTGTGTTATAGGTTGGAGAGATAATGTTACCTCTGTCATAAAAACGCGTGAGAGTGGTTCCCAAGATCGCTCAAGGAAGATCATTGTATAAGCAATATTATCTACACTCCATAATTTTCGTGCTTCAGATAAAGCAATGGAGGATGCTTCTTGTAACATCTCTAAGTCGGCGTATATCGTTAAAGCCTGATCGACTAACGTGAAATAAGTATCAAAATCTCCTTTTGTGAATTGTTCTTTTGCATTTGTTAAGTAGGTATCTGCAAGAGAAAGAGAATCTAATGATGTCTGTTGTGAACTATCTGCCAGAAATTCAATTCCTTTGTCTGTTTTACCATGGTGTAACAAAGCAGATCCAAAAGATTTATCAAATACAGCAACTTCTTCCATGGTTCCGATTTGAGACATGATTGATCTAGCTGCTCGAAATTGTTGAAAAGCAAGCTTTTCGGTGATTGGAATGAGATTAATTGCTTTTTCCAACATCAGGTTTGCTGCATCGGCATCTTGTTTTAGTTGGATTAAGCATGATATCAAAAATTCCAAAAATCGGCTAGAGATGGGATCACTTGAATCAAGTTCTAGATGATGATTCTTCCGATTCTCCACAAAGTCGAGAATTAAGCCAATTTTTTCCATAAGAACTTCTTGAAGAAAAATGTTGAATGCCTTTCCGAGATATTCAAATCCTCGGTCAGCTAATCCTTTATCAAAGAAATGAACACTAATTTCAAAAGCAGAATCGCCTTGTGCCTCTTTAATTCCAATAAAGTCATATAAATTGGTAATAAGCGTATAAACTGAATCTATAAAGGAGAATTCTTCCTCGTTTGATAGAAATCGATTAATTAATCCCTCCAACCGCTGTACAGCTGGTAAAATCTCCTCTTGACCTGCATTTAATTGAATAAGAAAATTCACCTGATTATGAATTATTGAAATCATGTAAGTATACTGTTGTTTTTCTCTTAACCGTTCGATCATGTCATTAGATCGTCTCATTGCTCTGGAAACATTTTCCGTTCGACGAAGATATTCAAAATTCTGACTGAAGAGAGATAAAGCTTCATCTACTTGATTGTTTTCTAGAAGAAATAGAGCTTGCTGTGAATACAGTAGATCGTACTTATCTCCATCTCTTAATAACAAATAGACGTTTCCAAGAATGGTAATGAAGTCACTATGAAACAAGGTTGTTTTTAAAGGCTCAAATAATTCCTCTAGAGTTTTTGCAAAAGCTTGCAAGGTAATTATATCAGTGTCTTGATAGAGTACACTTACTTCCTGTAGATATTCCAATTCCTTCTCATAATTGCCCATCCTGCTGTGATACTGGGCAAATTTCATCTTTACTTGTCCAGCAGCTTCTTTTTCATTGATATTAACATACGTATCAACTAGGAAATTCTCTAATCGCTCTGCAGATGATACTTTATTAATCTCGAGAAGCTCATCAACTTTATTTTCCAGTTCATCAGTAATTTTATGGATTCCAGCAAATCTTGAATGAGAAATCAGTATATCCACTGCTTTAGTAATATATACAAAATCATCAGATAATAAACCTTGATCAATTAATTGTTTTCCTACTTCACGAATATAAACAGCAACATTTTCAATTTTTTGATCTCTCCCAGTGTTTTTACAAATTCCGCTAATTTTATTGAAATAAAGCATAGGAAAAAGACTATCTGGGTCGTCAAAACTAGTCTTAGAGGACTGGTGAATGAGTTGTACCATAGCGCGGGTTCCTTCAGAATAAAGAAATTCAATGACTTCATTTGGAACCGTTTCATCACCAACAAGAATTGAATTTTGAATGGCATCATCAAATGTATCGAAAGATTGATCGATTTGATTATTACTGAGGTATATTTTTCCGACTTCTATTAGAATTTTTGAGAATTCCTGTAAGGTTTGAGCTTGGAGATGAGCTGTCTTCGATCGTGCAATTAGAGTTTCTCCAAGTTCCCGTTTTTCTGGATCAGAAAAATCTTCTGAAAGCAATTTAAGTCCAAGATCAGCGTAAACTGATTTCTCGATATCGATGACTTTAATATTGTGCTCTTGATCATCAAATAGACTTCTTGCCTCTTCAAATAGATAAAAACCTTTTTCTAATTTGTTTTTTCTAATATTGATTTCTGCTTCAGCTAGTAAGGATTCAAAAGTTTCTTCTTGATTTTTCATAAGTGAAAATATAATACGCGATTTCTCAAAGGCTTCTTCTGATTCTCGTTCGCGTTCTGTCTTTTTGGAAGGTGCAAGTTGTTTTCCTACCTCTACAAACACTTTTCCTGCTAATAAAAACTCTTTATTCCTTTGTGATATTCCAGAGACAATTTCACGACATTCCCCCAAGAAATATCTTGTTAACGCACCGTTTTTAGTTATATATTCTTCATTTTCTACCAGTACTTTAATATATTCTTCAATGATCGGAATGGCGGATGCTGCATACCGAAAAAGTTCTTTCTGAGTCTTTGTTTTTCCTCTTCTAGCTACGTTGATGATTCTTCGATATAGTACGATAACAGCCTCAGCTCGTTTGTCTTTCTGTCGCGCAGTAATAGCTCGTTCAAGATAGTTTAGGGATTGCTTATAGTCCTTCTGTTCCTCAACGTAATAATCTGCAATTTCTACGGCTGTTTTTGCTGCGTCATCCCACTTTTTTTTCTTCTCATATTTTTGAAGATCTTTCGTTTTCTTTTCGAGATTCATATCATCCAACCATATCTCAAGAGGCAAGTGGATAAACTGATAATAACATAAAAACTCGTTGATATAAAACTTCCAGAACTAGAAAAACTACGAATCTTTATCTAATTTACTTTCTGGTGGGTTTTATATACCAATTTCTTTGAATAGACAGTATTACTCTCTGAAATTGAAAAGAAGTAGAACATAATTAGGTGTCATTGGTCTATGCGTGTAGCTTTATTTGCCAGTGAAATGGATCCATATGTAAAAACAGGAGGATTGGCTGATGTAGTTGGTTCCCTTCCTAAGGAGTTACTCTCTTATATCAATAATGTAGATGTTTTTTTACCATTTTACCGTGATATAGAAAGGGGTAATTTTCAAGTAACTAAGACAAAGATCGAATTTAAGCTTAAGCTGGGATCAAAAACCCTGAATGGGCAAGTCTATAAGATAGAGGATCGAGGTGTATCTGTATATCTTATAGATAATTATCACCTTTTTCGGAAGAGATCGGATCTTTACGTTCGTGGGGGAAAAGATTACCCTGATAATCTAGAAAGATTTGTTTTCTTTTGTAAAGGAGCGTTAGCAGTAATTGAACAGTTATCTTTAGAACAGAGCTATGATATTTTTCACTGTCACGATTGGCAAACGGCCCTTATTCCCCTGTATACACAAATTTCAGATTTTTACAAAAACAGAAACCGACCTATGACTGTATACACCATTCATAATCTTGCTTATCAAGGAAAGTTTCCTAAATCGAAATTTCCAATTCTCCAGCTCCCCCGAAAGTATCTAAGTCCAAATTACCTGGAATCTTGGGGAAAACTGAATCTGATGAAAGCAGGGTTGAAATTCGCTGATGAATTGACAACAGTAAGTCCAACATATGCTAAGGAAATTCAAACGAAAGAGCTTGGAGCAGGTCTACATGATATTCTAACAACCAGGAAGAAGAACTTAACAGGTATTCTGAACGGTGTGGATTATTCAATTTGGAATCCTGAAAAATCCTCCCATTTAGCTGCTAATTATTCCTTAGCAGATACATCAGGAAAGGTAGAGTGTAAAAAATTTATCCAGAAGTATTTTTCCCTTCCAGTAGAATCTGATGTTTTGCTTACTGGCCTTGTTTCACGCCTAGCATGGCAAAAAGGAATGAACTTAGTGATTGCAGCACTGAAGGATCTTTTACCTGAACATCAGCTCCAATTTGTGTTGTTGGGAAGTGGAGATACAAAGTTAGAAGAGGAGTTTCTGGACCTCAGAAAACGATTTCCAAACCAAATCGGTGTGAAAATCGGTTTTAGTCAAGCTTTAGCTCATCAAATTGAGGCTGGAATTGATGCGTTTCTAATGCCATCCCGTTACGAACCATGCGGTCTTAATGACAAGTATAGTTTAAGATATGGATCGGTTCCTATTGTACACCACACTGGTGGTCTTGCGGATAGTGTTATTGATTACCAGACGCATCCAATCCGAGGGACAGGTTTCATTTTTTACGAATTTACAGTCGAGTCATTCAAGGAAGCCATGATAAATGCTCTGAAGATTTTTCAACGAAAATCTGAATGGGCAGAATTGATGAAGCGAGGCATGAAGCAAGACTTTTCATGGTCAAAATCAGCAGAACAATACATAGAAGTCTATAAACGGCATATTAAATAAGTAGTGAGAGTAATGGTAGAATTATCGATTTTAAAGGGAACTAAAGATAATCTTCCTGAAGAACAAGTGCTCCGTGAGGAAATCGTTGATATCTTGAAGGAATCCTTTCAATTATATGGCTTTAGACCAGCAACCACACCAATTTTGGAACTTTGGGAAGTTTTAGCTTCCAAATATTCAGGTGGAGAAGAAATTCTTAAAGAAACCTACAAATTATCAGATCAAGGGCAACGAGAGCTAGGATTACGTTATGATCTGTCTGTTCCTCTAGCTAGATTGATTGGAATGAACCCCCATTTGAGTAAACCATTTAAACGTTACGAAATTGGCCCTTGCTTTCGTGATGGTCCAATTAAAAAAGGAAGATATCGTGAATTTGTGCAATGTGATGCAGATACGGTGGGTGTCACCTCAATGTTAGCTGATGCAGAATGTTTGGCGTTAGCTCATCAAATCTTTAAACAATTGGGACTAGATGTCTATCTGGAAGTAAATAATCGAAAGCTCCTCTCTGGAATACTAATTGCAGCCGGTGTCCCCTCAGAATTATTAAGTACAGCTATTCTCTCGATTGATAAAATGAAAAAAATCGGATTAGATGGTGTACGGGAAGAACTAGCTGATAAAGGGATAAGTTCAGATTTAACTGAGAGTATCTTTGCTTATTTTAAACTAGAAGGTCCATATTTAGAAATTCTGGATCAATTGGAGAAAAAAATCGAAAATAAAATAGGTAAAGAGGGTATTCAAGAATTAAGAGAACTCTATAAATATTTGGAATTATTCGGGATAATTGATGACGTAAAACTTCTTTATAGTCTCGCTCGTGGATTAGAAATCTATACAGGAACCGTATTTGAAGCGTTCACTAAAGACTCTACGATTCTTGATTCCTCTTTATGTGCAGGTGGGCGGTATGACAGAATTATCGGGAAATTCCTAGATTCAAAGCAAATTATCCCTGCTGTTGGAATCTCATTTGGTTTAGATACAATATACGATGCTTTAGCCACCCAAAGGACTCCCCCAGCAAGTAAAACTCAAGTCTATATTATACCTATAAAATCAATAGATACTTGCGTAAAAATTACCACACAGTTGCGACAGAAAGGCATTCCAACTGAAGTTGATCTCCTAAATCGTAACATCTCAAAAAATCTTGAACATGCCAATCGTCTAGAGATACCATATGTTATTATTGCTGGTAAAAGAGATCTAGCACAAAAAAAAGTCACTCTGAAGGATATGCGTAAAGGAACTGAGGAAACAGTTAATGTGAAAGAAATTCATTCACATATTGTTGAACTGATGAAATAATACTAAATCTATTTTGAATTTGGAAAAAAAGAAGAGAACTGAAGAGCTATAGATTCAGTTCTTTTAATTTACTTTTGTTTGCTGCCACTTTCTCTGGGGTGAGAGTATTCAGGAACCAAAAGACTATTACACCACAGATCAAAATGAGAGCTGGAATCGTGGCTGTGTGAAGATGGATTCCAAAAGCGGCACTTTCAGATTGTGGTCTAACCTTTGGAACAAAACCAGTTAACTCGTGAACAAAGAGAAATATTAGAGCTTGAATAGCAATAGCTAATCTACCAAAGAACGCTCTGAATCCCATAAAGATCCCATCATTACGTCTACCTGTTTTTACTACGATTTCATCAATGACATCTGCTAAAGCAGGATTCATTAGCATCCAATATCCTCCAAAGCCAATACCCATTATAAACGCTAAGCTAGAAAATTCTATGAGAGAATTGGCAAAAGTCATCGGAAGTAATGCTATTATCATAACTCCAGCAGTTATCATAAGCATACGCTGATTACTTAAAACCCTTTTAGCGAGTCTCAACCATATGGGGATTGTTAATAACGCTCCAAGTAAATAACCTACAAATATTAGCAAATTGGATGTATCAGGTGGTAAAATATAATCTCCGATATATTCTATCGATGAGACTAAAGAAACTACTGCCGATTGGTAAAATAGGTAAAGTACTATCCATGCAAAGAAATTACGTGTTTTCAAGGCATTAATTAATTCTTTGAAAAATGATTCTTCTTCTTTCAGTTGCCTATCATGGAAGTATCTTTCAATCATATCAGGAGTTTCTCTTACACCTGCTATCATTAATAATGCTACAAATAATCCTATCAAAGAGAATATAGCAGCAGCTGTAATATAGCTAGAGAAAACATTGGAATCAGTCAAGGTATCAGCCAATATAAAGCCAAGTGCTATTCCAAAAACTCCAATACCGGCTCCATAACCAGCTGTTCGATTTCTCAATTGTTCAGTACGAAATTTATCAGGAAAAACACTTTGATATGAAACATCCCATAAACTGAAGAGGAAATCGAAGATACAAATTGAGAAGAGTAACCATAAGAATACCATAATTTCTTCGGTGAAAGTTTCTGGGATAGCTAGTGTTTCTGGAACTGCAAATATTATGATAAAGGAAATCGAATAAAGGAACGATCCGCCTAGAATCCAAGGAAATCGCCTACCAAATTTTTGTGTAAATCGTGTTTGTTTTTTTTCCGTGAAGTACCCGATCAATGGATCGTTGACAGCGTTCCATAGAGAGTACAGGATGAACGCTAACGCAGTTAATCCAAGATCAAGTTGAACAACATTTTCGTAGTAGAAAAAGCCTATTACAAGAAATGCTTGCCCGAAAAACTCCGCTAAGAATTTTCCTACTCCATATGATAACATAACTCTTTGTGACCAAATTCTGCTAAGAATTGTCCTAATCCTGATGATAACAATGCTCTTTGTGACAGACATATCAGCACCAATCTTATATGAGAATTTTGAGTATAAATTTTACTTAGTTCGATTTTTTAACGGTATTCTTTTCTAAGAACAGAGTCTTTTTTGAGTTCTTCGCAATGTTTCTCCTTTTCGATACACGAACTATTGAGAGGAGAGAATAGAAACAACAGGGAAATGTATTCTGGAGTCAAATTCTGTTGAATTCAGGTTTATTCACGAGTATTGAAATGTAAAATTGGAATTTCTACAATTTCGAAAAAAGGGAAAAAAGAAGGGAGAAAAGGAAATTATTTCCTTTTACGTAGGTAGACAATGGTGAGGATCACTATTGGTAGAAGGTACAGTTCAAAACCAGGGGATAATGAGGGGATTGTAGTGGTTTGAGGATCCTCTGATGTAAGAGGTTTTTCAGGAAGAACTTCAAACTCAAACTCTGTATAATACTGCCCTGCAGTGGAATTGACAATCATCCAGAGTTTATATTGACCAACTGTATCAAAAGTGAGATTAAATCCAGCTTGCCAAGTGTCACCTGGATAAAGAGTATGAACCATTTCTTCAAATACAGGAGTGTCAGTTCCTTGTTGATCGGATACGGAAGCGATCACATAGAAATCATGTGTTTCATTGGAATAATTAGTTACTCGTAAAACTCCAATTTCAGTTTCATTGACTGTTATCGAAGAGGAAAAATCAATAGATAGTGCCATATCTCCTTCATAGATATCCCACCAGCAATAACATTCCCAGTTAACGGAGTGATCATTTGCATCTTCCAGATAGAAATAGACATCATAAAAACCTGGTTCGTGGAATGTGAAATAGAGGGAATAGACCCATTCAGCTTCAGGTTCTAGGATAATGTCATGCATTTCATCGTTAAATAGTACTACACCCTGATGTTCAATTACAATTTCTATGTTGACAAGTAGTGGTTCAGCAAAGTGGGTCTTGACATGGAATTCATGGTAGACTTCCTGCCCTACTAGAGCTTCGTAGTCTTGATTAATCCACATTTCTATTGCATCTCCAGGCTTATCATAAACTTCCCACCAACAGGTGGCCGTCCATCGTTCACCAGTTGCTAATCTCACGTAGAAAAAGACGTAATAATCTCCAGGTTCATAGAAAGTATATTCAGTAGATGTCCACCAATAATTCTGAGAATAGAGAGTGGTATTGGAACTCCAATAGAGAGAATGATTTCCAGAGGTAGGTGTAGCTATTTCAACATAGATTTCGACATTAGTAAGGGGATATGAGAAATTGGAATAGACTTGGAAATCTATCCATCGTGTTTCACCAACTTCAGCATTCATATCTTGGAAGATTTGGAGCCAGAGGAATTCAGGGTCATCAAATACTTCGTACCAACACGAAGTTACCCATTGATCCCCAATATCGTCAGTTAAAGTAAGCTGGACATCATAATGACCAGATTCTGGGAAAAGATAATTTAAATTGATTGTCCAGACACCACCAGCAGGAATGAGAACTGAAGAATTGGAATATAGGACTGTAGTTGTAGAAGGACCAAACATTTCGATTTTTATTGTAACATTCATATCATGACCAAAATAGGATTCGACGTAAAAATACATCCAAGAATAGTTACCAACTAAGCCAAAATTGTCTTGATCAATCCATAGATAGAAATGCTCGGGTTCTACTTCCCAATAACACCACTTATCCCATACTTCTCCAATATCATCAATCAAATACAGAAAAACGTCATAATGGCCAGAATAAGTAAATGTATAACCTAAAGTAATATTCCAATGGCCATAATTCGAGATATAAACATTTTCGTTGTAGTAGAGAGAACTATTAGACTCTGGGCCAACCATGACTACACCAATAGTTACATTGGGCATGGTATGATTGAAGTAAGATAGTACATTGAATGTCATCCAACGTGTTTCACCTACACGAGCATAATAATCTTGATCTATCCAGAGTTCAAAGTATTCTGGAATTTCAAAATCTGAGGTAATCTCAATATCATCAAGGCACCAGCCTCGATAGTTATTTGCCGCAGAATCCACAGTGTCAAATGAGAATTTAATATACACATTGCTCGAATTAAGATAGGAACTAATATCAAAATAAATTAACTGCCAAGAGGGTTCTCCCTCAACAATTACATTCCCAAGATACGACCAAGAAATTCCTCCATCAATTGATATCAGAATATTTTTTTGATCGTAATAATCTCCTTCTTCTGTTTCTGCCCAAGACCAGAAAGTAAGAAAGGTTTGTCCTGTAAAACCAGTTAAGTCAAGTCTATCTGATATTAGCTCACCTAAGTTTGGAGTATCGGTATTATTAATGTCATATGTCTCATAGTTTTCTGTGGTAGCATTACCATACCAGGCATATTTTGTGCCACTTGGAATTCCACCTAATGGATCTGAAGCGTTGTTATAATCTTCAACATGCCAAAGACCTGTCGCTGTCCATGCGGAGAAAGCAGATCCCTCAAAATCTTCAAAATAATCGTCCCCAAGACTCGCGGTTACAGGTAAGGGTTCTTTTGGTAGGAAAATTCCAATAAACAACAATAAACAAAGAAGTCCAAATAAACTTTGTACTTTCACATTAAACACCAAAAATAGTACTTGAATATAAATTCAAGTAAGGCCTACTTGAGTGAGTAGTCTAGAATTTAAAAATCAGTCTGAATGGATTTTCCGCCATCGAAAACAAACTAGAGAAATTCTTCGATTGTGATAATATTTTTCAACAATAAATCATTAAAAGTTGGCCAAAACTCAAAGAATATGAGTAGAATGGATTCAAAAAAAAAGCCGATTTTGGAATTTGCTAATCCCATCCGAATCGATATTCTTCAAAAGTTAAGCATCTTTCCATCTTCATTTACTTCCCTCACAAAACAATTAGCGATCTCCAATTCAGAAGTCTCCCGCCATATCAATAGACTTATAGAGCAGAAGCTTGTAGAAAAAGAATCAGGGTCAAAAAATTTAAAATTAACTTCTTTTGGAGAACTTTTAATTGGTGTTTATTCCCCTCTTGACTTTATCTTTTATTATGCTGATTATTTTAAGGAACATGATTTAATTGATCTTCCTATATCCTTTTTACGGAATTTAGATTATCTTATGAATAGTGAATTAATACAGGGGTCGGGAAATGTGATGTTGAAACTACAAGAGATTACAGAGGGATTAAAAAGTGAAGTATGGATCATGACTGATCAAGCGTTCCCAGTTGGTAAACTTTCGATGGATACACGTTATTTGGTGCCACCAGAGATGGCAAAATTTCGTCCTAATATTGAAAATTTTAATCGGAGTACTCTTGCACGTGTTTTACCTCATATTTCCACTGCTCTATTAGTAGCAGATGGTGAAACGGGAATGATATTCTTCTCCGATACTAAGGGAACACCTGATTTTACAAAGGGATTCTATGTGCAAAAAGGAGATGAAGAAGGCATTAAGTATCTTTTACGTATATGGGAATATTATTGGGAAAGAGGGGAAATACCTATGGAGAAGTAGAGAGTATTTTGGTTGTTTTGATCAATCCGAGAATTTCGGATGATTCCAAATTTTATCGAGAGTTGTTAGAAAGATAATATTAATTCTTCATTTGACTCGTTAATTAGAGAAAAAATGGCTAAAATTCAGAAATTGATTCTTTCCTTAAGCAATCAGGAAGCAATTCAGAGTCTCTCATGGGATAAAACACTATCCAATAATTTTGCACTAATTGTTGCAATGGATAAGGTAAATCAAATCAAAATAGTTTCAGAATCGATTTTAGTAATAGAATTTGAAACAGGAGAATTAAGGCTAGATATTGATCTCACTAAACTACAAAACATCAAGTATGTGAACTAATATGGAATCTCAATCAAAAGTTGAATCATTTGAAAGACTAGTGATCAGCACAACAGCATTAATTGTAGCGATGTTATTGATCCTTTTGTCTTTGCTTGGACCCCTAGGATTGGACATCCTTCAGCACAGAACCTCTCCTTCTGCGATTTCTCAAACTCAAGGTCAAGATCTTGTCAACCTAATATTACTTGCACCTTTATGTTTGATTGGAGGAGTGTTGCACTTAAGAAGGAAATCTGAAGCAAAATATTTTCTTATTTTAGTAGGAATATATGTATGCCTATATACAGGACTTGCGTACGGAATCGGTCAGGAATGGAACCATCCAGCTTATACAGGGAATGTTGAACAGTATTATTGGCTCTTTCTATCACTAATTATTGGAGGTTTAATCCTTTTTATGGGTAGTCTGGGAATGTTTCATGAAAATGATGCTCCTGAATTTAATACACGAAATTTAAGAATTTATGCTGGTCTCATGACCTTTTTCTTGTTATTCTTTGTATCAATGTGGCTTCAGGAGATCTTAGAGGTAGTGACGACAGGTGATACTTCAACGGGGTCGTATCAAGAATCACCTAACGTATTTTGGGTAATACGTTACTTTGATTTAGGATTAACAATTCCCCTGGGTTTTATCGGATTATATCTTCTCCTAACAAGACCCAAGAAAGCCTATCCACTGATGTTGGCTTTTTATGGATTTTTCGTTACTCTTTCTACTGCAGTTGTCTGTATGGCTTTGGTGATGGTTTTAAATGAAGATCCAAACTTGCAAGCTGAAGGATTTTTCATTTTTTCAGTTTTAGCCATATTAGCATATGCTGGTTTATTTTATCTCATCAAACCTAAGTTTTTGAAATGGTGGAAGACACGAAGATAATCAGAGAGGATATTACGGGAGGGTTTTTTAATTTTTTTTAAATTGATGCAGAGTATCTCTCCTAAAATTCATAATAATCGGATTATACCTTCTAAATATTGCACGTTTCAAGTATCACTCTGAAAAACAGATAAAAACAAAGATGAAAATACTTAAGGTGAGGGACTTAGGGTCGAATTCTAGAGGATTTACAGTGAGTTATATATATTGTGAAGCCTGTGGGGAAAAAAACAACGCTTTATTCTCAAACTGTAAGAATTGCAACTCTAAATTAAACGGTGAGGGAACACCCCAATCAGAAAAAGCTTTACAACAAAGAAAAAAATTTCAAAGAAGAAAGAAAGTGCTTTATATAGCTAGAATCTGTTACGGGTTCATTAGTCTTTTTGTAGGAGTATTCATTAGCTTTTCAACAAATCCAAGAAATCAATACCATTTTAATATTGTGTTAATAGGTTTTATATTCATAATCATTGGGATAATTTCACTTATTATTGGATTTTTAACTTTATTTGATGTGATCAGCTTGGAAAGGGAAGATGGATCCCCTAGATGAAAGTTAATTTTCGCTGAATTAGTAGGCTTTAATATCTATTAAGTAAGAAAATTCATAATTGGAACCCCTTAAGTGTTTTAGTCCACAAGATTTCTAAATAGAAAAATTCGGTTCTAGAGAGGATACACGGGTTGCTTGTTATAAACCGCACAATTCCTCTGTTAAAACCTACTTTCGAATGATTGATTATCCCAGGTCCATATTTCATGACTGATTAATGGGAGAGATCCTGGAACCAGCATTGTAAAACAGATCAATCTCCCTCAATGTAAATTCTTAAATACCCACTAACTTGGATAAGAGTCATGCAACCTAATTTATCAGAAACAGCAAAAGATACTATGTCAAAAAAAGGGTATAACTGTTCCCAAGCAATATTTGCCACTTATGGAGGACAAATGGGCCTAGGAACAGTTGACTATGATACCTGTTTGAAGATTTCTTCAGCATTTGGTGGTGGAATTGTTCGAACGGGAAATATTTGTGGGGCTTTAACTGGTGCACTGATGGTAATCGGTCTTAAATACAGTGGAGACAAAGGAAAAAATCAAGAAGAAGTTAACCGAGTTGGAGGACAATTTTTAAATGAATTTAAATCTCTTAACGGATCAATAATCTGTAGAGAGCTTATCAAACACGATTTAATATCGAAAGAAGATGTAGAACATGCATTCAAGACAGGAGCATTTGGTAACTGTCCAAAATTCGTTAAAGAAGTCTCTAAGATGCTCGAGAAACTGTTATAAGATTCTCAAATTCTTCTAGTGTAAAGAACTCATCTTAAATAAGATTTGATCAACTCTTTGTTTAAAATATTAGTCATTTTCAAATAAATACTAATAACTACTCCACTCGCTATAATAAAGAATAGTGTTCTAAAAACACTGGACAAAGGGTCATCATTCAGAAGCATTACAAACTGCATACTAACAACAGCAATACCCATTGTAAGGAGGGCGCCCAACGTAGTTATTACAAATCCATAAGCACTTTTGTAGTGGAATAAATACAAATAAATACCTAGATATCCTATTGTTATCATAAATATCAAATCAAAACACTTAATCATCCAAAACAACATCGGTGCTACTGAATATGTTGTTGATGCATTGGTTCCATGTATAATTACTTCATTTATCGTAAATACGCGTTCTATGGCAAAAATGGATAATAAACCGCCCCAGAAAAATACACTCGCTCTTTTAAATTTCTTACTTAGTAATGGAGAATCTTCTGTGGTGAATTTTGAGAAAGAATATATCAATAAAATAACCCCTGAAATTGAAAGATACAAAAATAACCACACAAAATGATGAGAATTGGCTTCTAGAGAATCGTAAAGGGGATTTCCCCATTCTGAACCGATAGCATAAACTAGCCCTGAATATACTAGATATATTCCAGGAAAATTTAGGTAAAATTTCGCATGTCTATGTTTTCTTAGTTGTAATACTCCAGCAATTAGACAGATAGGTGCTATAAATATAAGATTTATCAAATCTTGACCAATTAATTGATTCGTTCCTGTAATAGAAGTTCGATATATAATATTCTTGGACCCTAAAGGACCTAGTATTGATATTATGACTAGAACTAGAGCTGTTAATAAAGCAATAACACCAGGAATAATATGTTCTATTTGTGTGCTTAATGAGTTATTGTTTTCAACTAAATCCAGTTTAAAAACCATCCTAATTTTTAATATAATGAGTTTACATTTAATAGGAATAATTTAGTCTATTTTCTTGACTTTATCGTTGTATTCACAATTCAATATTCCCTCCTACATTTTTATCCTTTCTGAATTACAAACCTAGTGTGAAACATCATCATTCAGAAGTTAGATCAAGCCTTCATTAGATGGTCTCTGAATCCAACCTTGAAATGATTTATTGGACTAGAGAGATTTTTTAAGGAGGAGTATAATGAAAATATTCCTATTATTTAACAAAAGTGTGGGACAAACAGGATGAAATCTACATTTGCTTCTCTTCTATACTCTTTAAAGTCCGTTTATCGTCGAAAAGCTAAGAATATTTATGCCATCTTGGGTATTGCCCTTGGCGTCAGTCTTCTTCTTGGGGTTCAAGTTAGTGTTGACTCTGTAGAACAGTCATGGTTAGATGGTTCCATCTATTCAATAGGTAAGCGCCATATTCAGGTTTTTGGGACTGCTAGTCCTGTTTTTCCCGAATTTCTTTACACTACTTACCTTGAAAATTCACTTGTGAATAGCAGTTCTCATATTAAATCCGTCACAGCTCGCTTATCCTGGAAAGGTACTCTTCTTAATGACGCTACGGGGGATATTGAGGTTGCAGTGCCCTTTATGGGAGTAAATCCACTTGAAAAGGGTTTTGGCGAATACTATAATGCAAGTAACCTTGATCAAGTTCTCTCTTTAAGTCAATTGCAATCCAACGAGTTGTATCTTGGTGAAGATTTAGCTAACCGGTTATCTGTTGAGGTTGACGAGAATATTACGATTTCTATAGGTTTTGGTGACAAAAAATCAGAGGGCATTCGTACTATCCGCGGTATTTATGGGGATAAGGGCCGTGGAGAGGAGGATTTTGCCACCCATGCGGTCTTATCTCTTGCAGATTTGCAGGCTCTTCTTCCCTTCGGTCAATCGATTAATGTTATCTATCTTGCTATAACCGATGATGTAGACACTAAACCAGAAAGTGAAGCATTAGTGAATGATATTCGTGCTAAACTCAATACTCTTGGCGATACTATTCCCCCCGAATTCATTCTCCCAGGTTATCAAATTTCTGATCTCTTTTCAATTACTGATGTTCGTCAAGCTACCAAAGACTCAATTGGTCCCACAATGGATGCTTTACGAATGATCATGAACGTTTTTGGGGCATTAGTTATCTTTGCGGGTCTTTTGTTAATCATTAACATTCAATTTATGTCTGTTGAGGATCGAGAGGTTCAAACGGGGATTTCTCGGGCCATTGGTGTTCAACGGAGGCAGGTTATTCTGCAGTTGATTGTTGAAGCTGGTCTTCTTGGAATTATTGCAGCTTTTGTTGCTATTCCCATGGGAAGTGTTTATGCTTACTTTCTGATTTATATGTTTGCTCAAACGTTTGGTTTACCTTTGGAAGTTACTCGGCTTATTATTACTCCAAATGTTCTTATTCAATCCCTTATCCTTGGAATCAGTCTTGCTTTATTTACAGCGTTACTCCCAGCTGTTCGTGCTTCCCGCATTAATATTGTTGAAGTTATACGAGGGATTATTCCTCCTCCAGAGGAAAGATTTAGCCGTCGTGGTTTTTATTTAGGTATTGGTATGCTAATTCTCGGTATTATTTGGTTTTTCACGCTTGATAAAGCTCCTTGGGAAGGTCCCTCTGCGTTTCGCAACATTAATGATGCAGAAGCTATCTACTTTCCCTTTATTTTGATTTTTGTTAGTGTTCCCTTGATTCTTTCTTATTTTGTTGTCAATAAACATCTTGTTATGAATTTCATGGCTCTTTCTCTTCTTGCTCTTCCGCTCTTCTATATTTTTGTTGTTTTTGATTGGATTGAAGAGGGTTCAGGAGGTACTATGGCAATTCTTGGTATTTTGCTTTCTCTGGTTATTGGTTCCATTGTTTTTATTGGACTAAATCTGGATTTTATTGCTGATGGGGCCGAAGCATTCACCAAGTACTTTAAAGCTCTTGCTGCCATTGCTCAGGTCGCTTTCCGTAATATGGCTTCTAACAAGACCCGCTCCACTTTAACCTTTGCCATTTTTGCCTCTGTTCTCACACTCAATGTTTTTATGGCCACTTGGAGTTACAGTCAGCGTTATGGCTTTAATGAACAAATGTATGACTTATCAGGTGGAATTGATATTGCTATTGTTTCTCAAACTCCCATTCCTGACAATACTAGTTTTGATCAACTGGTTACCTCCCTTGATTCTCGAATAGAGCATGTTAGTAAGCTTACTATTCCGAGTGATTCTGCTCAACTGTTCTTCCAAGATGAACTAAATTATTCGAGTTCTGATACTACCCTTCCTGCGACCTGTTTTGTTGTCAATCAGGAGACATTCTGGAGCGATAATGAGACTCAAGCTTTTGAACTACAGTTAATGTCCTCCAAGAATGTACTTCTTGATAGTGTAACCAGTGGTGGTGCAAAAGAAGCGGATATTGATCGTGAGGATCAAACAACTTGGGAAGCCTTCTTTAATGGCACAAAAATCCATAATAGTTTTGGGGAGGAGAAACCGTTTCTTATTTCCAGCAATTATTACCTTATTTCCCCCGCAGGCACGGATAAATCCCCCGTCGATGAATCTATCTGGTTGCAGGATAAGAATG
Organism: Candidatus Hodarchaeota archaeon; assembly: GCA_016839815.1. Classification (GTDB taxonomy): domain Archaea; phylum Asgardarchaeota; class Heimdallarchaeia; order Hodarchaeales; family Hodarchaeaceae; genus Hodarchaeum. The sequence goes on from JAEOTM010000035.1 coordinate 18,979, forward strand.
GGACACTTGTTGAGTTTGTTATTGGAGCTATTACTTCATTTGGTAGTCCAATCGAACAAGTTTATGCTAGTATCTCTATTTCTGTTGTCTCTGGTCCTATGTTTGGTGCTCCTTCCCTTTATATTCCGGAGGAGTATGCTCAAAATCTTGCGTTTTACCCTAGTGAATTAGTTAATGCCTCTAATATGTTTTTAGTTAAAACTAGTGGTCTTTTGGATGATCAAATGAACGAGGACATCTCAAAAATGATTGAATCGACTGCCAATTCAGTTACTGGTAGTTTTCGTCAAGCTCAAGGGATGTATGGTGTTATTGGTGTGCCTCTCTGGAGTGTTTTTGAATTCCAATTAGAGATGCAATATCGGATGTTCAATTTTATGCAAGTTTTTACGTCCTTAGGCTTCTTGGTTGGGATTATTGGCTTACTTGTTGTTTCCGTTCGTTCTGTTAGTGAACGCAAGCGAGAAATTGGTATGATGCGGGCTATTGGGTTTACTCGTTCAACTTTGATTCTCGCTATCTTGACAGAACTGGTTGTGATGGGCTTTATCGGACTTGTAGTCGGTTTAATTAACGGATCCCTCTTAGGTTGGGCTCTTACGGATATCAATAGTGGTGGGAGTGCTACTTTCTTGATTCCTTGGGCTATAATTGGTCTTTATTCATTTATAACTTTTGGAGCTGCTTTCATTGCAGCGATTATACCTGGATGGAGAGCTGCGCAAATTCCTCCTTCTGAGGCATTGAGGTATGTTGGCTAGGTGATATGACATGACTGACTCTGAATACATGCTAGAATTAACTGATGTGCACAAGATCTATGCTCCGAGTACCCCTGCCGAGGTTCGTGCTTTACGAGGGGTAAATTTAACTATAAAGCACGGAGAGATGATTGCTGTCATGGGTGCCTCTGGTTCGGGAAAAAGTACTCTACTGAATATGATGGGGGGTTTAGATCGTAAAACTGAAGGCGAGATTATTCTAGATGGTATAGATATGGATACTCTTTCCAATAAAATGATGACAACCTTCCGTCGTGATAAGATCGGGTTTATTTTCCAGCTTTTCAATCTCTTCCCCTTTCTTACTGCTCTCCAGAATGTTATGCTCCCCCTCTTGTTACAACAACAAGATCAGGCTATTGCTCGTCAACGTGCTAGTAGACTACTTCGAGAATTAGGTTTAGGAGGCCGATTAGATCATAAACCTGGTGAACTTTCCGGAGGGCAACAGCAACGGGTCGCTATTGCACGTTCACTGATCACCCAACCCAAATTGTTATTAGGTGACGAACCAACTGGAGATTTGGATACAACCACGAGCTCAGACATTTTATCTATTTTTCGCCGTCTTAATAAAGAAAATAAGCAAACTATGGTTCTTGTGACGCATTCTGAAAAAATAGGTGAGCTTTGTGATCGAATTGTCCGTATTCATGATGGAAAAATTGTCGAGGAGGAAAAATGATGGCTCTAGAAAAAGCTGAATTGTATGGTTTCTTCCTTATTAATAAGACCAAGAAGTATGAGACTGCAGACCTTAAGAATCGCTTGATTACTACTGTCCAGAAAATGGCCCGTTCCCCAAAAGAACGTCTTCAAGCGTTTCTTGCAGGTTTTATCCCAGGTTGGGACGCTTCTAAAATCTCCCCCGAAGTTGTTGTCAAGGAGCTCAATACATTCTTACTACTTAAAGCGAATTTGAATGTGGATACTGTTAAAGGTGGTGTTGATCGTCAGAGATTTGAAGAACGCCTTAAGGAATGTTATAAGAAATATTGGAGCAAACGCCAAAAAATCCGATTAGCTGAGATTCGGAAAGATCCCGAAATTTCCGATTCGCTCAAGATATTAAAAGAAGCTGCCAATGTTCTCTATTATGATAATACTTCTGATCTCAAACAGATTAAATCTGAGATTAACACTAATCTAGACAAACTGATCCACCAAGTTGATAAAACTCTTACGGAAATGATGCGAGATACGTTCGTCGTGCTTTGGGATCTTCCTGGAACAGAACTGGATCGCATTGTGATTGCTGATGAAGTTTTTAACCGTCCTATTGAAACAGGGGTTGCTAAGGAGGCTATGGGTGAGATCGCTGATGAATTGATCTTGATTGTTTTTACCCATAATTTCCTGAAGATTATTAGTCCTGCTCTTGACCGAGCCCATAAAATCATTCTTGCAGGAATGAAGGAAATTCAGGCCTTTCATGAGGCTTATGATGCCTCCCAGCTTCCTGCCATCAGTGTTAAGCACAAGAAACTTACAGAAGATATGCTTCAAGTCATGGCTGGTAAAATCTTTGGTATTCGTGAGCTTCTTCGAGGAACTCTTCGCCAGCTACATCGGTGTCGAAGTGGTGTTTTCGAGTTTCTTGTTGAGGCTGAGGATTTAGACAATATTGAATTGGTAAAGTTTGTTACAAACCTAGCTCCTATTGATGATATTGCAGATCAAATCACTAATGTTATCAGTCTGCAAGATCAGCTTGGTCTTTTCTCTGAAACTGTTCAAGCCTTATTATTGCAAGCTACATCGCGTGAGATATCTGGTAATACAATTAACCCCAAGGAGAAAGATCTACTAGGCTTTGTGGTGGTTCTTTACCGTGCTTTAGAATATCTTCGGTTCTATACTGACACCTACCAGGATGTTCAATATTTCACAGTTATTAAAGGCGGAATCGGCTTTGAAGTGGACAAAATTATTGATCTTGATGTTCCAGATGATTCCATGATTTTTGCACAGGATTTGTTTAGAACGTACAAGATGAAAACTAGTACTATCTATGCCCTTCGTGGTGTCGATATTGACATTAAACGGGGTGAAATGGTTGCTATTATGGGTCCTAGTGGTTCAGGTAAGACCACACTCTTGAATATCCTTGCTGGGCTTGATGTTGCAGATCGTGGAACTATTTACGTTGATGGTCAGAATTTAAGCCGTTTATTCAAACGAGATAATAGTCTAACTTCCTTTCGTCGTGATAAGATGGGTTTTATTTTTCAATTCTATAACTTACTCCCGATTTTATCTAATCAAGAAAATGTGGCATATCCTCGAAATTTAGCTGGGAAATCCCAAGGATCTGAGGACGCTTTGGACATTCTTAAAAAAGTTGGACTTTCGGAAAATCTTCCTGGGAAGTTTCCAAACCAAATTTCGGGTGGTCAGATGCAACGTGTTACAATTGCTCGTTCTTTAATCAATACTCCATCAATTCTCTTTGCAGACGAGCCTACTGGAGATCTTGACTCGATAACTGGAGAACAGGTAATGAAATTACTCCAACAGGTCAATCAGGATCAAGGGATAACCACCATTCTTGTTACGCATGATCCTACAATTGCCCAATATGCTTCTCGGACCATTCACATGGAAGATGGTAAAATCATTCGCACCACATAGACTGATGTTCTCGTTATCAGTAAAATTAAGTCATTTTCTAGTCTTTCAATTAAAGTGTTTAAATCAACGCTAGAATTTAATCATGAAATACGGATGTATTAAATCCCTTTGTAACCAACCATAATGCGAAGACCATTTCCAGTACTGCTATTTACATTAATCTTCTTCTTA
>JAEOTM010000070.1 GCA_016839815.1 Candidatus Hodarchaeota archaeon
CATATCAAATGCTGAAAAGGATTTCCGAAAGATTGTTGATAAAATAGATTCTATTGTAGGAAAAAGCTATAATAATGTATCTTCTTTGGTTGAAAAACAAATAAAAGGAATAGCTAAGGAAGCGTCAAAAACATATTCACAAGCTTGTAATTTTTTAAATATTAATAGAAAAAATCTTGGTAAACAGGATAGCAGATTGATTGAGGTTTCCAGTTCTTCAATGAAGAGTATTCAAAAATCGATTACACAAAGTTTTGAGAAAGATCCCTTCTTTGAGTTCAAAAATGTAGGTCGATATTATTTTTATGCAAAATATAGATCTTTACCAAATAATTTGCGTACAGATGTCTTAGATGCGCTCGTTTCCAAGAAAAATTATCCTTTTCTGAAGGAAGCCACATCAAAAATGACCACAACCTCTGATATCTTCCTTAGTTATGCAAAAGTTCTCGAAGCACATGCCTATGAACTGCTATCACACGTATTTAGTTCTTCAGGGAGATTGGTAAGAAAAGACGTGTTTAAAACTGACCAAGATGTCAAAATTGTAATACAAAATGGAATACCTGTTCCAACACTCGAAATGGGGTACCTAACAAATGAAAGAGCTGTAAAATCATTGAAATCCTTATTTGGGAATAGAATAGTTGTGGAAACAGAAAAATCAGCAAATAATGCGATCTATCGAATCTTAACTGTGGTTCCCAGCTTTAAAAGTGATTACAGTACTATGAAACAGTTTTGGGAAACTACAGATTGGACACTAAAAAATACCGTAATTACACTTAGTTGGTTTTCATTATTAGCTAAAAACAAATTCTACTTAGATCTCCTACGTTTTTCATCAGATCTCTATTCTTCTCGAGTGAGAGGATCCCTTGAAGAAATCTTTGACCAAATAGGTAAAGGAATGGTTTGACTCTCCTAAAAATCTTCTAGTGATGTTGGAATAGCTCAGAGATAATGAAATGAAACGAAGATTTTCAGTAAAGTCGTCGTTGGATGTTTATCCTCCTAGTGAAGACACTTGGTTTCTTACAGAGTTTTTAGTCAATTTCCTTTCTAGGTTTAAGGTTAATACTAAGCAAAAGAGAGTTATATGTGAAATTGGAGTGGGTAGTGGATATATAATAATTTACTTGAGTTTAAATTTCTCACATTTGCGATTTTATGGAACAGATATTTCTCCTATCGCGCTTTCATTAAGTAAGGAGAATTTTCGCGATTGGATTCCTACAGGAAATTACTATTTGTGCTGTAGTCCTTATCTTAATTGCTTTAATCCCCAAAAATTTTTCCCAGACATAATTTATTTCAATCCACCCTATGTAAGTACGTCCTATGAAGAATACAATCAAACTAACTCAGTAATCACAAAATCTTGGGCCGGAGGACCGAGTGGAGTGATCCCCATAAGCTTATATTTAGATGAATTGACCAGATTTGAATTCAAACTTGCCTTTTTTCTTACATCATCACTAAATGAGAATAATATCGTTTTAACGAGAGAAGAGTTTAATATTAAGGAAGTGGCTAAGAAAAAGATAGAAAGCGAGCAATTAATAATATATCAAGTCACCCCAAGAGTGTAGTATGTTACTATTGTCAATTCCTTGTTAAATAATCAACAAGATTCTTCAATGACTCTTGAGAATCTTCTAAGTATAGAATTAACTTATCTGTTTCTTTCGGGGGAAGATGAATTGGGAGAAGCTTTTTCCTATATTCCTCTCTTAATATTCGAAGAATTAGAACTTTCGGAATTTTAAGATCCAGCAATGAAGTATTGACTAATTTTTTCGGAACGGGAATTGCTATAACAGGTGGTCTGCTAAGAGGTAAATCCATCTTGGAATACAACTCATTTATGATCTGAAAAATATTATTTACGATGATAATCTGTCCAGGTTTTTGACCAGATAGATATTTCACAAATGGTGGAGCATATTGAGCCAATAATATTACTTGAAACTCACTTCCTGTAACATAAGACATTATATTTTGAATAATCACAGGATCTTCATGGAGTATGATTACTTTCTTGGCATTGTGAAATCCGAGAGTTTCGTAAAGATTACGTTTTGCATATTCCTCTTTTGTTTCTTCATAAAGTACGTTTATACGTGTTTTCACTTCTTCTATCCAATTTAATTTAATATCAGATATTAAAGATACTTTGTTTTCCGCACCAAGCTGGATTAATTGCTCGATAAAAGCCTCTGTAAAATCATTACTCCCGAAAACATAAAAATCACTTTGTTGTTCCACAGCTTTTTCGGCGAACTTTCTGACTCTCCGTTTTTTAAAAAAACTCATTAAACTTCCTCCTGTTCAAAATCTGTTTTTTGAGTCGAATCAAACTCTGAAGTTTGTTTCTCGTCCTCATAAGCCTCTAGATATTTACCAAATTCAGGTTCTTTTGTCTGTCTTTCCTTTTTCTCTTTTTCCTTCTTTTTCTTATAAGGAAGTTCCGTTATGACCCTATTTGTACGTTTCATATCAAAATTACTGTAGTAATATACAATAATTCTATCATCAGGAAGCATCTCCTCATTAGACTGAAGAAGCTCATCTCCTCTGCGAATCAAGATAACTTCCATTTTTGGGATATCAAAGCTCATCATATCCCCAGTTTTTCCAACGTAAGTTCTTGGTACGTCTATCTCGGCAGTTTGGGGAAAATCAAAATCTAGGCTTAATGATAGAACGAGACCTTGTACTGTAGCATCTAAATCTTCAATAAGAAATAAGTTTTCATCTTTAACTAAGTCACTAAATACAAAAGTTGGGGAATATTGCGATAATAGTATTATTTCTACCTCTGGTTGAACTTGCCGGATATTCGTTAAAATATTTTGATTTAATTCAATACTTTCTGTAAGTATCATTATACGAGTGGCATTCTTAAATCCAAGAATCTCATATAAATTCGGTTTTTCGAATTCTTTCATATCTTCTACAACATAAACATCAATAAAAGCTTTTAGTTTCCTGATCCATAATAGATCGGAATCTGCGATTAGAGAAACACGCTCTTCGTATCCATATCTGTGAACCATCTCAAAGAGGAATTGTTCAGCGGGTTTTGAGCTACCAAATATATATGTGACATCTTTCCGAGCATTGACCTTACCTCGATATTTGTTTATGGGAGATTTTATCATCATTCTGATTAGAATTGTTACAATCCCGATAATTGAGGCTGCCCAGCGGATAACTTCAGGGCTAGTTAGTGAATCGAGCATCCAACTTTGATAAGCAGAAATATCTGTAGAAGTGTCGAAGATAAGAAGGAATATTGGGAAGACAAAGAGTAGGATAAGAAGTAGGAAAATTACTATTAAGAGTACAGTTGAGAGAAGGATGATTAAATCTGTCATTGGAATGAAATACTTGATTTCACGATATACAACTCGTCTAAGATATTTTAAATCTGCCCGAACAGCTGTTAGATTAAATTTCAATTGACGAAGATTATCACCTAGTTTTCGTTTCTTTAAAGGAATTGGGGGAGATTCGGTATCAATTTGAGTAGCAGTCATGTTTTTCACTTAATATCAATTTATTCGTCATATTTCAAAGATGAGGGAGGTTTACCATCTCTCCATTCGAGTTCATTCTTGAGAAGATCACGGATGGCTGTACGTATCGCTTCAGATCGGGAACTATAAACTCCTCCTCTAACTAATTCATCTAAATCTTCCAAAAATGATTTAGGAGCTTTAAAGCTTATTAACTTCACAAGTTTCACATCTGCTTTAGTAATTATCTGAATTAATCTAGTCAGAAATCAATTATTATGGATTTAACCACTCTGAACTAATTGACAAACAAGAACTAAACACGATTCGAGTATTAAAATTGCTGGTATTTGAGGTTAAAATTCTTAGCTCAATGAAAATAACTGAATAACTCATCTTACAAAATGCATCTTGGAATATCTAACAGCGTTTTGGAAAAAGTGTGATAAAACATAAAGACCAATATGAAGTAACCTCAAATCTCTAGTCCTTTTCTTTTCTATTTGAAAGGAAAAACTGAAAAGTACAGAAATTCTGAAACATGTACTCATAAACAATATAACCCATAGGTGGATGAAATGGCTAATACAAAAGACCACGTGAACTCAGAAATGGAAGCTATTAAAACAAACGTTCAAGAAGCCTTTAAAAAGGTAGAGCCACTGATTTCTCAGTTAGATACACTGATAACTGAGAAAAACGCCCTCAAAGAGCAAGTTGATGAGATTCAGAGAAAGTATGCCGATTTGGGAAATGAACTGTCTGAACTCCAAAAAAAGCTCAAAGACCAGAAAGTTGAATTTGAATCTCAAAAGCATACTACTGAGAATCGTATCGTTTCGTTACAACGTGAGGTTGATCTTCTAACCTCTGACAAAAAACAACTTTCAGATAAATTAAGCAAACAAAACGAAAGAATTGCCACACTTGAGTCTCAAAAAGAGGAATTACAACAATCTCTACGTGATCGTAGCGGTTGAACAAGATATGGCACATCAGAGCGCAAAACATTGAAAATTGCAATTATATCTGACATTCACGGAAATTTGGAAGCTTTAGAGGCTGTTATTAAGAATTTCCGAATTCATGGAAATTTGGATCACATTGTTTGTCTGGGAGATATTGTGGGTTATTATGCAAATCCTGTAGAATGTATAAATTTAATTATGAAGAATTGTGATACAGTCATTCAAGGTAATCATGATTCAGCTATTACTTCTGTTAATTTCGAAAGAAGAGTGAAATGGTTTAATGAGACAGCTGTCCACTCTTTAAGATGGACACGTAAAGTATTACTAGAGGAAACCAATAAAGAACAGTTCCAATTTTTAAAACGATTAAGAACAAAAAAATTGCTGAAATTGAATAACATGAGTTTTCTATTTGTACATGGGACACCAGAAAAAAAATGGGAATATTTTCTCTATCCTTATTGGAATAATGAACCCTTAGACGAACAAAAAATTAGGTTGGACGAATGGCTGAATCAGTGGAATTTTGTAGCCATAGGACATACACATTGGGCTTTTCAGTATGAGAAAAATAATCGTTATGTGGTTAATCCTGGTAGTGTAGGTCAACCTAGAGATGAAAATCCAGATGCTAGCTATTGTCTAGTAGATGTCTCAGAAACACGATTGTATGTTCAAAATTTTCGCATAAAGTATGAAATCGAAAAGACATGTAAGGCTTTAAAATCGGCTAAACTTGATGAATCTCTGTGTGTCAGACTATTTCTTGGTCAATGAGCCTTGATTTACAGCTTGTAGGTATTATTTAAGAACAACACATATTTCTAGTAGGATGGCATTGTAAACTTTGTTTTAAAGGAGTTTCTATAGAGTAATTCGTCAATAAAAGGAGTGAATTCTTATAAGAAGATTTAAATAGGGAGTTCTTCCTAGAATAATTGAGTTAAATATGATTTTGACTCAGTTCAAAAGAAATACACATTATTTTTGTGTATAATTTCATTTTTCAGGACTATCGGTGTTAAATTTTGTCAAGTGAATATGGTGCAAGTAGTATACAGGTTCTAGAAGGCCTTGAAGCGGTTCGTCGCCGTCCTGCTATGTATATTGGAAGTATAGATGAGAATGGGCTTCATCATCTTGTCTGGGAAATTGTTGATAATTCAGTTGATGAAGCCATGGCTGGGTCTTGTGACCATATTAGTGTAATACTGGGTCAAACAGAACATGGACAAGAATCAATTACTATTCAGGATAATGGTAGGGGAATACCTACAGAAATTCACCCCGATTATAACATCTCCTCCTTGGAACTCGTTACTACACGCCTACATTCAGGAGGGAAATTCGATCATGAGTCCTACAAAGTTAGTGGTGGTCTACATGGCGTTGGAATTGCAGTAGTAAATGCCTTATCGCGATGGATGCAGGTGAAAGTAAAGAGAAATAACGTTGTACAGATGCAGGAGTACGTGAGAGGTGAGACAATATCTCATGGTGTTATTACTGTCGAAGAGGAATGGGAATACGAGAGTGGTACTCAAATTACTTTCATTCCAGATCCTGAAATTTTCGAGGTAACTCATATCGAGGTTCCAACGATTCGAAATCGCTTACGGGAGTTAGCTTTTTTGAATAAAGGGCTTACGATTACACTTATTGATGATAGGAAGCAGGATACCCCTATTTCCGAACCACAAAGTGATACACGATTAGATGATACCCAAGATCTTTCAGATATGACCGAAACAGATGAAGAAGAGGTTCCGTCAAATAAATGGGTATTTCACTTTGATGGAGGGATTAAAGCTTATGTCGATCAGCTAGCAACTAACCGTGTTCATGATGATATTCCCTATTTTGATGAAACTGTAGAGAAAATGCAGGTAGAAGTGGCGCTTGCTTATGATCGCTCTGAGCGAGATTTAATTAATACGTTTACCAATAATATTAATACAAGACATGGTGGAACTCATTTATCTGGTTTTAAATCTGGGTTAACAAGGGCATTAAATGCCTATGTTTTGAAGAATGAACATTTAATTCGCAATACTCATCTGAAAAAAGGGCTTAAGGAAAAAAGATCCATTTTCACTGGAAATGACGTTCGTGAAGGATTAGTCGCAGTGGTTTCAGTAAAGATCATGAATCCTCAATTTGAAGGACAGACAAAAAGTAAATTAGGGAATAGTGAGGTAAAAGGGGTAGTGGAAAGCTGTGTATATGAAAATGTCCTTAGATTTTTTGATGAACATCCAGATAGCTCACGGAGTATAATAGAAAAATGTGAAGCTGCTGCTACACTCCGAATGAAATTTCGTCAAATACGTGAAGCAGTTAGAAAGACACAAGGGAAGGGTTCTGGAAAGTTAGTCGATTGTGCTGTTTCAGATCCCGCTAAACGCGAACTTTTCCTTGTTGAAGGTGATTCAGCAGGGGGTAGCGCTATTGAGGGACGATTTAGCGAATTTCAGGCAATTTTACCGTTACGAGGAAAAGTTATTAATGTAGAAAAAGCCCGTTTGGAGAAGGCAATGAAGAACAAGGAAATTCTCGAAATTATACGGGCCATCGGGGCAAGTTATAAAGAACATTTTAAGATTGAGAAAGTTCGTTATCATAAAATTGTTCTTCTAATGGATGCTGATATTGATGGTCATCATATCGTCTGTCTGTTATTGACATTCTTTTTCAGATATATGCCTGAATTAATTGATGAAGGCTATCTCTATATTGCTCAACCTCCATTATTCCGAGTTAAAAAAGGAAACAAGGAAGTTTATGTACTTTCAGAACAGGAAAGAGATGATGTAATTCATTCATGGGGTGGAAAACCAGAGATTAGTCGGTTCAAAGGATTAGGGGAAATGAACCCAATTCAGCTCCGAGAAACTGTAATGGATCCTGAGAAAAGAACTTTACTTCAAGTGACTCGGAAAAATCTTATTGATGCAGAAAGAATGTTTGTTACGTTAATGGGCGAGGAAGTAGCACCTAGACGTGCGTTCATTGAAACTCATGCCTTAGAAGTGGAAAATTTAGATATATAATTACTAGAGTGATGAATTTAAGATGAGTAGTAATATTAGGATCACTCCTATTGAAAAAACCATGTCCAAGAGTTATTTAGAATACTCTATGTCAGTAATAACAAGTAGAGCACTTCCTCATGTTAGGGATGGCTTAAAACCTGTTCATAGACGAATCCTGTGGGCAATGCATAATTTAGGCTTGACACATAGCCGTCCTCCAAGGAAATGTGCCCGTACCATTGGTGAGACAAGTGCAAAATATCATCCTCACGGAGGTAATGCAGTTTATGATGCGTTGGTCAGATTAGCTCAACCTTTTTCTCTCAGATATCCATTAATTCAAGGTCAAGGCAATTTTGGAAGTATGGATGGACAACCTGCAGCTGCTCAACGATATACCGAAGCAAGAATGGCTGAAATTGCAAACGAACTGCTAACAGATATCAATAAGAACACAGTTGATATGATAGACAATTTTGACGGATTAGACAAAGAGCCAGTGATTCTTCCTGCGAAAATCCCTAATCTTCTCATAAACGGAGTTATGGGAATAGCTGTAGGAATGGCGACTTCTATGCCACCTCACAATCTGGGAGAAGTTTTAGATGGAGTGAAGGCTGTAATTAAGAATCCAGAAATAAGTATAGCTGAATTAATGCAATTTATTCCCGGACCTGATTTCCCAACTGGAGGAGTAATTTTTGGCACAAATGGAATTAAGCGAGCTTACCACACTGGATCAGGGAACGTAATACTTAGAGCAAAGTATGAAATTGAAGAGAAAAAAAATCGAACAAGGATTATAATTACTGAAGTACCTTATCTTGTAAAACGACAAGATACCATAGAACATCGTGGATTAGTCGATATAATTGAACGTATGAAAGAAGCAGGAAAATTCCCAGAAATTGGCAGTGTCAAAAATGAATCCAACATCATTCGTGGTACACGAATCGTTATCAGTTTGAAACAAATTGCTAATCTTGAAGTGGTATTAAATCGTTTGTTTAAATTCACCCCGATGCAAACTTCCTATTCCATCAAAAATATGGTCCTCGTAGATGCTAAAGTGGGTGAAGAGGTTAAGATACGACCAAAAAATCTGAATCTTAAAGCTTTGTTGACCCAATTTATAGACCATCGACATGAAATCGTTGTCCGAAGAACTGAATTTGATTTGAAAAAAGCAAGAGAAAGGGCTCATATTTTAGAAGGGAGAAAAATTGTCGTTGAAAATCTTGATGAAGTCATAAAAATAATTAGGGGGTCAAATAATGGAGCTGAAGCACAATCGGCTTTAATTACTACGCTTAAACTTTCAGAGATCCAAGCTAAGGACATATTAGCATTACCTCTTAGGAGTCTTACACGGTTTGATCGTGACAAAATACTACAGGAGTACAAAGAAACCCTAGAAGCTATCAAGGATTATGAAGGCATATTGGGGAGTGAACAGCGCATCATGGGAATTATCGTATCCGAGATAGAGGATATTAAATCAAAATATGGGGATCCAAGAAGGACTAGTATTGTACTTGATGATTCAGATGGATATGAAAACTGGATGGATAAAACTGAAGAAGATTTTATCACAGAAGAGGATATCGTAATTACTCTAACTTCTAATGGATATATTAAGTCAATATCAACTGATGTGTATAATTCTCAGCATCGTGGAGGTAAAGGTATTAAGTCCATGGATATTGGGAAGGATGATTTTTTACAGGAAATGATTGTAGCTTCTACGCATGATACTATCCTCTTCTTTACAGTTCAAGGAAGAGTCTATCGTGTTCGTGGTTTTGAAATCCCTCTATCAAAACAACGAGTTACAAAGGGAGTAAATATTGTAAATCTCCTCAAAATGGATAGAAATGATAAAATTGTGGCTATAATCCGGGTTAGGAAATTCAAACCTGATCATTATCTAGTATTAGCAACTAAAAACGGTCTGATAAAAAAATCTCCTTTATCAGAGTATGAGAATATTCGTTCAACAGGAATTATTGCTCAAAAACTACGTGATGACGATGTAATCATTGGAGCTAAAGTTACTGACGGATCTAAAGGTTTAATTCTTGCTACAAAAAAAGGGAAAGCAATTCGCTTCAAAGAAACTGATGTGCGTGTTGTAGGTAGAAGTAGTCTTGGTGTGATGGGTATAAGGCTAAATTCGGATGATTGTGTTGTAGATTTAGCAATAGTAAATAAGAATCTGACCTTATTGACCATATGTGAGAATGGATTTGGGAAACGATCTACCTTTGATAAGTATCGTATTACTAGACGCAATGGGAAAGGAGTCATTAATATCAAAGTAACTGAAAGAAATGGGGATGTCATCGCAGTTAAAAGCGTCACAGAAGATGATCTTCTGTTGATGGTTGCGAATGATGGAAAGTTAATTCAAATTCAGATGAAAGATATACGAGCAATCGGTCGTGCGACCTCTGGGGTGACTTTAATGCGTTTGGAGAAAGGAAGTGGGGTCAAAATTTCCTCTGTTGCATTGATTTCTGGAGGAAATTCTAACAAGGAGGTTTACTAAATGGTACCTTCGTCAAAGTCTTCAAAGAAAAGCATTTCGAGTGAAAAGGTAGTTAGAAGATCTGCAGCTGATTTTTTCCAGGATAATAAAGCTATTGCAGGTTTCGATAATACTATGAGGGTTGTTTTTACTAGTGTTCGTGAATTGGTAGAAAATGGATTAGATGCAGCAGAAAGAATGGGGCATTTACCAGAACTGCATGTGACAATTAAAAAATTGGAAAAAGAGGAAATCGCCAGGTTACTAAATGTCAGCTCTTTCGAATCTTCTGAAAAACTAGATTTTCTTAGATTAACTATCAAAGATAATGGGAGTGGAATTCAGTCTGAATTCATACCTCCTCTTTTTGGTCGGGTTCTTACAGGAAGTAATTACGGAGCTCGACAATCACGAGGTCGGTTTGGACTTGGGGCTAAAATGGTATTGTTAAATGCAATGTCGTCAGTGGATTTACCTCTTATAATTAAATCGAAGTATATAAATGAAGATTTTACGAGTTATCATGAATTAATGATAAATCTTGCAGAGAATGAACCAATAATACTTGCCCAACGTGAAATTCCACAGAATACGGCTGAAGCGATTGTTGAGTCGGGTACTGAGGTTTCAGTCACTTTCACTGGAGCCTGGAATCTAGCCTCTCGCTATATATATGATTATTTTTCTCAATTAGCAATGATTACTCCATACGCTAGTTTCTACATTCAATACCCTGATTCTGAATCTCCCATTGAGTTGGAAAGAGTAGTAGAGGAAATGCCTGCTTATCCACGGATAGCAAAAGTACATCCTTGGGGTACAGATATTACTCAGTTTAAGCGTGAGCTTAGTGTTACGAGTAGTGAAACCATGGAAATCTTCCTTCAAGAACATTTCCAGGGTATAGGACCTAAAACTGCACGAGACTTCCTTGATTTTGTTAAAATTGATCATGAGACTGATCCTAAGAAATTAAGTGCTAGTGCTATTAGACGGATAGTTCATGAAGGTTTCACAGTCCCAGACCGAGATAAAACCAAGAAGAAAGAAAGAAAATATTTCTCTTTCAAACGACCTAGTGGAGATTCATTATCACCTCTAGGTTATGAACTCTTAGAGAAAGGTATAAGCAAAGAATTATCTCCTCAATTTGTAAAAGCAACTTCAGGTGATATATCAGCCTATAGTGGACATCCATTTATCGTAGAAGCTGCTTTGGCCTATGGAGGACCAAATCTTTCCAAAGATGAAGGAGCTCGAGGAGCAAGTCCAAAAATATATCGATTTGCAAACAGGATTCCGTTACTTTTCGGTGCAGGTAATGATATTATTTCAAAATGCGTCCAAAAGATGAATTGGAAGAATTACAAGATTAATATTAACAAAGCACCAATAGCAATTGTTGTTTCAGTTGTATCTTCAAAAATCCCCTTCCCAGAAACGAGTAAGGAATATATCGCGGATGTTGACGAGTTAAGGCATCAAATCAATCGCGTCTTGAAGAAATTAGCTAGAGGATTAGGTCAGCATTTAGGTAGAGCTGAACGAGAAAGACGAGAAAGGCAAAGACAATCTCGATTTGAAAGTGCAGCACCAAGAGTTATACAGAACCTCTCACATATATTAACTACCGAAAATTCACCGTATTTATTGTCATCAGGAGAAGAAATTTCCAAATTACAGAAAGCATTAGCTTCAGCAATTCCTCGGTTGGTTAGGAGATCCTATCCCCCAAGTCCACAGATTTCAACTATCGGGGAATGGCTTCCAATGGATATTCACTTAAAACTTGTCGAAAATAATATTCAGACAATTTATCAATTTCTACGCACCCCTGTTCCTGATTTATCCAGTATTACAGGATTATCAGTGGAGAGAATTGATGCTATTATTCGGAAAACTGTTACCCAACAAGAGCAAACATATCGATCTCCAATCGTGAGAGTTTTTGATTTCTTCTCTAAGGAGATTGAGAGAGATTTTTCGAAGTATCGGAGGAGTAATACTATTCATAAGTCATTAAATAAAAGATGGATTGTAAATGCTTTTGATTTCTTTTCTACTCCCTCTTCCCAGCTTCGAGAGGTAGACGATTTTTCAGAAAAACTCATTTTCGAGACAAAATTAAAAGCAATTAATGATTATTTTAATACGACTCCAGAGGACACATTTAATTTTAGGCTTCTTCCTTGGTTGACACCTGACATTGAAAAAATCCTGAAAAATGCAAAGATAACTAATATCTTGGAATATTTCGTTACATTCCCAGAAAAACTCTCTTCAATACCAAAACTAGCAATCCGTTTAATCGAAAGTGCAAAAGAAGAAATTCGAGACGGAGTGAAGGGAGAATATATTGATCCAGAGAAGGTTATTGGAGCATCGACTTTTGATTGGATGGATTACAAAGTTACACCAAAACTTAGAGGAAAGAAAATTTCCAAGATCAAGGATTTTCTAAATTCTCCTTCAGAAAAACTTGCTGAGCTGACTGAATTAATAGATAATCTAATAGTCAGGTCTAAACACAAATTGAAAGAAGAATTGCAGGTATATAATGATGAAAATTCTCTTTCCAGAATTCCTGGCATGAATGAATCCATGTTTTCGGATTTAGCTAGATTAAATGTTCGGGGATTCATTGATTTTCTCTTAACGAGTGAAAAAGAACTACTTATCGTTCGAGGACTAATGGATGCATTAATACTACTGAAACAAGATGAAATCTTGGAGGAAATCAATGCTGCTTTTGATCCTGTCCCGATTAAAAAAGCATACTGGCTCGATTTGGAATTAGAGAGAATTCTTCAGATGAAAGGAATCTTAACAATCTACGATTTTATTAGTTATCCAACAGAGGAATTACGAAAATTAGTTGATATGGATCCACTGGTTTTAGAAACAATAAAACGGACTTATGGTACACCAATTACTATTCTAGATAGCTCACTAGTGAGTAAACTTGAATCATTAGATATATTATGTCTTGAAGAGCTAATTTCTGTCGTTTCACAAAATAAAATAAAACCTAAATCTCTCTCTACAGAAGTAACGAAAATTTTAGAGCAATTAAATGTACCCGTCTGTTATCTTCCAATTCCGAGTAAATACTATTCATTACTTCATCATTTAGGAATCTCTAAGGTAATAAACTTCCTCATCTGGCCAGATTATGATTTACATAAAAAATCAGGGATCTCATACAAAATAATTGAGGATATTAAGAGTAAAATCACCTTAGAGGGAATCCAAAACCAAATTGAAAGCAAGAGAAGGCCATTATCGATTCTAAAGAACAATTTAGAACAAAAATCAGTGAATAAACTTCTGGATTCAGATTTAAGTGTTCAGGAGCTATATTACAATCTTCCTTATGAAGATGAGAAAATTAAAGCTTTAAAATTGACTCAAAAAGAAACAAATTCGCTAATAGAGATATTTAATACCCCCATCACGCGATTATCACACATTCGTCCCAGATGGGTAAGTAGTTTAAGAGCAAGTGGAATAAAATCTTTTATCGACTTTATCTCGTGGTCGCCAGATGAAATAGCAGGTATTTTAGGACGTGATACAGAATATGTTTCAGAATTGACAAGTAACATCCCCAAATTCTCTGATGGGATGGCTTTAATAGATCTTGGAGTATTTACCGTTGCGGAAATGAAAACTTTAAAGACTCACGGCTATTCCACCGTAGAAAGTGTTTATTTCTGCGCAGATAAACAAACATTTGGTGTTATGGGTGTTAAGTGGAAAAAAATTGAGCGATATCAAAGAATTTTAGAAACCCCAATTGCTATGATTCAATTACAGGGAAGTACAGATCAAACCAAAATCAGAGTATCACATGATGGATTAGAAGCATTAGCGAATAATGGAATTGATCAGATCATTAAGCTGATTTACTGGCCTTCAAATGAACTTAAATCAATCCTTAATATATCTCTAAAGCGAATAGATGAATTAAAACAAGCTGTGGCTATTAAAGAGCACGGAATGCCTTTGGAGCAAGTCGCTGGATATAACAGAAAAACAATATCAACACTGACAAATTATGGTATTGAAACTGTGGAAGATTTGTACTTTAGTGCAAATGAAGACATGCTTGATGAAGAAGATGATCTAGATTTTGCATATGTAAAAAAAGGTGTAGAATCACTAGATCTTCCTACTACGTATCTAAGTGGCATTATCCCACCGAAATATATTGATAAGCTTATTAATTATCGACTTGACACGATATTACGGTTTTTGATATCCTCACCAAATGAATTATCAAATGTTTTAGATACTCCCGCAGAGAATGTAGAGAATCTTAGGAAGAAAGTTAATTTAATCCGGTTAAGAGAATCTACTGAAACTTCTGCCTCGATAATTGAGGGTTTAACTAGAAAACAGAATCGTGCTTTGGCTGAGGAGAATATCTTATCAATATATGATTTTTTGACAACTCCAGACGAGCAACTTATAAGTATAATTGAGATAGAACCAGATTCCCTTAAATTAATGAAGCGAGAATTGAATCTTACAAATATCAAGACAATTAAGGAAGAAAAAATGATCCCTCTAACAAAAATTTCATTATTTGATAAAAATACTGTGAAGAAATTTGCTCGATACGGTATAGAAAGTTTGGCTGACCTGTATTATACTGCAACACCTAAGACACTAGAGGAAAGTGATCTTGAGTGGCAAATAATACTAGATTCTCGGTTGGTATTAGAAATGCCAATTGAGACCAGTACTATTATTACTAGGGCTGAAACAAATGTTTTTCACCGAAAGAATGTTAATTCTATATTCGATCTCATGATAGATTCGTGGGAGGATTTGAATAAAAAAACTGGAATACCAACTGATAGAATTAAGAAGATTCAGGAATCCATTCGTATACATGATATAATTAACTTGTTAAAGAATCTCTCTGTTGAAAGAATCCAGTTTCCAGCTGATTATTTAGCAAAGATAAAAGAAAAGAATATTATCACACTTTACGATTTATTAAATTCTCCTGAAGAAGAGTTATATTTGAAAAAGCAGAAAGAAAAGAAAATACGTATCACACCTGATTTATGGACTAAACTATTCACAATTTTATCAGTTCCCCTTTACTTAGTATTTGGAGCAGATAATGAAAACGTCAAAAAATTGAAACAAAAGAAAATCGATTCAATACGTGATGTCTATACAGTCGATTCGGAAAAAATCGAAAGTTTATTGGAACAGTCTCCAGAACCACTGTATTCGGATTTGAAAACGTTAAACTATGAGGAACTTAGTCAGCTTCTCACCATACCAATTAGTTTTCTTCCCTCATTACCTATAGAATGGTTTTTCCCGTTACGAGAGAATTCTATTCTTCGTGTGGGGGATTTTATTAAACTTAGTCACCGGGATTTGGCATCTATGGTATCTGCATCCTTTCCGAAAATACGAACCGTATTTAACGCTATCACATTCGCTAATCTGATGAAAAAGTTAGAGGAAGAGGCTATTCCACTTACAAAAATATCAACTTTATTACCTCCTCAAACTCTAGAAGTATTATCAATTAAAAAAATAACATCTTTACAAGCTTTGATCTTGTCGAATATTGAGGAATTAGCACTGGATGGAGTAACCGACCTTCTTCGGATATTAGATGGACCCATAAATAGATTATCAGAAGATTTGCAAGTGACAGAATTACGAAAGATTTCTAATTCTGGTATCACAACTTTGAGCTCATGGTTTTCAGCACCGAATGATGGTTTGTCCGCAATATTAGGAATGAGCAATACAGAAATAAATAGTTTAAAACAAAATTTTAACTTTGACATGGCCGGTAAGGTTGTTGATTCAGAGATAACTGTATCAAGTGTAATTGAATCTGGTTTTATTGATTTTGAGGAACTTAAAAAACATAAAGTCAATACTCTGGAAGACCTGTTATTTATTGAAATTGAGACGGTTGATGCTTCTGATCAATTTAAATCCAGGTTAAACAGTTTACGCGATGCGTTAAATTCTTCTCTTGCATATTATTCACTTGTACCTTCGTCATATGTTGTCCCACTTGCATTCAATGGAATTACGTCTGTTTATAATCTTATACAGACCGAATTTTCACAATTAGAAGGACCTACAGGGCTTATATCAGAGGAAACCTACAATTTTGCACGGAATTCAGTGAATTTAGTAGATATATTGACTCATAAGAAGACCGAATCCGAATTTAGAGTAAAACTATCCTCATTAAGGGCTTTTACTCCCAATCAGCTTTCAAAAATCCAGGAGCTTGGGATTGATAATGTAATTGATCTGTACTTCAGATTGGACTCAGATCGATGTCCTAAATCCTTGGTACCGGCTATTGATGGAGTCAAGCGAGTTCTCGAAAAGCCTGTTGCAGTCCTTCCACTTGTTAGAGAATCCTTTCCTGTAAAAATCCCTCTTATGTTTAATATGGGTTTAACCTCAATAATTGAATTTTTATTCTGGAATAAAGATGAATTAGCAGAAATTCTTGAGGTGAAAAGATATGAGATCTCAAAATATCGGAAAGTCAATCTTACAGATTTGAAACGTAAGAAAAACTTAGGTACTCCTGTTCAGAACTTCGTACGCCTCTCTGAGAAGTATTATGAACCATTAAGTGAGTTTGGAATTACAAACATCGAGGATCTCTACTTCTATGGTAAAAGATATGCGGATTTGATCCCAGAAGAGCTAGTTCCAGGGAAATTATTAAACGCCTATATTTCTGATCTCGAGACACCAATTGTAAAACTCGCTGAACTTCCTATTCCCTCTGCTCAAGAACTTGTGAAGAAAGGAGTAACTAGGATTATCGATTTTGTTTATTGGCCAGATGAGGAATTGAAGAAAACCCATGGATTGTCTGCAACAAAAATTAAGAAAATCCGATCCAATATTCGATTACGTAGGAAAACAGATGTATTAGGTCAATTGGATTCGTATATGGGAGGTAATTAAAAATGTCTGAAAAGAAACAACATACAATCGTTTTAGAGGATTACTCCTATACAAACAAAGTCGTAAAAGTCGAAATGGAGCAAAAAGATACGATACAAGGAATAATTAGTCTAATCAAAACAGCTCTTGGTCTTAAATCGGAAAAAATGCAAATCTTTTTCGGTTTGAAGAAATCTAAGTCCTTCGAAGTTCTAACCAAGAACAATTTATCGAAATTATGGGATATGACTGATGAAGGAGATGTAGTCCTCCAAATTCGTAGAAAAATTAACTTAACAGGTTTAAGAAAGATCAGAGAAGATGTCATAGATTCAGATGTTGATCTCCCTGTATCCATCCTAAAGGTTGACAATGTTTCTGCTGAAGAAACGAAATCTCGTTTAAATAGAGTAGCATTAGAATTTCTAGATGAAATTGCAGAAGATCCTAGAAATGCTGCTTTTCGAATCCCCTCTCGGAGTTCTGAGAATGTGGGTTATGATAATAATTCCAGAATGGTTCTTCTCGGGAGTAATGTTGTAGACAGACAGTTTCGTCATTTAAGTAGTGTACAAAGTGTAGTTCAATTAACTGGCTTGATGCGATATGTTACAGAAATACTAGCAACGGAAAAACATGCAACGAAAAGACATCTTTTCTATCGTGATGTGAACCTTTTTGGAAACCAAAGAGTTTCTGATGGATTAATTGAAGATCTGGGAGCTTTATTACGGGTATCGAGAAATTCATTGAATGTTATAGCTACAGCGAAAGGAAAAGTTATTGGAAGGCTTTCATTTACAGAAGGTGGAGATCGGATTGATTGTACTAAAGGACTAGGTGGACATGCAATTACTCCCATGCTTGATCAGGTTGGTAATTTTGATAGTGATGCGGAATTCATGCTCGTGATTGAGAAAGATGCCGTTTTTCAAGATTTGGCTGAAGATAAGTTCTTTAATTATATTCCTTGTATTTTAATCACAGCTTCAGGACAACCTGATATGGCCACTCGTTTATTTATCAAAAAAGTTTATCAAGATTTAAGAATTCCTATTTTAGGTTTTTTGGATGCTGATCCTTACGGTTTAGATATTTTACGTGTATATTCTATTGGGAGTAAAGCGCTCAGCTTCGAGAGTGTCGAGCTAGCTGTACCAGATATACGATGGTTAGGATTACTACCTTCTGATATTGAAGAATATCAAATTCCAAAGTCTGTATTGATTAAAATGACAGATAACGACATTAAACGCGCTGATGATCTATTAAAGGAGGATTTTGTCAAATCACGGCCTGAATGGGAAAAACAAATCCTTATAATGAAAAATACTAGACAAAAGGCTGAAATTCAGGCATTAGCAAGTAAAAATTGGCGGTATATGACTGGAACATATTTACCAACTAAGATTGATTCAGCAGACTGGGTATAGGTCCTTGGGCGTATGTCTCCTCCTAAGTTTAACATGTTTCCCGAATTTAAGGAAAATTATTCATACTATGCTCTTCAGAGTAATCTAGAGCTAGTAGAGAGCGTTGTTAATTTTTCTCGCGGCCAGTTTCTTAGCCCTGAGAAAATTGAGCTGATAAAGGAGAAACTTGGAAAGAAGTTAATTGGGACGAAGTTTTATCCTGGAGGATCCAGTGTATTATTTGGTTGGAGTTTTCCGTCTGAACAAGTCGGAAGATTGATGTATAAACCATACTATAGCCGACATTTAACACAGTTGCTAATTCATTATTTTTGTATAAGTGAATTTCTAAAATCTTTCAAACTAATTGATTTAGACCCTAAACTACAGGATTATCGATTTGCTACACCGAAAGTGATCGGTATTGCTAAAATTGAAGCTTTTGAAAGGGAGTTTCCTACTTTAATTGTCGAGGAAGTCCAAGGGGATACGATAAAAGATGATCTAAATCTGATTAAAGCAATTAGCCATCTTTCAAAGAAGCTTGCGAAAACAGGTCTAATTTGTGACCCTTATTCTGCAAATTGGAAATATTACTCAAACCAAGATAAAAAACATATTTCGTACATTGATCTTTTAAGTTCAAACAAACTCAAGGATATTAATTCACGTATTTCTAAGCTAATCAAACAGTTACAATAAGCATGAAAAGAAAATTAGTTTTGGTCTCGATATGAAACTGCACGTCTGATCGCAGAAGCAAAAGCCACGACTACACCTGTATTCTTTACAGCTGAAGTTGGGAAATATTGTGCATGCATTTTATCCGCAAATCTCTGTCCTATATCATCACTTACTTCCCTATTACTCTCTAAATCAACTTTATTCCCAATAAGAACTGCTGGGCTATCAGGAATTACTTTCTTAACTTCTCTGAACCAGCTAGGAAGGGATAGGACTGTACTTTCTCTTGTGATATCAAAAACGTAAATTACAGCATGAGCTCCTTCATAAAAAAGTGGTCGAACCTTGTGAAAAGCTGGTTGTCCAGAAAGATCCCAAAAAATAGCTGTTGTTGTGCTTTTTCCTTCGCTTGGACTTGTTAGCTTAATAAAGGAGATATCAGCTCCTGCTGTCGGTTTATGTTCGAAATCACGTTTTGTGAAAACGGATACAAGCTGTGTTTTTCCAACCAATGCATCCCCTGCTACTACGATTTTATATTGACTATAATGAGGGATTTCAAATAATATATCATTAGGTGCGGACACGATAGGGACCACTCTTACATTTATTTATGAAAAGAAGATTTATTTCATTGAATTGATGATCATATGACATCTCATCTTTAAGTTTATAAGAAACTTTTCTTATTGATTGATTCTTTATCAAGCTAAATTCATATCAAATCGTTTCAAAACCGATATGATTTCAAACTTAAATAGATAAGATTAAGGGATTTTACATGAGGGAAGAAAAACTATCTTCTTCTTCTTGAAGGTGTTCTTTTAAATGTTTAATACAATAGTAGGTATTTTTATAGCTCGCATACAATGGTTCTTCACATTTAGAGCAAGTTTTTTTTTCACTCATTGATTAATCACCATAATTTACATTTTTTTGTATTCTTCTAACGCTAAGAGGATTTTATTTATTCCTTGCTCTAATTTTTGCCTATCTGTGGTGAAACACAATCTAAAATATTGTCTATGTTCATTTAATTCTTCAATAGAGAAATAAGAGCCAGGAACGGTAACAACTCCGTAATTATACTTCAACCATTTACAGAACTCCATAGTATTACAAGATTTCACCTTTGGGAAGAGATAAAAAGCCCCTTGAGGCTTAGAAAGCGACAGATTATCTGATTGAGAAAGTAAATTCATGCCTAAATCACGACGGTTCTGATAGGTTTTTACTAATGCCGAAATCGAGTGTTTGAGCTGATTTTTATCTTTCAATGCAATATAAGCCGCATATTGAGAAAGACTGTTTGCACAAATATTCATTGTATGGTGGATAACCTTAATATGGTCAATTAGTGGTGTGGGAGCAAGAATATATCCGATTCTGAATCCACACATGGAAAGCATTTTACTAAAACTTTGAATAATTATCGTTCGTTCTCGAGCCTCTGGAAAACTTGCTATAGATGAATATGGAACGTTATCAAAGATTATATCACTGTAAATCTCATCTGAAATTATTAGAAAATTGAATTTAGTAGCAAGATTAACAATTTGTTCCAAAGTCTCTTTAGGTATTATTGTTCCAGTTGGATTACTCGGACTGATTAATAATAAGACTTTAATGGGTTGTTTTCTTAGAATTTCATGCAATCTGTTGATATCCAGATCGAAGTTATCATCTACCGTAGTTTGGAAAGGTATAATGTTGGCATGATTGTATTTTATTGCGTTAAGATACGGGGGATAACTTGGAAAAGGGACAATTACGTTGTCATTCGTGGATAAAACTGCATTTAAAACCGCAAATATTGCGCTTTGTCCTCCAGAAGTTATTAACACTTCATTAGAAGAATAGTTTAGGTTATGAGAATCATTTTGATATTCTATTATTACGTCCCGAAGAAATTTTTCCCCTAAAATGTTTGTATATCTAGTTAAATTCTTTTCAAGGGCTTTTGAAACAGCTTCTTTTATATACGGGGGAGTAGATAGATCTGGTTGTCCTATGTTAAGAAAAATTTGTTTATCTTCTGGTATTTTTGAATCCCATGAATTAACAAGTCGAATTCCTGAGATAGGAGTTGTTAAAGCGACAGGATTTATGAATTGATCGTACAACAAGATATATGTCAATAAGTGAAGAAAAAATTAAGTCTTTTCCCTGTTCCCTATGATATAAGTAAGAAGATTCAATTGACTTGAATTAATCCCAGACAATTGCATCAAGAATCTTAGAGGCAAAGTTGACCCCTAGATTGCCTAAAAAGGATAAATCCTTACCTTGTGACTGTGAACCAATCCTTAAGCATTTTTCTCGGTTTGCTATTACAATTCCATCAATGGGGTCCACCTGAACCAGGGAATTCTCTCCTTTCCGTACCGAAATCTTCTTTTTATGGATCACTACAAATTCGTTTGTTGATCCAATTAAAAACAGATTGCTTTTTCCGAAAATGATGTAATTTATATCTGAGTCTTTTTCAAACTGAATATTTGTAGATTTATTTGTAAGATTGTCCTTTAGCTTGCTTATTAGCTGATCTGCCTCTCTCCTTACAGTGGCGGATACCTCCGAATCAAAAATTTCTTCCTGTAAAAATTGTTTGAGAGTGGAGAGTTCTAAACCAAGAATCGCAAGGCTTGATCCAACATATTCGGTCGTTTCACCTATTGCACCATGAGATTGGGTGTAAATTATCGTGTCTACAATAATACTTACTTTTCCAACAAGAACTACCCCACTTATGCCACCGTTCCCTTTTAGTTCGATAACATTCAATTTATCAACCGAATTTACTTGATAGTACGTTCCATCAATGATTTGGGTGGAACCTTGCCAAGAGTAAATCTGATCTCCCAGTTCAAGTGTGATCATTTACTTTACTCCTCCTCGTATTTTGCTTCTGAGTCTTCTTCATCTATTATAATTGGAACACCTACAGGTTTTCTTGCACGATGATATAAAAACTCAGCGAGTTTTAATGCTTCACGCCCTGCAAAGGTTAACATATATCTTTCTCTAACTCCTTCTTGGTGAACTAACCCTTCGTCCTTTAGGATAGTTATGTGATGTTTAAAGTTACCACCTCGAATGTTAGTCTTTTCAGATAAATCAGATTGGCGTAATGGTTCTTTCTCAAGTTCTTTCAGCATCTGTAACCTTTTCTGATCCGATAAGGCACTGAGAAGTTCAGCTCCTCTCTGATAAAATTCCTCTAATTCTTCTTCAGGAATTGAGGTGTAATACTCGGTTTTAGCTCGTTTTTGTCGTCTCCTCCGTGGAGTTGAGGAACCATGGAATAATGATCCAACTGATTGATCTACTGAGTCCCAGACTGATTCTAGTATACTACCAATATATCGCTCTAATGAAGAACCAATATTTTCACCCCAATCCTTCCAATCTTCATCATATCGTGATCTGCGATGTGATCGTTCCCTTCTACGAGCTTTTTTTTCAGATCTCGTTCCAGGGTCTTTGACTTGCTCAATTTCTTCTCGAATTTCTTGAAACTCTTCCCGAATTTCTTCTTTTAAATCTCGAAAAAGATTTTTAATCTCAGAAAAGTCCCCTATATCGTCTTTGGATGGATATTCATCGTCTTTCTCTTTCTTAAATTCATCTTCCATTACTTTTTCCTCCATATGATTTATGTAAGAGGATTACATATTTACACAATAGTGTAAGAGATTTACTATACGCTTTATATATTCTCCTTTTTTGGCAACTTGTCAGAATCTAAATGTTACCTAGGATAATCAAATGCTGAAAAAAGAATATAATCTTAGTAAAATCCTTATAGATGAAATAATATCTATGAAAATTCCACTAAAGAATTGGTGATAAGAGTAGTAGCCAAATTGTTCCAATTAACAAATGTATTAGGCCTAATAGTCCTCCTATTTTTAAAAACAACATAAAGGAGATAGGTGAGCCCTCTCTGTTGGATAAATTTATAGCTAGTATATTTGCTGGGCTTCCTATCGGTAAAATATACCCACCAAGATTGACTGCAATTACTAATGTCCACCATTGAATAGGTCCTACAATTCCCTCTGCTTCAAGACGGGAGAATACGGGAGCAAGTGCCGCGGAAATTGGAATATTATCTACCACAGCCGATATAATCCCAATACCAAACGACATAATTGGTAAAGATATAATTAAATCCTCTTTTAGTAATGGAGTTATAACTTCTCCTAATCTATCCAAGAGTCCCAAAATATCAATGGATCCTACGAGAATAAATAAGCCCATAATAAAATAAATTGAAATCCATTCAACATCCTCAAAAACTTCCTTTGGATGCATTCCCGAAAAAAGTAATAAGCTGGCTGCAATAAGAAGCGCAATCTCCGCAGCTTTTAAATGAATTATACTGCCAAATATAAAGCCCAGTACCAGTATTACTAATCCAATTATAACTACATAGAATGTTCTTCGATCTTCAACTAAAATACTGGGATCAAGCAGAAATATTTCATCTACTAGAATTTTAGAAGGATCAACAAAAGAATTTCGGGCAAAAAGATAGTAGACAGGGAGAGCAGTAACAAAAAGTATAATACTTAACGGACCCATCACTAAAACGAAATCAAGAAAGCTAGCTCCACTTCTTTCCGCTAGCACTATGTTTGGGATACTACCAACTAGAGAGGATATGGAAGCAAAATTAGCCGTTATTGCCTCTATAATTAATGTAGGACGAAAATCAAACTCCAAAATTTTATAGATCTCAACAGTTAAAGGTGCAATGATTAACATCGTTGTTATTACATCAAAAACAAAGCTGATAATAAATGTTAACAGAGATAAAGATAGTAGTAAGGTTCTAGGATTACCTCGAGTAAACCTTACAATTAAAATCGAAATGTATTGAAATAATCCTGATTTACTTGATATAATTGTGATAATCATCATCGCAGTAATGAAAATTATAGTATTCCATTCAACTTTAGAAATGATCGCATGAAAATCAGCTACATGCAGCTCACCTTCCTCCATAAATTCCCATTCAGTTACTATAAGTAAGATTGAAAGAACACTCGCTCCAAGAAGTGCAGAAATCGGTCGATGAAGTTTTTCACTCGAAATAAGAATATAAGTTACTATGAAGATTAGGAGGCCAATTAGTTGCACTGTTTGTGCTTCCATGTAGAGTCCCTGCTTATATTCTGATATATTCAATTTAAAAGTCGAGTCTATTTCCTAACAAAAAAAAATTATAGTAGGATGACATGGAAACGGAAATAAAATCGTTTTTTATATCTAGTGCTTGGAGTAATCGAAATTAAGGTTGTGTAGGAATTTAGGAGTGGATATTAATTCAACTCATGAAATCAGAGATTTAATTTTTGTGTACCAAGTGAAGTCCCTAAGATTAGTCTTGGAAGATCACATATTCAAGTATTAAGCATGAATAGGTCGGCCAAGTGCTAACAATACCGCTTCTTTTATTGCTTCATAAACCACAGGATGGGCATGTTCTACTTTAATTATGTCCTCCGCCTTCATTCGTTTTGCAACTGCTAAAGCACCCTCTGAAATGATTTCGGTTGCAAAAGGACCAATTATATGAACTCCTACCAATTCAGTTGTTTTGGTATCCAAAATGACTTTCACAAAACCACGGTTATGACCTGCAATAATAGCTCTACCATTACCTTGAAATGGGAACTTTCCAACTAAAATTTCACCATACTTTTCACGTGCCTTCTCCTCAGATAATCCAACAGAGGAGACTTCGGGATTCGTGAAAATTGTACTTGGAATGGCGTGATAATTCATTTCAACGTCGTGACCGAAAGCATTTTCAACAGCCACTTCGCCTTCATGCGAAGCGGTATATGCAAGCATGGGTGAGGGAACACCTTGCACCACATCTCCTGCTGCATATATATCGGGTACATTAGTCTCCATCTTTCTATTTACGAAAATCCCTCTTTCATATTTGATACCTGCTGCTCTTAGATTTAAACCGTCTAAACAAGGAGTTCTTCCTATAGATACCAAAACGAACTCTGCATCTATATTTACTTCTTTTCCTTCTGCATCAGTAAATGTAACTCGTTTCTTTCCTCCAGGAGTATCTGAAATACGAGTCACACGAGAACTAGTATGTACTCCAATTCCGATTCTTTTAAAAGACGCTTTTAATTCCTCACCTAAGTCAGCATCTTCCATAGGGAGTAATCGCGGAAGCATTTCTACTACAGTAACTTCTGTTTCTTCGAAACATCGAAAAACACAAGCAAATTCTCCTCCTACAACTCCTCCTCCTATTACAATAAGACTTTGAGGTAGATTCCCAATTTCAAGCATTTCTTTACTTGTTAATACCTTAGCACCATCAATTCCAGGAATTGGTACAAAAAAGGGTTTACTTCCCGTAGCAATTAGTGTTTTTTTGGTAGTAATCCTATAATTCTTCTCTAATGAAGAAACTGAAATTGTGTGAGCATCTATGAAACTTCCTTCACCAATCAATACTCGAATATTGTTTTTCTTCAGAAGAAAATTGACACCTCTGACGAGACGTTTAACAATCATTATTTTTCTCTTAATAATACTTGGAAAGTCAACACCTAAGTACTCGGACTTAAGTCCGAATCGTGCCATCTCTCGTAACGATTTGCAGTGTTTTGCAGACTCTACAAACACTTTAGTGGGGATACATCCTCGATTTAGACAGGTGCCTCCAATTTGACCTTTTTCAATCAAGACAACATTAGCTCCAAGCTGAGCTGCTCGGATGGCTGCGACATAACCCGCAGGACCTCCTCCTATAATTGTAATATCGGTAGCAATTTCTTCTTCCATGTACTATCCTCTCTACATAGATTACTGTTGGAAAGCTTCAAATCGTTTTCATTTAAATTAATTCTTTAGTTGCATTGTATCAATTCCCTCTCCCATGTAATTTTAAACAAATTCCGTTAGACTAATGGAAAATTTTGTCAGAGAAATTTTGGAGATAAAGATTCTCAATTCTATAAAAGAAGAATGGAATTTTACTGGAAAGACAAAGATTAGATGTCTTTCAAATTTAATACTGAACTATTTTCCTTTTTTCCTCTCAAGAAGTTTCGGAACTTTTTTCTCTTTAGGGTTCTCCATTGAGAGAATCATGTCTCTAATCTCTGCTGCTTTCTCAAATTCAAGATTTTTTGCAGCGAGTTGCATTTCCTCCTTAAGCGCATTCAGGTATTCTGGCAAATCATCTTTAGCAATCTTTTCTTTTTTGATATCCGTGAAATTTGTTTCTAATTCTATCAATGGTGAACGTACTTCTTTTATGATTGTTCTGGGCGTAAGTCCTTGTTTTTCGTTAAATTTGAGTTGGATTCGTCTTCTTCGTTTTGTTTCTCTAATCGCAGATTCCATAGAATCTGAGATTGCATCTGCATAGAAAATTACTCTTCCATTAACATTTCTTGAAGCCCGGCCAATCGTTTGTATTAACGCTCGTTCATTCCGTAAGAACCCTTGTTTATCAGCATCTAGAATGGCAACCAATGAAACTTCAGGGAGATCGAGGCCTTCCCGTAATAAATTAATACCTACTAAAACGTCGAAATCCCCTAAACGGAGTGATCGTAATATATCAGTTCGTTCTAGAGTTTTTATTTCGGAATGTAAATAGCGGGATCGAATTCCTATTTCATCAAAGTAATCTGCAAGATTTTCGGCCATTCGTTTAGTCAAGGTTGTAACTAATGTTCTTTCTCCCTTACTAGTTGTTTTTTGAATCTCACCAACTAAATCATCAATATGGTTCGGTAAATTCAAACGAACGATAATTTCAGGATCTACAAGACCAGTAGGTCTTATTATCTGTTCTACCACATCGTTTTTTCCGCTCAGATTCAATTCGTAAGGACTAGGGGTAGCGCTAAGAAAAATCGTTGTTCCCATTTCCTCTTCAAACTCCCTAAATGTCAAGGGTCTATGATCATATGCTGATGGTAAACGAAATCCATATTCGATGAGATTCTTTTTCCGTGAGTAATCTCCCTCTCTCATTCCTCCTACTTGGGGAACAGTCATATGTGATTCATCAATAATTAATAGGTAATCTTCTGGAAAGAAATTAAACAGAGTAGCAGGAGGTTCCCCTGGTTCACGGCCATCAAAATATCTAGAATAATTTTCCATACCTGGAGCATAACCAATTTGATCTATCAATTCTAAGTCGTATTGGGTTCGTTGCTGTAATCTTTGGGCTTCAACTAGTTTATTCTGATTTGTTAACTCGTTCAACCGTTCTTTCAGTTCTTTTCGAATATCGCCAAGAACTGCTTGTAATTCTTCTTTTGGTCTTACATAGTGTTTTGCAGGAAAGATGTATGTTCGTTCTAGTTCTGATATTCGCTTTCCAGAAACAGGGTGAATCAGTGAAATACGTTCAACTTCATCTCCGAATAATTCAATACGTACAGCTGTATCATCATATACTGGCCAGATATCAATGATATCACCTTTTGACCTGATTTTTCCTCTTGTAAGTGCTACTTCATTTCTTTCATATAGAATGTCGATTAAATGGGATAAGATTTTCTCTTTCGTAATCTGCATTCCTTTATGTACAAAAAAACTCATATTCTTATAATGCTCCGGTTTTCCCAGACCATATATGCAAGATACAGACGCTACAACAAGTACATCATCTCTCTCCAACAAACTTCTTGTTGTTGACGCTCGCATCTTATCTATTTCTTCATTTATATCAAAATCCTTTTCTATGTACCGATCGGGAGTAGGTAGATATGCTTCGGGTTGATAATAATCATAAAAGGAGACAAAATATTCTACTGCATTTTCTGGAAAATACTCTTTGAATTCTTGGTATAATTGAGCTGCAAGAGTTTTATTATGAGAAATTACAAGTGTAGGACGATTAATCTTCGTTATTACGTTAGCGATTGTAAACGTCTTACCCGAACCCGTTACGCCCAATAGGGTTTGAAATTTCTTCCCTGTGTTAATTCCATTAACTAAAGATTGGATCGCCTCAATTTGATCTCCTCGTGGTTTGAACTCGGAAACTAATTTGAAATTTGACAGTAGGGTTCACTCCATTTGATCTTTTCTGAATAATGTCTTATATATTTTGATGTTGGTAATAAAATCAGCTTTTTAAATGAAGAGAATTTTTCAAAAAATGGATACAGGTAATATAATTACACCAAAAAGTTCAGAGGATCAAGCGTGTTTGATAGAAAAATCCGAATCTCTATTCTTGGGAATACTGGTGTTGGAAAAACTACTTTAATTGACAGAATGAAAGGAACTGATGTTAGAACTATTAAAAGCAAAAAAACTTACAATATAAATATTGAACAAAAGAAAATTCGACTCCAAAGTTCGGATTCTTATCCGTGGTATCATCCTGAAGCATATCGGAAGTATCAAATTCTAGCAATAGATAACCCAGGGGAAATTAAATACAGAAGACAATGGAGAGAAGTACTACGGACAGTTAATACTGATGGAATGTTATTCCTTCTAGACCCTCAACAGATGCTAGATAACACACGCCTTGCAATGGAAGACGCATATAACTACTTCTTAGATTCACTTGATCTCAGGCCAGATAAAGCTGATGAGAAGGCTAAAACCAAGAAATATATTTTTCACTTTGTAGTGAATAAATGTGATACTTGTTTAACATCCCCCTGCGATCCGAAAAATTTCCATCTTACACCAGAAACAAAAGATCGAGCTGTTGAGTTTCTTTCCCATTTTGCTACGACAATTGATATATTTAAGGAGACATTTCCCAGATCAAAGTTTGGAATATCCTATATTTCCGCCCTATACAGTCCTTATAATGAGATTGATAAATTGTTTGAAATACTAAAGGTATATCTCTACGAAACTTAGATTATATTTATTTATCATCTAGGGATAACAGAGGGGGCAATTAATTCTTTCACTTCATTTACTTTGAAGGTCATGGGTTCAAATGTAATTTCTAATCCTCTTTTCTTCTTTTCCGTTATTAAAGATGATTGTAGCAAACTTAACATACGGAATTTTCTAAGTAACGGGCTAATTATACTGAATGATACGCTTTGATACTCAGAAATCAGCTTGGCCTGATTAAACAAGATAGTTTGAAGATCTTGATGGAGATTCAAGAATCTAGGAAAATCACGGTTAATTACATCCAAAGCTGACTTAGATTTTTCTTCGTCATCTTCCCCATCTGTATGATATGTTCCAATTACTCGTTGTTTGAATGGAATAAAAACGTTCTTATCAAAAGTTGCAACAGTTGTCGTGATTGAATCTTCCTGTTGCTCTGCTAATCTGTAAAACTCTTCATAGACGTTTGGATGAAAAGAGTGCAAATTATAAAATCCAGGTCCCATATCGTGATCAGAAAAAGGTAACAAATTCCCATAAATAAAATCAATAGCGGATTTCGCCAGCTTCTGACTCGAACTACTTGGTAAAAAATTGATTTCTGATCTCCCATTACAGATATCTCTAAAGAGTTGAAAACTATCAAAATTGGATTCTGGTGGGAGTTCAGTAAATTCTCCAAGACCTTCAGATGGATGTAAGACAAGAAAATCAGTTACTTTGTTTGCTAGTTTGTACTGAATCAAGTTCTGTGAGATTTCGAATTGACCTCGACGACCAACGACGAGTTGTTTTTTCCGTCCTACTATCTCAAAAGGAGGGCACATGAAAAAATATCGTTTTTCCTTTTCCACAGGTATAATCCCCATTAGTAATTGTTATTATAGAGCTATTTAGTTTCATATTAAGGGGAATGAGACTTTTATGAGAAGTAGGTATCACCTCTTATATCTTATATCATTTCAAAGGTTATTGAATATACCAATAAATTCTAAGTTTGGTTCGTAAACTTATTCTAATGGGTATGATATGAGTGGGAACTCCTGTATTGCAAGCTGAACTAGCAAAGCTACCTCATCTTCCAGGGGTTTACCTTATGCTAGATGAAACAGGTAAGGTCATATATGTAGGAGCAGCTAAGGACTTAAAAAAGCGAGTTAGCTCATACTTTAGACGTGATATTCCTGATAGAAAAACACGCAAATTAGTGGCCAATATCAAGTCATTTGATTATGAAATCCATGATTCGCGGGAAGCAGCGTTCATTCGTGAAAGAGATTTAATCCGAATCCATCATCCCCGTTATAATATTGATTGGAAAGATGATAAAGATTACCCCCTTGTTCAGATCACGGTTCCTTCGGAAGATGAGCATTTTAGTCGTCTTTTCATCGTGCGTAGTCTGTTGAATACCCATGATTGGTTTTTTGGAAGAAAAAAAGACGTTACAGCCTTAAGATCTTCAGTTAGGATACTTCGACGTATATTTCCAGTCGCCAACAAAAGTTATTGCTTCAAAACTAAAAAAGCCTGTTTGGATTATTCAATTAAGAGGTGTAGTGCTCCATGTGTAGGGAAGATTTCCTTAAAGGATTATCAGCATATCGTTGATGAACTTATTCTGTTTCTTAAAGGCAAAAGAAAAGATCTATTGGAACTATTATATCGTGAGATGAACCTTCAGGCTGAAAAACTTAACTTTGAAGGGGCAGCGAAGATTCGTGATAGAATTTCACAAATTGAACGTACCATTGCCACACAAAAGAGTTTCACAATTCCAAGAGAAAAAGATATGATAATTCTTCTCTCAGAAGATAATCATTATCTATTACTGAATTTTTGGATCGAAAATGATGAGATTGTCAATATTGAGGAGAGAAATTGGGGACAATTAAATTCTCTATCTGAGACAGAGATCATGAAAAGTTACATTCAAAATTTCTATTTAGATTCAGATTTTATACCTCTCATAATAGAATCTTCAGTCAATATCAAAGAAGATCAAGAAACTCTTGAGATTTGGTTGTCTAAAAGACAAGGCAAGACAGTACAATTAGTGTTTTCTCCTAAATCCCAGAAAAGTAAAATTTTGAAACCAATTGTTTTGAAAAAGCAGTTTGAACTTGGGGAGCAGGTACGAAAACAAAAGAGAAAGGTGGAACTAAAAAAAGGGGCACTTAATGAGTTGAAGGAGCGACTGGAGTTAGAAACTATACCCAATCGAATTGAAACGTATGATATTTCCAACCTTCAGGGACAATTACCAGTTGGCTCGATGGTTGTTTTTTTAGAAGGGGTACCACAAAAATCTCAGTATCGTAAATTTAAAATCAAATCCTTACCTCCTGAACCAAACGATGTTGCAATGATGCAAGAAGTAATACAACGACGTCTTAAACACAAAGATAAGAAATTTGCTAATGAATTACCAGATTTATTCGTAATAGATGGGGGAAAACCACAAGTTAATGCTGTTTGGAGGATTTTATCTCATTTAAATGAGAACATTCCTGTTATTGGAATAGCAAAAAGAGATGAGGAGGTTTTTCTTCCTCAAAGAAGTAATCCAGTTCCATTTCCTGCTGATAGTCCTGCTTTAAGACTATTGAAACAAACACGAGATGAAGCTCACCGTTTTGCGATTACTTATCATAAGAAGCGACGTGTTCTACAAAAGAAATCAGGATTGGATACTATCCCTGGAGTGGGAGCAAAACGAAGGAAGAATCTACTAACCCATTTTGATAGTATCGAAAAAATTAGCAAAGCAAGTGTGGAGGAACTTTGTCAGGTGGATGGAATTAATCGTTCAATTGGAGAAAAAATTTATTTGCATTTCAACACAAATCCCGTGAAAGAAAAATAAATTGGTTCATAGACTCTGGTTATTCTTCTTTCTTCACTTTCCCACCGATTTGAGTTGCAGTTTCTTTTATCAGAGATAAAATCATTTTATTCTTAATTTCTTCAGGGTTTTTTAAGTGAATTGTCATCCCTAACTGATACTGTCCTTTATTCTTTTCTAAAGGCTCGATAATTCCTTTTTTTATTAATTGAAGCTCTTTAAGATTTAAATTCGAAAAATCGAACAGAATTTCCCTCTGGTTATCATCCAATTGATCTTTCGCTTGTTCATTTTTTGATTCGGTTGATGTACCGTGAAAATCATCTGGAATTTCTAATATTTCTGTGCTATCAAAAGAAATGTCAATCGTAGATAATGCCTCCTTCTTAGAAATTGAACTTGTACCAACTTCTGACAAGAATTCTAAGGTGAAAATCTTGGTTTTGATTCCTTCAAGTATTGCATTTCGAAGAATTTGCACTTTCATTAGTTTAGGCATGTTTAAATTTTTTAAAAATTGATCTAGTATACTGAGTGTATCGATCTTCCTCTTTTCTTTAAAAAAATATCTCTTAATATATTGTGGTCTGATATAATTTACAATAACTTCGTCTTTGATAAGTTCTCCAATCATCCACTCAAGGAATGGATTACCAGGGGACTTTGGGGGACTTAAGTGATAATGGTTAATACTATCAGTAAACTCTAAATAAATCCGATTAAATGAAAATGTAGCTTCCTTCTTTATCGCTTTTAATCGAAGGTTGAGATTTTTTTGTTCCACACGGGTCAATCTAGTATTCTCTTTATCTTGAATCAGTTTCTCGATTGCTTTTTTTTCTTGAATGATAGTTTTTAATCCATAAAAATTCGTAGTGTTAACCTGAGCTATTAATATTGTATTCTGGTATTTTCTGAATCTTTCACCTCTGGATTGGATCCATGATTTAATTTCTAGCTCTTCTCGATCTGGTGAAGCAAAAACAAGCTTGAGTTTAGGATTATCAGGGATTCTATCAGAAGATTGTGGCCACACAATAACATTTATTGGAAATTCAACTCTCTGTGAGGAGATCTTGTCCTTAATTTCTTTCAATGCTTCTTCTTCAAGTTTATTTTTTAGATCTTTAATTTTAAAGTTAATATTCACCTTCTCCGATAGTAAATGTCTTCTATCTTTTGTGTGAAGAAATTCCATGGATTGTGTAAGATAATTAATTACTTCCGAGATTAATATTAAGTCAATATCAGGTTTCCAAACAGCTAAATTGATTTCTTGAAAATTTACTCCAATGTTATTATTTTTGGGGATAGAATATAAGAATATTGTAGATATAATCTTATTTCCTAATTTTTTCCATTCCCTCGAATCAGATTTTAAGTCTGTTGATTCTTTGAATACTTTTAATTCATAATTTAAAATTTCTATAAATTTTAATGGGAGGTGGCGATAATAAAAGGATTTTTGCGACTTTTGTTGATAGAGAATATCAGAAGGTGTGATTATTGGGTTATTACTCTTTTTTTGTTGTTGATCAAATAGGACCTTAGCTAGGATACTTAAAATTGTCCGAGTACCTTGGAATGAAGGTAATTTACTCCAATTATCGATAAGTAACTCAACTGTCGATGGGTGGAAGGGAAATGAGTTTTCTAAAAGAGAGGAATAAGAACTTGTTGAGGAGTGGGGAGGAAACTCTGTTTTATTGTCAATATAATATGAGGAAATGTCCGAAACTATTTTGCTCAAAGATTCAGCATCGATTATATCGTCGATTAACTTCTTCCTGACAATTTGGAATAAGTCAGATCGCTCTGAAGGTATAATTAAGGAGTCAAGGCGTGATAATATATGATCAATTTCTATCAAAAGAGGTTTTTCTTTATCTCCAGTCTCTTCGTATTCTCTTTCGGGTAATGATATAATTAAAACTGATTTTTCTAGCGATCGTAAGCATTCGGATAATTCTTGAAGGAAAATCAGTGTTTGGAGGCCGAGATTGGACTTAGTAACAGTAACTCCTTTTGCCTTTGTGATATACTCTGTAAATTCATCCAATAGGATGATTACAGGTTGATAGGAAGATAAAAGCGATAGTAGAGTAGTCTTCCCAGGGGAAATTCGTTCTTGGTCATTTTCTCGTAAGGAGTTGAATTCCTCAATTCCACCTAATTGGTATGCAAGTTCACCCCAAAGTGTAGAAATCCTAATATTTTCTACTTTACGCCCTTTTATTGGGTTTAAATGTGTTCCTAACATTCTGACAATTTTGGGTGAGAAATTGTGGGGAAATTTTGTTATTTTCCCATCAAAAAATCGTTGGTTGGTCAATAAATGATGAACAGCAATTATACCATGTGTTTTTCCTCCCCCAAATTGCGATTGTAGTCTGATTACACTATTACCTTCGCCTGTAGTAATTTTCATAAGAACAGATTCGAGAAATTGAATTAAACCACTCGTAAAGTGGGTAGTTTTAACAAAAAGTTCTGGATCTTGATAGATCGGATGAGCTGTTCCTGTTAAAACATCGCCCAGATCCGCTACGAATAACTCCTCTTGGTTACCTAGAGATTCTATGAATGGATATGGTTTAACAACTTTAAACCATGGTTGCATAATTTTCAACTCAAGTGTGTTAATTTAAGTAAATTAGGGGAGGCGAAGTAGGTTTCCACCTATAGATGTTTCTGTGCCCCAACACGAACCTTTTTTTTGGTAGTGGATAAAGTTCTTTCGGGAATTAATACTCGTTCAAGATACAACATAAAATGCAGGTGAAGAATCTTTAAATATCCTATAGAGAACGTTATCTGGAACAATGGCGAAAAGTACAAAAGAACCCAGTAAAGAAGAACAAGAAATGGATTCGGTAATTAGATCCACTATAAAAACAGAACCTTTGAGAATGAAATTGTCAGCTAACGAATTAATACTATAAAAAACTATGTTGGAATCTATTATGGAAATGAAAAATACAATGAACATTGAATCTGAGAATATTACGTTATATAACTCGACTGGAACCTCCATTCAGTGGTTGTGGGGAAAAAATGACGGTGTACCGAATTTTGCGCTTAGAAGATTCGTAATTAAAGCTGGAGGGCAAATTGGAATTCATAGCCATAGAGAAGAGCATGAAATATACATTCTCTCTGGAGAGGGAACTGCTTTTAATGATTCTGGTAAAAAAATTACTTTAAGCATGAATGATACACTGTATGTACCTCCAAACGAACCTCATGGTTATACTAATACAGGAAATACCGATCTTATCTTCCTTTGTATTATTCCTCTCATTTAAGACTATAGGGAACCAGATTTATGAGCGAATCTTATGAGCATGAATGGTTGGCTACTTACCATAAAGGTGATACGAGACTTCAAAATAAGCGTCATGGGATCTTAAGGATAAATGTGAAAAAAGAAAGACTAGAATTTGCAGTTCAGACTAAAGAAGCGGAAGAGGCTCCTTTTATTCTCGTTAATTATCCTATTAAGTATTTACAAGAGATTAAAAAGATTGAAAGAAGGAAAAAACTGAGGAAGCATGATTATCTAGAATTTACTTTTGGCACTCCTCCTAATTTAATGAAACCCATATTTTCGTTTAATTTAGTAGAGATTGATACTATTTCAAAAGATATTCAAAAATTTCAAGAAGAAGTGAAACGTACCTCTATACAAAAAACTTCCTCTGCTGAATCTGATTTTGTCAAGACGATTTCTACATTATTGATGAAACCAGTAGAACAGTTTCAACATCTGTTGGATGATGTAACCTCTCAATTGCGTATTCTCACAAGTAAACCCAAATCAATAGGTTCAAAAATAATTACATCTCTGGAGGGACCACAAGAAATTGATGTTCAGGAAATTTCCTTACAGAATCGGATAATTCGGTACTACCAAACATCAAATAAACATGATCTCACCTTTATTTTGTTATCACCTATAGGAGGGAAATTAGAAGATTATCTCCCCATGAATAAATCCCTCTTGACTGGCAATTTTAACTCTGTTTACCTTGGTATTAGAGGTTTTACCTCTCCGATTGAACAAGATACTCAATTCAAATTAAAAAACTATATTCAGGACCTAAGCAACGTAATAGAATTTCTCGCCCCTAATAAAAGGATTATTCTAGGAGCTCATTCTCTCATGTCAGCAATTATTTTTGATGAATTTATGAAAGAAGAATATACAAATATTGAGAAGTTTGTGATACTATCAGGTTTACATCGAGCCCCTAGAACATTCAGAAATGGTG
Organism: Candidatus Hodarchaeota archaeon; assembly: GCA_016839815.1. Classification (GTDB taxonomy): domain Archaea; phylum Asgardarchaeota; class Heimdallarchaeia; order Hodarchaeales; family Hodarchaeaceae; genus Hodarchaeum. The sequence continues at coordinate 36,094 of JAEOTM010000070.1, forward strand.
TAAAAGCATTACCTCCCACAAAACTCTGGGGACCTTTCAGAGGACAAGTAAAGAAAATGGCCCCCAAAATTCTTTTTTCTACTTCTAGTTCAGTGGAAATCCATCAATCTTTTGTTAAAGAGGCGTTTCGAGTTCCAGATAAGGTCTACTCAAGTATCTTTAGAGATTTTTTACCAAAATTCGATTATACTGACATTTTAAAAAGAAATAATAAGCCAATCTTATGCTTATGGGGAGAAGAGGATCAAATTATACCGAGGGAGTTAAGAGAGGAAATGAAACAGATTCTATCAGGACAGAATTTCTATCACAAGACTCTTCCTGGTGGACATATGTTTCCCCTTGAATCTCCATTGCGAGTTGGACAAGAAATTACTAAATTCATATATGCGAAAAGGAGTAGAATCCAAATTGAATAACCAGATTGAACCCAAATTTTTTACTTTAAAATTTGATGATAAGAGCGAATGGAGCAATTTCAAGGAAGATTTGAAGAGCATTTTACGTGAAAGAGATATTAAATATCAATATTCAGAAAAAGTACCAACATTTCATATTTTATATCAGAGTCAGGAAATAAGATTACGGATAGATTGGCAAGATGATAGTCTTATCGTAAATCTTCAGATCTCTCAACCTTTAACTGCAGAGATACAGGATGCATGTAATGAAATATACGAGATATTACTACTCTTTGGAGGGAACCTCATAAATGGGAACTCCCCCTATGATTGGTAGAGCGTTATTCTATACATGATTCGTCAAGTGCTTTTATAAAATCCTTTAAAATCGTGTAAAAAGGACGAAACTGTCCTTCTTCCCACTTTGCAGCAATAGATTTGTAGAGATCACCTTCCAAGATTAGTTTAAGACCTGTTGCTGTTTGTTGGACCGATATTCCGTCAGTATCCATATTGAACCCAAGGTGAATTATTATATTGTTTCGAGTTCTAGGATTCTGAACCATTAAAAAACTTATACTAGAAAAAAGTATTAAGAAAAAAGGATTGGATGGGAGTGGTTAAACTCCACACTTGGTTTTTATTTCTTCCCACCGTTTATCGACATCTTCCTGAAACAATTTTATGAGATCATCTCGTCTTTCAGGTCTATACAAGTGTCTAAATCGTCCTTGTGCCTTAAGATATTCTTCAACAGACTTTTTCTTGCTTGAATCATTGGCAATACGTAAACTTGGACGATCCATTGTATATTCTCCGTTGATTACGCGATAAAGTGGATGAACACATGTTTGAACAGCCAATCGTGTGATTTCAATTGAAAGAGATGGATCAAATCTTTGTCCACGAGTACACGAGGCATCTACATGTATAAAAGCTGGTCCTTCAACATCTAATCCCTGTCTCACTTTTTCAATCAAGTCTTTGGGCTCTGCAGGAACAGCTGTTGCAACAAATGGAATTCTATGTGCAACCACGATATCTACGAGAGGTTTTTTAAATTGGCCTTTTCCAGGGACAACTGTTCCCGCCGGGGAAGTTGTTGTGCTTGCAGTGAATGGAGTTCCACCAGAACGTTGGATACCAGTGTTCATATAGGCCCCATTGTCATAACAAATGTAGAGGAAATCATGACCTCTTTCTAATGCACCTGAAAGTGATTGTATACCAATATCAAAAGTACCACCATCACCACCAAAGGCAACAATGTCTATATGTTCGTCTTTGATCATGTTTTTACGACGCATGGCTTTGTATGCAGCTTCAACCCCACTAGCAACCGCAGATGTATTTTCGAAAGCAACATGTAACCATGGAACTTCCCATGCAGTAAAGGGGTAGATAGTGCTAGCAACTTCCAAGCAACCTGTTGCATTACAAATTACTGTAGGCTTGTCGAATGCCATTGTGACTTGACGTGCCATAGATCCTGCTGCACATCCAGCACATAACCGATGTCCACCTGAAAAGTGAACGTCTTTTTTTGCATAATCTTTGAGTGTAGGCATATTCATTCCTCCTATTCTCGGACACCCCACCAGAAATAAGGAAGGTTTTTACCTTCATTAAAACCTTTTTTTGATCGATTGTAGATTTCTACCCATTCTTTAACTAAACAATCTCGTCCTCCTAATCCATAGCAATATTCTGCAATATAGGGAGTTTGTTTTGCATCGAATAGAGTTGATTTTACATCCTGTCCTAAGATACCACCTGGGCTTCCAAAAGAGTGTGCACGTTCAACTGAAATTACACCTTTTAGGTTCTTCGTTAGATTGGAGAATTCTTCTCCGAACCAAGGACGGTAGACTCTTACTTTTATAAGACCGACTCTTTCACCTTTAGCACGCAACTCATCGATTGCGGTTCGTGCATTACCTGCTCCACTACCCATTGTGACAAATGCGTACTCTGCATCATCCATTTGATAGCCTTCGATAGGATTGTATTCTCGGCCAGTGAGCTTTTGCCATTCACTGAATGTTTCACAAATAACGCGTTTAGATCGTTGTTGGGCATCTCTAACTTGAGCACGAGCTTCCATGTAATAATCCTGAAGATGTAGTAGACCAATACTTACTGGATTATCTGGATCTAATCGTAAAGTCGATTTTCGTTCTCCTCCGAGAAAATTAGAAACGAATTCTCGAGTTACTGGTTCAATACCCTCAATCGCGTGTGAAAGGATAAAACCATCAATCCCAACGGCAACTGGAAGAAGCACTTCAGGATGCTCACCGATTTTGAAAGCCATTATTGTCTGATCATACGCTTCTTGATTAGTCTCAGCAAATTGGCTTATCCAACCACTATCTCTGAATAAAAGTTGATCAGTCTGTTCTCCATGAATATTAATAGGACCAGAAATCGCTCGGTTTGCCACTGCACAGACAATTGGAGTCCGTGAAGAAGAGGCAATTTGGACTATTTCATACATTAACATAAGTCCAGCACTTGCGGACGAAGTAAATACTCTTCCACCAGCTGTACTTGCTCCAATACAAGCGGACATTGCTGAATGTTCAGATTCAACACATACAAATTCGGTATCGACTTCTCCATCTGCAACAAAGTCGGAAAATCGTTCTACAATAATGGTTTGTGGAGTAATAGGATATGCAGCTACTACATCAGGGTTAACTAGTTTAGCTGCTTGGGCGATTGCATCATCACCAGTAACGGCAATTTTACTCATTTTAATTCCTCCATAACAATTGCTTTTTCTCCTTTCCTTCCTGGACATTCATGTGCACAGACACCACATCCTTTACAATAAAACATATTGAACTCAGGATGAGCTTTTCCATCTTCACCAGCTACCATTGTAATCGCACTATCTGGGCAATAAAAATAGCATTTAAAGCAGCTAGTACAATTTTCAACAATTAATTTTGGTTGTTGGGCAGCCCAATCACCTGTTCGGAAGAATTTTGCTGTTCCTGCGGGTGTCGAACCTGCCATGGGGAGATTTTTATAACCCCATTTTTCTGCTACCCATTTTTTAAATTCCTCATCACTAATATCTGTAGGTATTACGTCTGGCATTACATTGAAACCTCCGAGTAAGAACGTTTGATTGCTCTAATATTTTTTTCAGCAATTGCTCCTTTCCCTTTAAAACGATTGTTAATTGCTTTTTCAAGGATGTCTAGCTTTATGATTTTGTTCTCAGTTACCTTACATAAAGCACCAAGGATTGCAGTGTTGGTAACAGAGAGACCAATTTCTTCTTTCGCAATTTTCGATGCATCGACCGTAGCAAATTTTGCATCAGGGCGTTTCTGTTTAACGGAAAGAACATCCGCTTTGCTTGGATCATTGGTGTTTACTAATATTAATCCCCCTTCTTGTAATCCTGCAGTCACATCAATTTGACTGAGAAGAGAGGGGTCTTGTACGACGACCACGTCTGGTTCGTATACTTCTGTCTTCATATAGAACTTTTCGTCAGATATTCGCGCAAATGCAGCGATTGGAGCACCACTCCGTTCCGGACCAAAAGTTGGGAAGGCGTGAACATATTTATCATCTAGTAGTGCAGCCTCAGCTATCAAATAACTACTAGTCATGACACCTTGTCCACCTCTACCATGTAATCGGATATCAATTATATTAACTGTCAAAACAAGTACATCTCCTAGTTATTAAGAGCACATTAACTAGCTCTAATAACCTTACTAGGCAAATAAAAGATCCCGAGGATCATTATTAGATTTATTGCTTAACAATGGTAAACATCCATTTCTTCCTCGTTTTATCATACCTTTTAGGATCATGAGGAGGCTATATAAGTAATTGAATCTCAATATACATAGAGTTATAATCGAAAGATGTTCCATCAAGAATGGAACGTATACAGAGCAACTTCACTCCCTCCCTACTGGAGAAATTAGTTCTTAACCGAATAATATGGGGAATAAAATCGATGAAGGATAGATATGTTTTGAAAATTTGTTCTTCAGGCTCTTACCAAGTAGGTAAAACATCGCTTATTAGACGGTACGCTGAAGAGGCATTTTCTACTAATTATATGCCCACCATTGGAGTTGACATCACAACTAAAGTGATAACCATTAATAAACAGGAAGTAAAATTAATTCTACATGATACAGCAGGGCAGGAGTATTTTGGAAAACTTCGGAAGTTCTATTACGAAGGATCAGTTGGTTGTCTGATAGTATATGACATAACCCGGAGGGAGACTTTCGAGACATTAGAGTATTGGATAAATGATTATCGCAGTGTTCAGGGTGAAGAGAAGTCAATCGCAATAATCGGCAATAAAATCGATTTAGAGGACGAAAGAAAAGTATCAACTGAAGAAGGAAATTCTTTAGCTAAATCCTTTAATATTCCTTTCTATGAATGTTCTGCGAAAATTGGAGGGGATGTTATTCCTGAAATCTATACAACACTTGTTAAGCACAATATCGAACGAATAGAAACATGAGAAGCGGTTATTCTTCTTCTCGTCGATCTTCAGATTGAATTTCTGAGATTTCTTTGATGACAGGGGTGGTTTCCACAAACTGATCGTTTGTAACGCTTGATTCTTCCTCATCGATTTGAGGACTCGCATCTTCTACAGATGGTGTAATCAGTTCCTCGGCAATCGTTTCTTCTTCCTCTGTATCAGATTGAGTATCTGTTAATGAAGGAGTTTCTAACGGTTTTTTTTCCTCTGGTTCTTCTTCTTCTTCTGGTTCCTCTTCTTCAAAGTCACCCATTAACCGCTTCAATCTCCATAACATCTGAAGTTTTAATCGTCGACTTTCATTATCAAATCCAAAAGCTTTAGCAAATTTTGGTGTACTTGTGAAGATAAGGGATCTCGATCGTTGTTCGCTAATGATGAACTCCTGTTCTTCTAATTTTCTGCATATCTCAGCGACCTTAATTGGCCCTATTCCTACAACCATTTTCTTTACCAACGCTAGTGAGATTGGTTGCCGATAAGCAATTTCAGTCAAAACTCTTCGCTCTTCTGGTAAGAGAAATTGGTCGGGTAAGATAGATTGGAAAAACTCGTGAAGCAGAGGATTGAGCTGCATGACCCACCGGTCTTTTGAGATTTCTTCAATTACTATTGCTGAAGTCCGTTTTCTTTTTCGACTGAGTCTTCTTATTGCACGTTTTATTGTAGGAGAGTCTTCCTCGAAATTATCTATAAGTTCACTTGAGTGGATGGGTCTTCCAACAGAAAAGAGAGCCCCTTCAATTCGTTCTTCGAGTGAAGCAGGAGGAATTTCTTTTCTAGTCACGACATATCCTTCTTCTCTTTGATATTCTTCCCCTATTGAAAATTGACTAATGACTTGTGGGGAAATAAAATCTGTAAAGGATGAATCTTGTTCAATTACGTTTTGAATAAAAGGAAGGATGAGTTGTTGTTCAGAGGGTGTTTCATCTATCAAAAGAGTTTCAGGAATAATCTTGGTTAAATGGGCGAATTTATCTTCAAAGGGTGTTTCTTTCATCTCATAGACATTTTCTTCTTTTACTGGCACTTCAGAGGAATTATCTTCGATTTTTTCAAAGGAAACTGGTACTTCTTCTGATATTTCTTCAGTGGGAAGCTTTTCTTCAACAGGTTCTTTTGGTTCCTCTTTTTTCTTTCTCCGAAATAAACGAAACATATTTTTTCCTCATGTAAGAGTATTTAATCAGTCATCTGAAGTTGGCTCATAGCGTAATCCTTGAGGCCCATTTGAATAGCGATTTTTGTTTCTTTAGGTTCGTGTGGAAGTTTGAATAAGTTTAAGAAATCTTCTGTCACAGTTATTTCTTTCTTATTTCCCTTAGGAGTTACATTAATCAAAGACATGGTTTGTAATTCATCCAGGTCCTGTGTAACGGGTTTTCCGAAAATCCGGATCAACTTACTGGGACTTACGGTTTCTTCCAAAACATATTCTTTGAAGGCAATCAGACTTAATATCTTTAGTAGATGTCTTGGAACGTCACTTCGTTTTATGAAAGGCCAATGTAGATGTGCTGCAACTTCATCCCGAATTTTTAATTGTACCACGTTATCTTCCAAATTAATAATCTGATAAGCGGTATTTTTATCTATATGCTCGTCTCTGATTTCCTCAATATAGCGTTCTATTTCATTTTCATCTTTTTGGATGATTTCTGATAATTCATGATAGGTAACTGGCCGATCAAAGAGAAATAATGCTGCTTCAAGAATGTCTGTTTCGTTTAATGAATTTAAATCCACGTATGATTCACCAAGTTATCCTAAATTGTAGGACGAATACAAGATTTATAATAATTTTTCAATAAGAATCTTGTTAATAATTATTGAGTTTGTACTCTTGGTTATACGAATGAAGGAAAACTACCATTTTATTCGAGGTTCTGGAAGTAGAACTTATAATAATACGGAAATGGAAGATTAATTGAACAACACTGTACATGTAACTTCCTTAGCAACATTCATTATTATAGAATTTGATGTACCATCTGCTTTTTCCTATTATCTTAGAAAGAGTATCTTTATAACATCTGATTAGCTGGTATATTAAGCGAGTATCTTATTTGAGGATTGCGCTTTCTAAAACAGATACTAAACTAACTATTCTCATTAAGAGATTAACATTGAGGAAAAGTTGTCATCTGGATAGGAGATTTGGTTAAACTACCCGGTGTTGAAATTTAGAACTGATTGGATTCAAGAAGACGTGATCAATCCACAAATGAGAAATAAATGAATAATTTAGGTGATTTTATGAGTCTAGGACTCGAGTCATTGGATTTAAATGATCAGGAAAGTAAACTTTACATAATTCTATTAGCAAATGGCCCACAAAGCTTAGGTGAACTGATTAAACACACAGAGTTTCCCTCAGCGGAGATAACCAGCGCACTGGAAGGGTTGAAGAAAAAAGATTATGCTTTTGATATCCCTGGTATTGCAACAAGATATCATGCAATTTTACCCTTTAAAGATTTAAAATCAGCAGGAGAAAATACGATTGCTGAATTGAAAGCTCTTGCATCACATATAGGAGAGCATACAGCACAAAAAATGGATGCTATTCTCTCTACAATGCGTGAAGAGTCAGAAAAGATGAAATCAGGTATTGCAGGAGCACAAACAACAGTAAATCAGTTTGAAACGCAAACTCAAACGGAAATGGATGAATTCACTGCCAAATCTGTTTTAGAAATCGAACAAATTAATGAAGAGGGGAAGTTAAGTATCAATGAGATGATTAAGCAGAAGCAAACTGAACATCAGGAGCTAGTATCTGGAATTGGGGGTAATTTTGGACAAAAAGCTGAAAGCTTCCAGAATACATTTCAAAATTCTGGAAAGGCACTTGAAGAAAAGTATACCCTTGGATTAGATTCCTTGAAATCTGGAGAAACTAATCGAAATGCAAGCTTAAAAGGATCTTTTGAGAAATTATCAGCAGATTCAAAGACAAAGCTTGATCAGGGATTTGAAACAGTTCATGGTACAATGAAAACAACTGGAGAAACAGTGATTTCATCTATTGATTTACAAGAGAAGAACATTTCTGAATTCTTGACAAACTCCTCCTCCGAAATATCAAATGCAGTTACCAGTACAAGTTCCGAGGGTAAGCAACAAATCAAAGAATCACTCAAAACATATAATGAAAGCTTATCAGAGAATCTTAATACGAAGAAAGAGGTAGCACTCAATCTATTTCAAAGTTCACGAGATCAACTCACTAGTAAAACCATAGAAAATACCCAAAGTATCCAAGAATCAATAGGTGATATCCTAAATACAGCTCAAAATGAAATTTCAGAGATGGTACAGAAAATCAATGATTCTCTAAATGAGAAAATTAACGCTGCTAGGTCACAAGTTGATAATTCGATGGGAACTTATTCTGAATCGTTGAAAAAACAGGTAGAAAGTGATTTTGAAAAGGTTATTTCTGATACAACAGGAACCTTAACTGATCTCGTTTCCAATGCAAATAACACTTATGAAAAAGCTGTAACGGAGATAGAAACTCATTATACTCAATTCGAGACAAATTCGAGTACTCAGCTAAATTCTCTTAAAGAAACATCCATGAAAAATTTACAGGATACTATAAATTCACTTAAAGTGGAAGTTCAGAAACAAATCTCGGAATTTTCAGAAACAATGAAACCTCATGAAGTATATCTTCAAGAAGAGCTACAACGTTTTTCATCTGAATTTTCCAATAGTCAGAATCAATCTCTTTCGACCTTTAATGAGACTATTGATTCTTTCAGGAATGAGATTACGAATAGGAACCAAGAATTGTCTTCACTCATACAAAGTGAAATGAATGAGCTAAAACAAACAGTTGAACAAGGGATAACTGAAATGAATTCGTTGATTCAATCTTACGATGAGAAATATGGAACTTCTCTATTAGAAACTTCTACTAAAGCTTCAGAAGGATTGATTTCTAAATCTCGGGGGATGCAAGAAAAAACAATTGCAGTCATTAATTCAATGTCAAAATCAACAACACAGCAATTAAATGAAGTAAATGAAGTTATCTCCAATGGTATTCAAACAGAGATTTCCACTTTGGAAAGTGAACTTGGAGAATTTAGTGCAAAGTTCCAAGAGGTTTCAAAAAAGAATGAAGATGCACTAAAGAATTATCTTTTCTCCTTGGAGAGGCTAGCATCACTCGTAACAGATACAAAACATCCTGAAGTTCAAACTGCTCCAATAATATCTAAAGAAGCGAATATATCATATATTCAGGGGATGTTTAATCGCTTAAAGGGAGGAATAACGCTACTGATCCCCTTTATTGAGGATATTCCAGTTGATCTGATCCTTGCGACAAAAAATCATCAACGAGTAAATTTAGTAACAATGATTGACAAAGATACCCACATTGATTTATTAAAAAAGCTTTTACAGAAACCAAATGTAAGAGTCCGTCAGATAGACTCTCACAAGTTTGAAGGTGTAGAAGGATATTTAGCTGCAGATCGCGATGCAGAAGAGGTTCTTATCGGAGTTAAAGAAGATAATGGTGACACTATTGGTATCGCTAGCCAAGCAGACTCATTTATCGTTTTAATGGGTAAAATCGTACTCGGAGATTATTTCTTAGCTCGTTCTACTGAAATAACTCGTGCAGAAGTAGGTGTGTAAATCCTCACTTATTTCCTTTTCTTTTTCCAATAACCTTGATATATATCTCATATGGGGGATTTAATTCCTGTTCAGCAGTTATTGATTCATCGCGAAATAGATAGAGTAGAGATATTAAAACTCGTGCTCGAGTTAGTCGTTTTTGTTCTATTGAGCCTTCTTTTGTTTCCATTCCCCTAACAACTTTTGTAAATTCAGCCTCATCATTTTTATCTTGTTTTGCTAAGGTCTGAATTATCTCAAATGTTCTATTGACAATATCTTCAATAGCTACCCGATCTAGATCAAGTTCATAATCGAAGTTTTCAAAATCAGATACTTCAAGTTTTCGTCTTTTCCGTGTTTCTTCCCCAGTCCCCTTTTGTTTTCTCTTCTCCTCCTTAATTTTTTCAATTTTAATTTTTTCATCTTCTTCCTGAAGTCCAAGCAATAATTCTGCATAGAATTCATCCGGATTAGCACTTTCTGCTAGGGATAATAATTCTCTAGTGATATAATAAGGCAACGGGATTTTAAACTGAAAAGCTCGTCTTTTAGTTCTTATGGAAATCTTTTCTTCTTGTTTTTTCTCGTATTGGATTGCTAAGCTGACTTTTTTCTTATGGATTCGTGCAGCAGAATAGATTGCTTGGCCTAGAATCCGAAAATCTAATCCCTGGTCCATTAATTTACTATGGAAATCAGGTAAAATTTCTTTTAACTTGAATTCTTTTACGTAAGCTACTCTTTCAGGAAAAAGATCTGGGTTGATCAAATAAACATAAGGTTCTTCCAAGAAAAATTGTTCACGGTGACTGAAAAGCCTAATGTACTCGTCATCAGTATCAGAGGATTCATCCTCTGGGACATTTTCAGGTTCAGACATCTTAAACTTCCGGTTACTTTCGTTCTTTAAGTTCATTAAAATGCTTGATCTCGCTCAAGTTGTTGATCTTCACTCATCTGGATAGAAAAGACTGAGCTTAGTCCTTTTACGTTTGTACAACCATATAATCTATCAGCCCAAGCCATTAAAATGTCACGATGACTAATAACAAGGAATTGAGCTGCAGGTGTGGTCGATTTTTTTGATTTTCTTTCTTCTTCTGTTCCATCCCTTCCAACACTTCTTGACATTCGATAAAGTAGTTTTGCAACTCTCCTGACGTTCATCGGATCAAGAGCTGCATCAATTTCATCTAGAATATAGAAGGGCTGTGCATCAACGGTTTGTACTGCAAAAATAAACGCCAATGCCGTCAGGGCTTTTTCTCCTCCTGACATGCTTTCTAATGAAGCAATCTTTTTCCCTGCAGGATGGGCCTCAATGAATAAGCCTCCCTCAAATATATCCTCTCCTTTCTTGGGGTCTTTTTCGAGGATAAGTCGCGCATCCCCACCAGATAGTTCGTTGAAAATTTGACCGAAATGCTTGTTGACAGATTTAAAGACCTTCATAAAAACAGAATACTTTTCTGTTTCAATTTCTTCAATGAAGTCAAGAATTACTTGACGTTCTTCAATTAGGATATCTCGTCGATCAAGGAGTTCAATATATCGTGAATTCTCTGACTGGAATTCTTTCAAGGCGCGCATGTTAACGGGTTCTAGTCGTTTTTTCTCTTCAGATTTTCGATTAATTTCCGAATTTATCTTCTGCTCGTTAACTTTCTCTAATTCTGCAGCATCAGAAGGCATAATTTCAATCTGTGCTTCCAACGCTTCACTCTGTAATTTTTCTGTTTCTACTGCTACTCTTTCCCTCTGCAACTTGATTTCAGTGACTTTTTCTTCATCTTTGGTGATTTTTTCATTCAAACGTTCTTTATCTTTGATTAACTGACCTTGATATTTCTTTTGGGTAGATAGATCAGATTTATAATCTTTAATTTCAGTAAGAAGGGTTTCCTCATTTTCTAAAATCTTCTCAAGATCAGTATTAAATTGATCAACTTGCTCTTTCAGAACTTGGATTTCTCCTTCTAAATTCGCTGTTTCCACCTTAATTGTATTAATTTCATTCTTTGTCTCTGATAATCTCGCAGTTCTTTCTTCTTTCTGGTTTTCAAGGCTTTCTATCCGAGAATCTATCCCACTTAACTGGCCTTGTGACTTTCCCAGTCTCTGTTCAATTTGATTCATTTTTTCAAGTAAAGGACGCGTATCCGCGGCTTCAAGTCGTTCCTCTATATTTCTAACCTCTTCCCCGATGACCTCAAGATTCTGTTCATGATGATCCATTTCTTGTTTTTGCTTGTCTCTTTCTATTAATCGCTCTTCAAGTTTTTGCTTTAGTGGGTCAAGTTCTCCTTCAATACTTTGTTGATTATCACTATATAATTTGACTTCACTTTCTTGTTGATTTAACTGAAGTGTAGCTCCTTGGATGCTTTTTTGAAGTTTTTCTAATGAAGAAATGATTACTTTTTCTATTCCAAGAAGTTTTTTCTGATTTTCTTTTTCCTGAGTCAAATTGGCTCTATATTCATCAAGTTTTGAGGTAATTTGTTCCATCTCGGATTGTAAGGAATCAACTGATGCTTGTGCGGATAAAAGATGGAATCCCCCAAAGATTATCCCATTTGAGTAGAAAATATCACCGTCAGCGGTGGAAAGAGTTGAACTATGTTTTTTCCATTGATTAGCAGCTTCTGATAAGGAGGAAACAACCTGATTCTGTTCACGAACCTTTTTAACAATATTTGAGAAATTATCCGTTGTCTTCAGTTTAAATTTCTCTAAAGGAATAAAATTTGCAGCTCCTATTGAATGTTCTTTCAAGAGATTAATACACTGCAGGCTAGAATCTATAGTATCAGTTATTATTGCATCAGAAAGATGTCCAACTTCTGGTGGTAGATTTATACCATCATCAGATAAATTCTGAAACTCTCCAAGAATTCCGGAAATAGTACCATCATTCTTCATCCCATTTATGTAGGATACGGCTGGATTTTCTTTTCCTGCTTCTGATTTCACAAAAGAGGAAATAGTCTCAATTTTTGCCTTGAGTACTAGCTGTTTGTCGCTAAGTTCTCTAACATGACCGTCAATAGTTTCAATATTTGAATCTAAGTTTTCTTTTTTTGTTTGGATTTCTTCTAATTTAGTAGAAGCCTCAGTTTGTTGTGCACTCTCCTCCTCGATTTGTGCTTGTAATTCCTGAGCTCTATTCTTAGCAGAATTGATTTGATCCTCTGCCTCTGATTGACGTCGCTGGTATTCGTTAACATTATTTTGAAATGCATTGACCATATTTTGTGAAACTTCAAAAGAAACTTGTGTCTTTGTCAACCTATCGTTTTCAATCTTTTGACGTCTTTCTGCATCTTCAAATTCCGCTTTTATTTCGTCATACTCTTGATTTTTAAGTTCCAGCTCCTCTTCAAGAGTATTACGATTATTTTGGATTTGTTCGATTCTCTCAACTAATTCATCCTTTTTCTGAATTAATTCTTCTTTTGTTTTACTATCGTCTTCAATTTTCTTTTGAATTTCTTCAGAGCGTGTCTCTAATTGTTTTACTCGATTCTCATTAGATTTTATGGTCTTTTTATTATATTCTGATTTTTCCTGGACTTTGGTTTTTTCGATATTCTTCTCCTCTGCTGATGATCGAATTTCCTTTAGAGAGGTTTCCACTCGAATTAAAGAATCTTCTAAAGTTCTAATTTTCTCAGTTACTGCTTCTACGTTTGTATCAATCTGAGAACGCTCTGAAATAAGATTTTCCTGACCACTACGAATTGTAGCAATTTCTTCATCAAATTTTACTAGTGCCCGACTATTCTGATGAAAAGAATATGATATTAGAAGAGCTTTAAGTGATAAAATTTCGGTATCAAGCTGTGTCCACCGTTCAGCGTCCTCTTTTTCCTTTCGAAGTGATTCAACACGTTTTGCTACTTCATTAACGAGAAGCTGTAACTCATCCATTCTCTTATTTGCTTCTTCTAATTCTGAAAGGGCTGATTTCTTTTTAGTATCAAACTGTCCAACCCCTGCTAGATTTTCCATCATTTGTCGACGTTCAATAGGATTCATTCCTACGATTTCGCCAACCTGTCCTTGAGCGATTATATTATAACTATTTACGACATCTATACCCGCAATTCTCAACTTATCCAGAATATCAGTTCGTGTTGTCCGTTTACCATTCAATCTATAGGTTCCTGACCCATTAGTTTTTAGTTCTCGGCTTACTACCACTTCTGGTTGCTTTATAGGAATGGCATAATCACTATTGTCAAATACAATCTCAACAAATGCCTTTTCTGACTTCCTTTTACCTCCAATACCATTATAGATGAGTCCAACCATTTTATCTGCTCGCATGCTTTTTTTAGAGAGAGCACCCAGACAAAAATTAACTGCATCAATTGAATTTGATTTTCCACTCCCATTTGGCCCGACTATCACTGTAAAGCCTTTAGCAAGGGGCATTCGGACGGTTCCGGGTCCATATGATTTCCAGCCGGTCATCCTGATTTCTTTGATATGTACCAAATGTCGGGCCCCTGATATGAGATTAAAAGAAGTGCATTATTACCAGATTGATTACTTGAATTAAAGCCCTTCCTAATAAAACTTCATTCTTTTCAATGACTTTGATTGAAATGACTATTAAAAAGGTATTCAAATAAGTTATTACTCGTTCTATGGAGTGGGGTGGAATCATTGAAATGAAAGAGATTGGAAAGTGCAAATATGAAAAAAAACAAAGATTTTTTGTGCATGATCAATAAGTAAAGTAAACTCAAGACATTTACTAAAGAACGAAAACAGAAAAATTAAGTATTATACTTTTCCTTTTCTTTCTCTCTCCACAAGTAAGATCCCTAGATGAGAAAATGGTGAACTTATTCCTTCACCAGATTTTGCTGAACAAAAATAGTAACCAGACAATCCATAATCTTTTACAAACTTATCCGCAGCTTCCGCTATCAACTTTCGTTTCTCCTCTCCTATTGTATCTATCTTGTTTCCCAATAGAATTACTGGAAGATCAGGATCATTATGTTCTTTCATCATTTTAAGCCATTCAGGAATTTCAGAGAGTGTTTGAATCCGTGACGTATCGAACGCCACAATTCCTCCTGATGATCCTTGGCAATAACCTGGAAAAAGAGATTTGAATCTATCTTCTCCTGCATAATCCCAATACGCAATACGAAGTATAGTCTCCCCGATTTCGTGATCTAAGACCAGAAAATTTACCCCCACAGTGCTAATTGCTGGGATGTAATTATTGGTTTCAAGCCGTTTTAGTAATGTAGTTTTTCCCACTCCTCCAGGACCTGCTACAACTACTTTTACTGTTAAGACATCAGGGGTAAACTGAAACTTTGTACTAGTCATTCGTATATCAATCCGAGGAATTATGCTATGATTTTTGTTTCGCTAAGATCCGAATTACAAGCCGATGAAGAAGTTCTTGGGTATTTTTGCCTGTAATAGCACTAGTTGTAAAGTATTCATCAATATTGTATTGATTTCTGAACTCATTAATATCTACAGGAGAAATTGAGACGCCAAGGTCGGCTTTTGTGGATACTAAGAAATTAATACTTTCTTTTTCTCTTCCATATACTCTTATCCATTCATGCAGTGCAGTAAAAGTTTGCTCTCGTGAAGGATCAAACGCCAAGATTAATCCATCACAATCAGAAGCGTACTGAGGGAAAATCATCTGAAAACGAGGTTCTCCTCCGAAATCAAATAAGTGGACGTCGATGATGTCACCATTTTCTAGGGGAATGCTTTTCACAGTAAAATCAAAACCTACTGTAGAATAAAGGTCTTTTAGGGGAAATTTTTCATGTATAAATCGATGTACAAGTGATGATTTCCCCACACGTTTTTCTCCTGCAATTACCACTTTAACTGATTTGTTCTGTGACACCCAGTATTCCCATTCCGAAGATTAACTCTTTTCAAATTGGTTTCGAGTTTTATGATAATAATCTGCAATTATTCTATTTCGTTAAGTTTCATTTAAATCTTCTCAATTAGCCTTTTGCCAATAATATCTCATTTGGTGCCATATATCTTGAGAGGAAGAATTAAATTATGTATTTTCGTTTAGATTTTGATTGGTAGGTGCTTCTTCGTCCTTATTATCAACAATAGGAGGGTTTATTTTTGGTAAATGAATTTCAGCTGTTTTTAAGAGCATGGAAAGTTCTTCAGCATGCAAAGCGACGGTAGAAAGTAAAGAAAAGACAGCTTCATACTTCTCATTTACTTTTCGATCAATTACAGCTTGAATTTCGCTTTGGATTCGTTCTAATTCTTCTTTATAGGTTTGTATGCTCTGAGATTGAGATTCAATTTTTGATTCATACTCACCCATCGAATTCTGAATATTCTGAGTCATTTCTTCTCTTGTACGTGTTGTTTGTAGCTGAAGTTCTTCACTAAAACTAGCGAACGATTGTTGAAGCTCCTCTCCAACTTTTTTTCTTGTATAATGCTCTGATACTTCATTTAGGATTTGTATGTCTGATTCCTTAAGATTCTGAGCTGTTAAGGTGATTTCAGTTCTGATATTTTCATTAAAACTCTCAAGCATTCTGGAGAAGTTCTCAAAATGTATTTGTTGGTCTTTTTTAGTGATTGAGATTATTTCTTGTAGTTTCTCTTTGAAACTTTGTAAGCTTTCCCTTACGCTATTGAACGCTTCAGTATGAGACTGTGTCAAATTGTCTAAAGAGATAATGTTATTTTCCATCGAATTTGCATTTTTTGTTAATGTTTCAAATTGTGTCCGTAATAAATCTCCTAAACCAGAAACAGATGCTTTTAAACTGGATTCTGTTTCGATAAGGCGGTTTGAAAATTCAGTATGCCCTTCTTTTAGTTCTTCCGTCAGTTTTACTATCTTTTCGTCCTGAGTGGTGAATAGGGTATGAGTTTTCTCATTTTCTTCTTTTTGTGAAGAAAATTTATCATTAAAGTGATTTTCTTGAGTTCCGATAACTTCAGTCAATGCTTTTACCTCTGAAGTAAAGTATTCCTTTTGATCCTCTAGAGATTGCCTAAGTGCTTGAATTTCGGTGACTGAATTCTCCTCCACTGTCTTTAATTTTGCATCGAAACTCTCTTTAAACTCGTTGAACTTCTTACCAAGCTCTATGTCAAGTTCTTGGTGGTTTGATTTAATATTGCTTATCTCAGTCTTTAATTCGTCAATAGAGATGGTATTCTTTTCAAGATATGTTGTTAATTCGAGAACTCTTTGAACTAGTTCTAGATCATCCGAATTCGGTGTAATTTCTTCTTCAGTCAATCTTAGTCTTCTCCTTAAAGTCTAATAATGAATCTTCTAATGATATTCTAATATCCTCAAGACGATTGAATAATCGGGTTTCAATACTTTCTTGTAGAATAAAATCGTTGATTTTGACTTTTTCACGGATTACTGGAGCGAAGCGTTTCCAATGAGACTCAATTTCATTTATATTTTTCAAATTGGAGACAATCAGTACCTTCAATTCCTCATTTAAGGTATTTACAAGGAGTCCATATGATTCACTACCAACTTGAATCTCTAAAAATCCCTCCTCAACAGTTGGGATTCTCTTAATCGCCAGATAGAAGTTTGGGTTTTTCTGAACTACAGGGAATAGCTCCTGAGGTGTTTGGATAAATATACCCCCGACAGAGAAACCTACAGCGAATTTATCAAGTAACTCTCGGAGACTCATTGGAAACACAGGTATAGATTTTAATTAATAGATTCCATACGGTAAAGACTCTTAAGATAATCGTTATTCAAGAAAAGTAAAAAGCTCATTCAACTCCCATTCTTATAGTGATTCATATGAGTAATCAGACCTCCATAAGTGAAACAACTGTTTTAATTCCGACTTTGAATGAGGAAAATAACATAGACAACATGATTACGAAATTAATTAGCTTTTATCCAGAAATTTCCATTGTAGTTGCTGATGATGGATCAAAAGATAAAACTGGAACTATTGTAACGGATTTTCATTCTCAAAATCCTCGGATAAGATTACTTGATCGAAAAGATAAGGAAGTCAAAGGATTAACAATTTCACTTATTGACGCATTAGAAATTACAGAGACTCGTTATTTTATTGTAATTGACTGTGATTTTCAACATCCTCCAGAAAAGATCGGTGAAGGAATCGAATTATTTGGTCAGGATAATCAGATAATTATCGGCACCCGAACTAGTGTTGAAGGGTGGAGTATTAAAAGGAAAATAATTTCTTGGGGAGCCACAACCTTGGGGAAAATCAGCTTGTTCATAAGAAGAAGGAAAAGACCTAAAGACATTATGAGCGGGTTTTTTGGAGGTGAAACGGAATTTGTGAGGTCAATTATTCGTAATCATCCCAAAACTGTCTCACCACGTGGGTATAAACTCCTCTTTGACGTGTTAAAGGTTTTACCAAAGGATACGAAAATCGGTGAATTTTATTACGAATTTCAAACACGATCTGCAGGTGAATCGAAGATCGGAATGAAACATATTCTTGTGTATTTCCGTTCACTATTTTAAAAGGAAAAAAGGTATTAATGGCTTAAACCTGTCTTTGTTCGGGAACAGTTCGTTGTGGGGTAGCCTTTAAGCGACTGGTGGTCCGACTAGTTTTTCGTTGATTCTCTACAAATCTCATTACATTTGTCCCAAGTAGACCA
>JAEOTM010000071.1 GCA_016839815.1 Candidatus Hodarchaeota archaeon
GGTAAATCGTTTAATAATCCCTTCCTGTTCAAGACTCTTTACACGCTTTCGGACAGCCACATCGGACACTTTCAGAACTTTTGCTATATCAGTCCATTTCTGACTAGAGTTCTCTAATAATAAATCTAATAGCTCTTCAATAATGATTGAATTTTTACGGTCCTTTACTTCGATACGTTGTGCCATAGCTAACTGATCCGAATGTAGGTGGTTCATATTTCCCTATGTTTACTTAGGAATATGTAGTTTTAGGTTCGAAATCCTAACCATGAACTACTTTAGTTGAAAAAAAAAAGTGCGGTTAGATATCAGCTTATACAAATTTAATGTGTAAACTACCTATCAATAGTTAAAACAATAAAAATTAATTAGAGGATGTATCAAAATGGCTTTAATTAGTGAAAAATTTAATGATGCGTTAAACGCTCAAATTGGTGAGGAATTAAATTCCGCATATATTTACTTGTCAATGTCCAGTTGGTTAAAGGAAAATAACTTTAATAATTTAGGTGAATGGTTCTTTTCTCAGTATAATGAAGAATTAGCTCATGCTTACAAGTTTATGGACTATGTTGTTGAAACTGGTGGAACAGTAAAATTACCAGGATTCAATGCTCCAAAGAATGATTGGCAAAATGTCGAAGAAATAGTAAAAGCGGCATATGCCCATGAGCAACATATCACAGGCAAAATCAATGAACTAGTTGTATTAGCAGAAGAATTAAAAGATTATGGTCCACGTGAATTACTAACATGGTTTGTATCAGAGCAGATCGAAGAAGAATCATCTACAAGCGAATTGGTTGATCGTCAGGCTGCATTTCGTAATGATATGCTATTCGATCATCACACCCATCGCGTTAGCGAATCATCTGAAGAATAAAGAGACTATAACTGACTTATTATTAAGTCAGTATTCCAATTTTTTTTTAAATGAAGCTGCTCATTCGTATAGAAAGAGCTTAATTTCATCCACAAGTTTATTTAATGCTCTTTTCTCATCTCGTGGGAGTAATAGATCTTGAACATGAGGTTCTATGACATCGTCAATAGATCTAGCTTCTGCAACGTCAAATTCATATTTGAGTTCCATAGGGTCAATAATTAATTCAAAGAACTTAGCTACTTTTCCAGGACGTGTAGCCCTCCCAACACGTTGGATTTGCTCTCTTCGATTTTTTGTACCAGAAACAATGATAATAGTGTCAGCCGGAGCATCGAATCCTTCATTCAACATTTTTACTAAAATGAGTGTATTTATTTCCCTCTGCCGAAACTTATCAAGGAGAATATTGAACTCTTTATCATTAAGAACAGTTTCTCCTGTTAATAAAGTGGTAGTGATTTTTCTTTCTTTTAAAAATTTGTGAAGGATTTTAGCATGATTAATACGACTAGTAAAAATCAGTGTTTGAGAGGTTAAGGGGGATTCCAACAATTTTTGGACTGCAAACATCTTATACCTTGATTCTCGCGAGACTTTCCCATAGGAAGACTTGCCTTTTTGGTTAATGATAGTTTTTTCTTCAGAAGTCAAAGGAATATGAATTCGCTCTGAGTAAATTGGTGCAATAAATCCCTCTCGAGCGAGTAAACCATAATTTATTTTGTGAATAATGGGGCCCATGCAGCTCACAACTAGACTTGAGTGTAAGGTTTTTTCGATGGTTGCACTCAACGCCATCCGTCGTGGGATCTCTAAATCCACTGCAATATGACGAAATGTCTCGGCCTGAATATGATGTGATTCATCTGCGATTAGTAATCCAAATTTATCTGTAAAGAAACCTATCGTATCTTTTACCAGAATTTTATCTCTAGAAACTTTATCCATTTCTTTTTTCTCTAGCGCGTGGAAATCCTGTAAGTATTGAGCTAATAATTGAAATGTAGAAATGACAATTTGATATTGCCGAAAGGCTTTCTTCTGTCCAGTAAATATCCCAATTTCAGCAGATTGAACTCCAATAAACTTTCCAATTTGATCTATCCATTGATCAACCAATGCAAGATTTGGAACTAATATTAATGTTCGTTGTTTAATTTGTCGAATTGCATCAATACCGATAATAGTTTTACCTGCTCCAGTAGGTAATTGGATTGTCCCAAATTCCTGATTTTCAAACCATTTATCAATGCCGGCCTGTTGGTAAGAACGAAGTTCATAATCGTGCTTCATCTCTGTTTTCCATACTTTCTTACTTCGTGCTGGAGTAAATGGTGTATAATTCAAGTCGAAAATGGATCGTGCTTTAGACTCCTTGATACTATGCTCCACCATTCGCCAAAAATGATTCGCTCGAAAAGCTGCCCAATAAGCGACCTCAATCTCCCGTTCCTCAATTTGAGTGATACAAGGTAGATAGTCTGAATTAGGATCATCTTCGGATCGGATTGCCATATACCTGGCAAAAATATCAAACAAAGTATGAAACCATGTGTTAAATGCTTTATTCCATTTAATTCTTAGTTTTTCATCTATCGATTCTACCGTGATTGAGTATTTTTTATGGCCTGTTTCTGCAAGTTCGTCTAGTTTTTCTTTTGTCTCTGGGCTGTATTTGATTGTCACACCAGTTCTTTGTAAGAGGTCAAGATCTTCCTGAATAAGATGAGGAAATTGGAGAATAAATTTTGTAGGACGATGGGTTCGTTTATGTTCCCAGTACCCATTGTGCTTTCGCCAATTACGTTCCCAAATTCGAAATTGCTCCCCTACCCAGGGAGTATAAAAAAATTTCCTATCATATTCCTCTGAATCTTCTTCCTTCTTGAGATATTCGAAATAATCCTCTACGTTTAAACTACGTGACCGTTCTTTCTTATAATGGGAACGTCGAATAGGGATCCATGCATTAATTTGTGTAAAGGGATACCAGGGGAAATCAACCATGAAACTAAAGTCATCTTGAATTTTTATCTGGAACTCATTCTTTTGTGAAGTAATGAAGTTTATCCAAGCTTCTTCTGTGACTGATGCACCTTCCATTCTTGGACTTTGTTTTCCACGTAATCCTAAGTTTGGGGATGAACATACATGTGTTCTAATTTTATGCCGACACAGGGGAGCAGAACATTTACTACAACGGTAAATCTTTGCACCTGCTTCTGCGCATTCATTACAAATTTCTAAGCTAATAATAAGCCCTCGTATGGCTGGTTAAGAGATTTTAAGTTGTTTTTTATGTGAATTAAGTATTGTCTGTTCCAGATTATTAGAGATATACTCTTATTTAGTAAAAAATGGTAAGTAACGACACATCTTATAATTTCTGAAAAAATCCCTCTGTTTTCTCTCTCCTTATGGGAAAATTAAATATTTTTCGTTATTGTACTCCCTTCTGAAGAATGTCATAAGAAATATTTTAGGATATTAATTTTTGGGAAATGTAAGGAGAATTTCTGTTCCCAATCCCTTTCCTTTACTATAAGCGATTATTGATCCTCCATGAGAGTTCATGATTTCTCTAGAAAGGTACAGGCCGATTCCTGTCCCTTGTGTAGAGTATTCTGTTTCAATAGTAACGAATTGCTCAAAAATTTTTTCTAAATCCTTGGAATCGATACCTGCCCCGTTATCAGTTATATTGACCTCAATACTCTTTTTTAAATTTTTAATTTGCACTTTTATTATCCTACCGTCCTTTGAACTATTTTTTATAGCATTATCAATGACATTGTCAAAAACCTGTTGAATTCTGTCACTATCAAGCTCATAGAGCTCGGGAGTACCTTCAATAAAGTTTTCAAAAGTAAAATCGAATTGATCACCAATTAAATTCTGATAAGGAGTAAGTATTTTTGTGATAAACTCTCTAAAATCTGTGGGTTCAAGATTGATCTGAAATAACCCTCGTTCTAATTGAGTAATTGCCTGACTATCAGAGATTAATCGTTCTAAACGGTAAAGGTTTTTTGTGACGATTGAGAATACATCATCTATTTGCTTGGCACTCATAGAATCGATTTTTTTCTGTAAAAATTCATTATACCCAAATAACACGGTTAAGGGTGTTCTTAATTCATGATTAACCATTCTAATGAAATTATCACGCCTTTTCTGTAACTCAATTCTGATTTCTTCAGCCTGTTTTCTTTCTTCAACGTTTCTAAATATACCGATGTGAAATTTTTTGTCTTCAAGAGTTACTGGAGAGACATTGATATCAGCGTGAAAAAGGGTTCCATCTTTCTTTCGTAAGGGGATTTCTGTTGCAGATGTCAAGTTTTGTTGGTTGATCTCTATCATATCTTCTTCATAATTTTTATAAATTTGATCCTGACGTAGATCTGCTAAAACTAAGGCATTTACTTCCTCCTGAGAGTATCCAAACATGTTACAAAAGGATTGATTAGCAAGGAATATTTCTCCGTCTTCAGGATTAACAAGTATTATTCCATCAGTAACGTTATCAAAGATGGTTTTAAACCGTTTTTCTGACTCTCTTAGCTCTTTTTCGGTCATTTTGAGGTCAGTGATATCTAGAACAGATGCCGTTGATTTAGCAGAAACTCCTTCCTCAATATTCCAATTCGCTCTTAATAATACCCATAGTTTTCTTCCAGATTTCGTCACAACTTGGTATTCTACCGTTTCGTCTATTTCCTCATTCGTAAGAAGCTTAGCTGATCTTTTCAACCAGATTTCCTTACTTTCCTCCGTCAACAATTCATAAAGGTTTAGAGAAGAAACCTCTTCTGCAGTAAATTCGAAAAGGTCTAGGAGAAGATCATTTGCAAATACAATCTGCGTTTTACCACTCGTGAAATCAAATTCAATTTCATAAATTCCTGTTGGTGCCTTTTTAACAAGCTGACGATAGCGCTGTTCACTTTCTTGGAGAGCTGTCTGAATTTTTTTCATATGAGAAATATCAAGAATTACTCCCCTCAAACCTACAGGCTTTCCTTCTCTGAATATCGGACTAGAATAAATCAGTACAGGGAACTTTTTTCCATTTTTGTGGACAGCTGTGAATTCATGGTCATCGAATACCTCTCCTTTCATTATTCTGTCAATATTTGACCGAATTCGTGCCATATCTTCTGGTACAAACAGATGTGAAACATTGATCCCCAGCTTTAGTTCTTCTAGAATATACCCAAAAGTATCTAGACCTTTTTGATTAGCATAAGTTATCCTGCCAGCTGTATCGAGTTCAAAAACCGTTTGCGGTAATAATTCTGCTAATTCTTTTTTACTTTGCTCACTATACTTTAATTGAATATCAAGAGCTTCTGCATGTAGGTACTGCCGGTAAAAACCGTAAATACCTAATAACGTACCAGTAAAAAAGAAAATCATGTCAATATCATCAATGAAGTCAAGAGAAATCCATGTAACCGAATCAGGTGCGAATAATTCTTGAAAATCTTGCATTATATCAAAAAATACTGGTATTAGGAGTAGACACAATCCAACAAGTGCCCAAGGTCCAGCACCGTGTCTAAAGGCGACATTTCTTTTCATACTATAATAAATGACAATTACAAGAGTGAAGATTAGGATAAAAGTGGCAATTTCTAAAATAAAATCAAAAAATTGAACGGGAGAAAGGCCTACTACTGTTAAGAATGAGTTTTGGGTCATTTTTAGAGCTGCACCCTTTAGATATATCAGGAATCTATTTCATCTCAGTTAATGTATGATTTTCGATTCCATGATTGAGTACTGATACCTAATCGAACCGCTCTTACTATTTATTCACTTCGAAATAAAGGGAATATTTCACTCGTTTTCTAGAGCAGAGCCACATGTTTCACAAAACCGGTCTTCTTTAAGAACCATTTCACCACATTGTGAACAGTAGCGAAGAAAATCGTTAATTTGAACATCTGGAACGGTCATAAATTGTTCTAACGAAGCTTGAGCTCGTTCACCTGCTCTTCTTCTAACAGTGGCCATGTTGATAGTTTCTAGCTTCTTGAGGGGTTGCTTCAATAAGATAGCTAATTGGCGGGCATTAGCTGGTGCAGATCCCGCAGGATGATTATTAAAATAAGTAAATATTTCTTTAGTAGCCTGGTCTTTGAGAGCTTCTATCTTCTCTTTCCAGACCAGTAATTCTTTCCGAGAATATAGGTAACGATACCATAATTTCAATCCATGACCATGGAGACGAATATATGAGAAATCAGCTGTAACAGGAGTAATAGGTGGTAAAAGAGGTTCATCCACAATGCAATAGGCAGCATTAAATTTTGCTAGTAAGCTGATGGTTCGATTTACATGGGTTTTTCGAACCCAAGTTTTCTCTCGAAATTCTACAGCCAATTTTAATTCTGAAGGCCAATGTCTAAGGAATACAGCGAGTGCCTGTCGATTTTCATCTGAGAACTTAGGAGGAAGCTGAAGCAAGGCTGGACCCATTTTTTCTCGTAATCCAGTGGACATCGTATCTAGGAACCGTTCGAGATCTGAGTGAAAATCAATAAGGCGTTTTTCGTGGGTGATAAGTTTGGGAATTTTGAATGCAAATAAAAAATTGTCTGGAACCTGTTTTTCCCATCTTCGTACTACATTTAAGCGGGGAAAATGATAGAAACTTGTATTAATCTCTACAGTAGAGAAAACTTCCGAATACCAGGCAAGGCGCTGTTGTTCAGTGAGGATGGAGGGATAGAAAGCGATTTGGGTTTTTTCATTACGGGCATGCCAATCAGAATATCCAAAACCTGAGGTTCCAATTAATACTTTCGCAGTCACTAGATCAGCCCAAATAGGTTATTTTGTTTCACTTTCTTGTTGGAGATGAAAAATTGAGCCAGAAATCGTAAAGGCCATACCAATCATTCCATAAACAATAATTCTTGTTGACTCTAACACTGTAAGATCATATCCACCTGCTGTAATATCACTGAGTGCAAGGATAAAGAACAGGACTCCAATCGCCCAACAAATGACATCTTGTCCATTAACCATTTTTGCTCCTCTCAAATCCTACTTCTTCGTCTCCTATAAAAGAGAAATACTGCACCTATAGCTAGTACAACTCCAACGGTATCAATGGAAGTTATATCAGGACTTGTAGTCGGAGAAGTTGAATCTCCTTCGGTTGGGTTTAGAGTCTCCGTCGTCGTTAACGTTGTGGAACTTTGGGGAATATCAGTCTCAACTGTTGGATTCAGGGAAACCTGATAAGCTATACCTGCGAAACGGTGAAGTAAAATTGAGTATTGACCAGCAGACTCATTTTCATAATGCCAGAATGCAATATCAATGGAATCCGTCAATTGCAGACCTAAATCAGCTAGTAAAAAGTAATATTCCACCGTCCGATTGGTGCTAATGTCAATTGCTACAGAGTTCTGATAGTCTACATATTCGGGATTTGTTTTATTATTCAAGAAACTAGTTAAATTCCTTCCAGGAAAGATAGCTGAAAATGACCAGAATGGATATGTCTCGTACACGATCTGATACATAAGTATGTAAATCTCATTACTCGGTGTACGTATGGTAATATTGCCCATCAGAGATTTCCAGTAATCAAGTGGAGCAGCATAGTCCAAACGAATAAATAAGGTCGTATCATTTGCCGCTACAAATCCTTTTTGGATATCAATCCAGTATTCTGGATGAATATCTTCCTCTTCGAAGATTGGTGTAATCCCATTCCAATCTGAGAAATCACCATCAATATTAATAGTTATTCCACTTCCCATACTTGGGGATACCAAGCTACTAATGATTAGAAGTAGCAATCCAAGATGTAAACTTGTTTTCTTCTTCATTATTTCTCCTCCTGTATTTGTCAAAACTTCCAGTTAAAAATATTCAGATGACAGACTGAGTTCAAATGATCTCAATGCAGTTCACAATCTCACTCTGGGTTATGAGTATGGAATATTGACCCTGAAATTGTTAATGCAAGACCAACGAGTCCATATACAATGACAGTCGCTAGCTCACGAACTTCAATTGGATCCAATTGTGTGGAGTCTGCACCAATTCTATTTGCCGTAAAAAGAGCAAAGAGAAAGAATATTCCTCCAAGAATCCAGCAGAATGTTTCTTTTATCATCCATTCACTCACCAAGTGTTGTTACGCCTCCTTCGGTCTCCTGATTTATTAAGCTTAATCTATCGGAATGTCAGATTTTGTCACAATCCCCATTTTCGTCATTTTCATTGATGTCTCTGACTGTATCAGAGTAATTAGCTCAGATGAGTACAAGTACTTCGAGACAAATGAGTACTGATGCTGATCCATGGTCCTCGGCCTGGGAATTACAGCGAAGACCGAGATATAAATCAGGTGTTCTCGCTCTCGATGCGTTGATACATGACGGTATGATGCCTGGTAGCTTGTTTCTAATACAAGGCGATGTCCCTCGGAAATTACTTCGGCAATTCGTGACTAAAATTGTTATAGGTCTGTTAACCGTGAATGATCCCTCGGAGCTAGCTTTTATTGATGGGGCTAACTTATTTCCTTATTATGAAATAGCTTCTGAAGCACGAAGAACTGGATATGATCCACTGGTAATTCTGGATCGCATTCAGTTATCACGGGCTTTCAATTTTCATCAAATGACTGAGATCATCACCACTAGACTTCCCAAACTCCTAGAGGTAAAAAAACAGCTCAAAATTGTCTTTATACCCCAAATATCGTCATTATACCTGTCTACGGAAGCATTAGAATATTTAGAATATGCAAATCTGTCACCAGCAGAAGGGGCGCTATCTGAATTAACACAAGCGATTGGAACTCTGAAGAGTCTGGCTTTACAACATAACTTGATGGTCATTATGACAGCTGCTAGCGCAACGGGATCAAAGACCAAAGGTCTCGGAGGGACGTATCTCACTCATTCAGCATCTTCTGTCATTCGGATGGCCTCCTCAGCAGAAAGCTCGGCCAAAGAATACGATATTCATTTTTCCCTGCAAAAAGATCCAGCCCGGCCAGTAATTCAGCTGACGCACTCACATAGGCAAAAAAAACCATCTACTAGTCAAACATTACTGAATCGTTATTGGTGATAATATGGGACGAACCTTACCTTCCTATCGAATGGTGTTGGAACATGAACGTGACCTCTGGATAAAGCATTTTGCGAAACGATTACGAGAACCTTATCGTACAAGCTTTGACTATCTTTGGGAGAAGGCATTTCAGTTAGCGGATGCCTCCTCGGCCAATACACGACCAGTTGCTCTAGACAACATTCTCATGAGTATGGTAGTGGCTCAACAGGCAGAAATTCAGCTTTTGCAAAAAGATCTCAAGGTTTTGCAGAAACAAGTGAATGACAATAGTGAGTTGCTCTGATTATAATGGTTACCCAACGTGCATGGCTACATGATGTAGCAGCTGCAAATTGGGGCGTACACACCTATTGGATTACATCAAAAGGAGGAATTAAGGCTTATTATCCAATGACAGTTGAGTTTTTCCTGGCAAAAACCGATCAAGAAACCCAAAAGCGTGTGTTAAGCCATCCCGAAGTCGAGGCAGTCGAAGAAATCTCTAAGTATGTGTCAATCCACGATTGGCAACCAAGTCCTGTTCTTCGAGTACGAGTGAATCCCACCAAGATACGAACAACCTTTGAGGATTTACGTAAATATTGGGGCAAATACCTCTATAATGCTGATCTCAGTATTTATCAGCAGTTTAGTTTTCAAACAGGACTTTTCCCCTATGTCTACGCGAAAATTAATGTAAAAAATGGACGCTTACAAGAGAACTGGAAGCTTCTCGAGCATTATCTACAGGCTGACTATCGCGTTGTTCCTTTCCGTACCCTTTGGATGCAACCATTCTTTGAAGAGCAAAATTTCGCACGAGGGGCGATTCAGGAAATACATATGCGACATTCCCTGGCAGATGAAGGAGAGGGGCCAATAATATTTGTAGAAGATACAGAAGCAGAGACTATACGGGAAAGTATGATGTATCTCAACAAGTTTGATCCAGATATCTTGTTTACATCTGGTGGGGACACCTTTTTTCCGATATTGGCCCAACGAGCAACAGATCTGGGAATAGGATATTTACATCCAGGCAGAGGAAGACGTAGACTGTATAGCTATATCAGAAAAAACTCTCAACCCCGTGGCCATAGTTACCAGTCGTATGGAAGAGTGTATTTTTCCCAACACGGAGTCTATTTTGACGGTGGACGTCATCATTATGATGTTGGAAATTCGTTCATGTGGAAAGAAGGAAATATTGATGGAATCCATGAACTTGTCCGGTTAGGGTGCTCTGACCCGCAACGAATTGCTCGAGCTACAATTGGTACCGCATTAACCGCTGTGCAGATGCGGACAGCTTATCGACGAAATATTCTGATTCCAGCAAGAAAAGCTGACAGTGAAGACTTTCGACCTGGTTCAACGATGATGAGCGATGTAGGAGGACTGGTATTTTCCCCTCAGGTAGGTTTCCACCAGAACCTCGTAGAACTCGATTTTTTGTCCATGTATCCCTCAATCATGACATATCGAAACGTTAGTCCTGATACAATCAATTGTGGGTGCTGTAAGCATGACCAACGGCAATTTGTCCCTGGAACGGATCACTATATTTGTACCCAACGACCAGGTTTGATTAGTCTAGCTTTAAAAAATGTTCTTGATAGAAGAGCTTATTTTAAAAGTAAACGGAACATTAAATCTTATGATCGTCGTCAGAAAGTCCTTAAATGGCTACTTGTATGCTCATTTGGATATCAAGGTTACCGTAATTCCCGTTTCGGACGTATTGAAGCACATGAGGCTATTTCTGCCTATGGTAGAGAGGCTTTAACTCGTACCAATCAAGTTGCTACTGAATTTGGACTTGAGGTAGTAGCTGGGATTGTAGATTCGATTTGGTTAAAAAATCCCAATAATACGCCTATTGAACAGTCGATTATCGATAAAATCTGCCAAAAAATTCAAGAAGAGGTAAAACTTCCGATCGAACATGCTACCAATTATCATTGGATTGTATTTCTTCCTAGAAGGCACGAAAAATCGATAGGTGTACTCAATCGCTATTACGGATTGAAAACTACTGGTTCTTACAAGATTCGAGGCATTGAAATTCGTCAATCTAGTAGTCCATTATTTGTCAAAAAACTTCAGCGCCAGCTCTTGAAGATCCTGTCCACAGCACGTACACCAGAACAGTTTGAAGAGTGCGCTCATAAAGCCAAGAGAGTGATGCGCAAGTACTTAGCTGATTTGAAGGCAGGAAACATTCCGTTGAGCGATCTTTTAGTAACTATTCGTCCCTCACGAGGTCCAGATGAATATGTGAGTAATACACGCCAAGCTATCGCAGCTCGTCAATTGAAGACGGCAGGAGTGAAAGTGGAAGCAGGAATCAAACTCAGCTATCTCATTCTTGATGCTTATGCCTCTGATCCGACCAAGCGAGTGAAAGTCACTCAGCTCTTGACGGGTAAAGAGCAGTATGACTACCAGGAATATCGCAAGCTGTGTATTCGTGCCTATGAGGGATTAATCCCTCCGGAAATGGAGCAAAAAAGATTGACAATAGATGAGTATCTTCTGGCATAGTATCTTTGAAAAGTATTTATAGGGGAATTATTTCTCTCTACTTCCTTCAGGGTTATTTTCATGAAGCCGACTCTTTCTCAATTCCAAGGATGTCTCGTTGGCCAATGTCTTGGAGATGCATTAGGATTTCCAGTTGAAGGACATGGCCCCGAAACCTGTGCAAAATATGTTCAGGAGAATATTCAGCATACTCCTGATAAGATGTTAGGACGAGCGCACTTTCCTTTTGGCCAGTATACTGATGATTCACAATTAGCACGTGAGCTCATCCAAAGCTATATTACCAGTAATGGCCAGTTTCATCCCGAGGAGTATGCAACACGAATAGCTGCTATTTTTGCAGATAATCGTATAGTTGGAAGGGGTTTAGCTACTCATCAAGCGGCTGAAAATCTCATACATGGTGTTTCGTGGAAGGAGTCAGGTATTCCTGCTCCAAATGCGGGGAATGGGAGCGCAATGCGCGCTGCCCCTATTGGGATGTTTTTTTTTGATAATATAGACCTTCTTACCAGACATGCGGTTGATCAAGGTCGAATTACACATACTGATCCTCGTTGTCATGCGGGTGCAATGGCAATTGCTGGAGCTGTGGCTCTTGCATTCCGCGAAGAGGAAATAATTCCTTCTACATTCCTACCTACATTAGTTGATTATGTAAAACCAATTGATAGTACTTTTTCCCGCGGACTTGAAAAAATGGAAATATGGTTGGATTGGGATATCAAAGCAGCAGTAAAAGTAATCGGTCCATATGGTCGAAAAACAGGATACGAAGAGAGTTATACTTGGCGGAATATCTCACCTTACGTTATTAGTAGTGTTTTATGGAGTCTGTACGCGTTTTTAAAAACCCCCGAATCTTATACAGAAGCAATTATCACCTCTATTATTGTGGGAGGTGATGTTGATACAACAGCCGCCATGACTGGGGCAATCAGTGGAGCATACCTAGGAATTGATATGATTCCTAAAGAAATGGCACATCAATTGACAGACCAAGGTACATGGGGGTTTGAAGACTTAATGGAGCTTGCTAAAAAGTGTTATGCGATAAAAATGGGGAATTGAATTGCGTTTAGATATTCCCTATTCAATTTCTTTACGATAGAATACAGATTTACTCCGCTTAGAAAAGCCAAACCTCTCCATTGTTTCAATAATGGAATCATCTTCTTCTAAAGTTATACTTACATGCTTCTGATGACGATTTTGAAGCTCTTCTAAAGTAATCTGAATAATGTTGTCAGTAGACGTGGAATAGTCCTCATCCACCACAATAAGATTCATTTCGGAATACCCTGTATCTTCACGGTTTGTCACTGCAGCTAAACTGATTACTTGACGGTCATCATGTAAGGAAATAATTAGATCAAAATCGATATCTCTATAGAAATTAGTGAGTTCAGAGAGATTATCTTTAGCATACCTAGAATCTTTTGAGGCAAGGTTAATGAGAATGTCATTTGGAAGAGTAGAATGAATTTTTGTTGTGAATTTAGTCTTTATTGGGTCTATAGGAGAGTCGAGGTTGCGGATATAAATTGGATAACCAAACGCATAATTAAATCCTTTATTTAGAAAAAAATTAATCTGTGTGTTCCATTCTTCTCTGAAACGCTGAAGAAAACTTGTACCGTTCAACGGTCCTACAGCTAGATCATAGATTCTCTGATAAAGTTCTTCTTGAACTTCTCCTTCAAAGCTTTTTCGAACCCAAGGGTATCCAAATGGGATAAATGTTTCATGTTTGATACAACTCATGTAACCAATCAAGGTATCCTTCTCAAATGCAAATACTTTGGTTCTGGGGTCAAAAATTGGCTTTTGAGCGAAATGTAATTGACTTTTATTTGGCTTCCAAGCCCAAGGTAACTCCTTTGTCACTTCCATCCAAAAATCTCGTTGTAATTCTAAATCCTCCATTTCTTGGTAATTTCGATAGGTGACCATAAATAACTCTCCAATTAATGACTGTGGTAATAGAAAATATTCCTTTTTCACCTTAATTATTTGTTTGTTCCTAAATCAGAACAGAAAAATTTTCTCTGTTCTAATGTGTATTAATATGAATTAGGTTGTTCTGTAAAAGAAATAGAAGTAAAACAATTTTGTATACAGATGTGTTGAGTAAAATGGTTTTAAATAAGTTATCGCTAATGAAAATGTCTTCATTCTTTGTAGGTTTGTTTTTTCTCATCATACTTCTACTTCCACAAGTAGCTCTAGCTACAACAGGTGAAGATATTCCGATTGACTCTGAATATGCGTCAGGGGTTATTACACAACCAGGTAGAACCATGAAAATGTCCTATGCATGGGTAAATTCCAATTCTTCAGAATTTCTATCAATTACGATGTTTGACGATATCTACAAAGTAGCACTATTCCGTCCATTTTTTGGTCAAGCATACAACGTAGACAATAGTGAATTCTTTGTGGGGACAATGCTAACGGGGTTTGAATTATTTCAAGATAGTAATGGTAATAACGTTTTAGACCTAGCAGAGGAACTCAAATACTATATCATGCTGAATGCCTCTCAAGAATATATATTACCAGTCATAGAAAAGACAGTCGGTGACGTGACCCAGTATTCGTGGAAAGTATGTTATTTAGAGATTGATGGATTTTTTAATCCGTATGAAGGACCTTATATGGCAAGAACGATCATCGAAAGCGTCAATCTTTCATACATCTTTGAAGTTCATGAGAACCATACTGAATTGAAGTTAGCAATTGAAATGGGTGAATGGGATGCCTATGAATTTGATTTTGATATGAACACTGGTCAGCTGATAAGACTAGACGATGTAAATCTCGAGGAGTATAGTCTTTCTCTATTATTTGGTACAACAGTAAGCAGTGAAGAACCTTTTACAATGACTATGTATAATGGGTCTACAGGTTTGGAAGATTTGCGTGTAGAAGTTAATGGTGTACCGATTTTCCAGTCATTATTTCAAGATACATATGATCTTGGATTGAATGGTTCTGCATTCCAAGCAACCACTACTCCTGCAAATGTAGAGACGCTGTACGATGATCAATTACAGTTCTGGGGAACTCCTGCTTCATTTTACGATTGGTGGCAAAGCTGGTTCCCATCTATGAGTAATTTAAGCGTCCCTGCTGTTGGACTGGAAGAAGCATCTTTCCTATATAGAATTTGCTATCCAATATGGGGTGGAGAACCCTTCAATCATGATCCTCGATATCGTGCATTATTTGATGGAGAATTGAACCTTCCTCCAACAACAACAGAGCCTACCTCAAATCCTCCCGAAACTAGCACAACGAATACGACGACAACAATCGGAATAACATCGCTAGAAATATCAGCAGTTTTGATGAGTATTTTCCTAATAACTATCCCCTTGAGTAGAAAACGCAGGAACTAATAATTCCTGTTTCATTTTTTACTTTTTTTTCTTACATAAAATAAATATTCATCCTTGCCCTCAATAAGTTCTAATTCATCATCTTTAGCAAGATTCAATTTTGATAAAAACTCCTTGGGGATAACGAGCTTATTATCAAGTAGTTTAGAACCAATCTTGTCCACTCCTTTAAATGATGGAGCAGGAACACCCCGAATTCGACTTCTTACCTGTTCCTGAATTTTTACTGTATTTTGAACAGCTTCAACTAGTTTCTGATCTAGCTCATCAATGCTCTTAAAACCTAAGAAAGTTGCGAACTCTTCTCTGGAGAGTTGAATTAATTGCTCTTGTAGTTTTTCCCAATCCTCGATAGATATTCGGTGGACAGTACTTCCTTCTAAATGCAATGATGTCTCTGATTTAACAACCTTTTTTTCTGTTTTCTGTTTCTGAACAGTCATGGTAAATCGACGTTCAGTTCGAATTCCAGATCGTTTTTTAACACCTTTCATCATGCCTTGACGATTAAGATGAAATAGAAATACCCCAGTTGAGTCTTGTAATTCGTTTGAAAAGGGAAAGTGCAGAATGACATCATCAGGATAGAGAGTAGCAACTTCACGTGACTTTTGTATAGTGATTTCTTTAGGAACGCGAAATGCCTTATCAAACTGCTGAAGCTGGTCTAGGGAACTCATACCGACAACTTCGTCAATTACTTTGGGTATAACTCGTTGACCCTCCTTTGCTCTAGATTCAATGACTCCACTCGACAAGGTAAGCTTTGTAATGGACGTCCCAAGCGATATTATTCCTACAAATATGGCTGCAAAAATTAAGGAGAGTGTAAATATATTTAATTCCATTTGACCTAGAATAATAAAAATAAACGGTAAAAGAATCCATTTAAAGGCCTGTTTCAAACCCGCAAGTAAAGTACCAACTAATTTCAAGGGATTTAGAATCAAATCAACATAATTAACAGTAATTTGTCTTCCATAAAAGAGAATTAACTCAAAATATCCAATGACTAGAAAGCAGATAACAGCGATTTCAGTGAGGAAGTTTAACTCGCGTAAACTAACTAAGAACAGGAAAAGAATGGATAATTTCCAGAGATTTAGAACCAGATTACTAAGATGAGGGGGAAGCCCCAAAACCAGCTCTTGAGTCACTTTTCGAGGTGTGATCACGAACCACGAAACAAAAGTTAATGCAAGGAGGAGAACCATTACTTCATTTAATGAAAGTTGTAGTGACTGTATTAATACATCCTTTTCATGATAAATGAAATAAGCAAGCATCCATGTTACAAGGTATCCGAAAATTCCTCCTTCATTGTCCATTTGCCGATTTTTCCTGGCTTGGACACGAACGGTTAGCATAAGAAGAAAATTCAAAGCCCCAAGTGCTAAAAATAGGTTTGGATCTTCTTGGAGAATACTGATCA
This sequence comes from Candidatus Hodarchaeota archaeon, assembly GCA_016839815.1. Classification (GTDB taxonomy): domain Archaea; phylum Asgardarchaeota; class Heimdallarchaeia; order Hodarchaeales; family Hodarchaeaceae; genus Hodarchaeum. The sequence goes on from JAEOTM010000071.1 coordinate 16,352, forward strand.
TAATCCAAGCAAGCGCAAACAGTACACCTAATCCAGTTAATCGTGAGGGTCGAATATTTGAGGGATCTTGCCATGAAAAAGACTTATCAGACATAAAATTCACTATTAGTTTTCCCTTGTAAGCGTAATTAAGATTAATGATGGGATTAGAGGTACAACTTCTATTATCGAAAGAAGACTAAAGCAACTCGAAGAGCAGTTTTTTTAAGGTTTAGAAAACGAGTGATCCTGAATGAGAATGTCAAACGAACCAAATTTGTCTGATAATATCTTATTAAAGGACTACATCGATGGAAGTTCTGGTTTAGTCGATTATCAGAAACTAAAGAATGATGATTGGTTACATAACAAATTAGAGGTATGGGAACAGGCTGATCTTTCAGGCTACTCCAAAAACGAAGAATTTGCGTTCTGGTTAAATGCCTATAATTTATTTACGTTAAAAGGGGTTCTCTATGAATTAGAAAAGAACCCTTACTGGAAAGGGAATACTTCACTATATACCAAATTTAAGTTCTTTGTTAGACGTAAATTCATCATTGCAGGGAGGAAGATCAATTTACGGAATTTAGAGAATAAGATTTTACGTAAACGCTTCCAAGATCCTCGTCTACATTTTGCTATAAATTGCGCAAGCTATAGCTGTCCGTTCTTACCTGGACGCTTATTTCAAGCAGAGACATTAGAAGAGTACTTGAACCAATTAACAAGTAATTTTATTAATAATCCACAGAATATCAGGTTTAATGTGGAGAAACAAGTTGTAAAAGTAAGTATGATTTTCAAATGGTACCAAAAGGATTTTACAACGAGTGGGGGAGTTCTAACGTTTATTGAGAATCATCACAAGACATCACCATCTGGGATCAAGAAATATAAAGTTGAATATTTTAAATACAACTGGGCATTAAACGATCAGTCACCCAAGAAAAGCAAATTATCATTGAACATATGAAAGAAGTATTGCAAAAAGAAAAAGAGGATTAACAAGAAAATTTGGAATTAATCCTCGGTAGAAGTAACATTGATATCCACTGCTGGATCTAAAGCATCGATACCGAAAAAAGTCAGTTTTAGAATACCTGTTTTATATTCTGCATCGATTTTATCAGGATTGATCGGAAAAGATAGACGGATCTTCTCTGTAACCTTTTCACCATAGAGTTTTTGAAATTCATGGAGATAATTGCTTTCAATTAAGACTGCTTTTTTCTTTGCTTTGACTGAAAGAGTTGATTTATCAATACCAGGGAGGGTTAAGAACATAATCCGATTTCATTCATCCTTAAGAACTTGGACAGTTACGCATTTCTTCATTTTATGCATCTTATGTAAATCAGATCCAGAACCTGTTTTTTTAATAATCATGTGGCGTTGACCTTGTTCACAACAATCATCATCTACAGCCATATGCATACTTTTGTGTTTCCCACCTGGGAATCTGAATTTTTTCACAATTTTCTTATGAGGACCACCTGCTATCTCATCAAGATCAATATTAATATCAATGTCCTCTTCAATATGTTTTTCGTGTTCATCCATATTTAATTCACCGAATCTTTACATCTTTCCATCCAGAATTCCCAGATTGAGTATCTTTCTTTACTTGTTCAAATACTAGTTTAGATTGATCAAAGAATTCAAGTAGCCTTAGTAGGAAGTCTGCTCGTAACTCGGGAAAGTTATCTTCAAGATTTTCCTGAAATAGGGCAACAAATTCAAAGAATGTTTTGATATTATCTAATAACTCTGAAACTAAGTGAGGTAACCGTGTTTCTCCTTCTGAAGAGAGCCAAACGCGCATTGGGCGTCCATCTGTCTTTATTAAGTATTTTTTGTTTACTAATTGATTAACAGCTGGATAGATCGACCCACGTTTTGGGATCCACACATCCTCAAAATCTTCGGAGAGAATTTCGATAATTTCTCCCAGAGTATACTTTTTTTCAAGATTGTCTGCAAGAGTCGATAGAATAAGCAGTTGTAACATCGAATTTCGATCTTCAGACATCCAACCAATCATAGAATCACCCTGAATGGAAAAGATACTACCCCTCATAAACATTGAGGGGGTAGTTCTAATTTTATATTTATCAGATATCTTATATAAATTTTATGACTATTTCGTATATACGAAAAGTAATTTAATCTATTTTTTATAATAAAAAAAAAATAAATTTAAATATTTTTGAATTTGGAGACGATAAAACTAATATTTATAAAATTCAAAGCTAAAATGGGGTTGAATTTCAGTGTTATCGTTTTTTATCTTAATACGAAATGAATTCTCTACTTTTGAGAAATTAACGATTACTATTATGAATCTAATAAGCAAGCACCTCTATGAGCAGGTTTATCCAATGGAGCTCCGAGAAATTACAGAGAATGTTTGGTATATCCCAAATGTAGTCAATCTTGGTATTATCAGGGATACCGATGCTTCAGTTATTTTAATTGATACAGGAATTGATTCTGGTGTTGGAAAAAAGATCAAAAAACTTCTAGACCAAGAGAATCTTCACTTAAAATATATAATTAATACTCATTCTCATGCGGATCATTGTGGGGGAAATAAATACTTACAAGAATCAACTGGAGCACAAATTTTTGCACCAGAAGTTGAAGAAGCAATTATTCAACATCCTTACATGGAACCCTGGTATTTATTTTCGGGTGCTGCTCCAATTAAAGATCTTCAAAATAAATTCTTAATGGCAAAATCATCTTCGGTTGATCAAGTTATCAAAAATAAGGATAAAACTTTACAATTTGAAGAAGCAGAATTAAACATTCTTTCTTTACCAGGCCATGCGTTAAATCAAATAGGAATAGAATATAAATCCGTGTGCTTTTGTGCCGATAGTATTTTTTCGGAGGAAGTATTAGCAAAACACAAAGTCCCATTTTTTATTGATATTGAAAAGTCATTAGAAACCCTAAACTACTTACTTTCCACAAATTTTTCATTCTATGTTCCTGCACATGCTACTCCGAGCTCGAAGATATCAAATGTTATTCAGGAAAATATTAAATGTCTAAAAACAGTTGAAAATCTAATATATGAGACCTTAACGAAACCTAAAACAACTGAACAGTTATTAAGAGATGTAGCAAATCACTTTGGAATATTATTAACACGAGTAAATCAATATTTTCTCTTAAAAACTCCAATTCAAGCTTATCTCAGCTATTTAAGGAACCAGAATAAAATAGATATCAATCTGTCGTCAAATGAGCTGTTGTGGTATAGAGACGCTAAGGAAATCAAGAATTAAGAACATGATAAGTTGGAGTGTAAAACCAGATGAGTGAGCTCAATTTAGAATATGAAACTAAACTTAAGGAATATGTCAACACGAATAAAATTAAAGCAGAGCATTTAGTGTATGAAGAATCGTTACATACAGTAGCAGATGCTATACGAGTCTCTGGAATAGGAATAGAATTGATCGCGAAAACGATTGTGATGGTAGGTCAGAACGGAGAAACTATTGTAGCATTCATACCTGGAAAAACACGAGCTAGCACAAAAAGAGTGGGAAAAATTTTGAATCAAGATCCTCCAAAAATTGCCTCTGCAGAGGAAGCACTAGAGACAACTGGTTATCCAATTGGTGGAACTCCTTTCATTGGTTATCCTGCAATACGACTTGTAGACAAAAAGATACTAGAAGTTGAAGCCGTTTACTCGGGTGGAGGTTCTGATAGATCATTACTAAAATTTTGGACAAGCGAGATTCAAAAGTTTGATGTCATCATTGGCCGAGTACGTAAATAAGTGATTGGTTCGATGTGTTACCCATGAACTTTGATCGATCGTCTCTAGAATTGGGTGTCCAGTTAATGTCTCCAATTATCCCCTCTATAGTTTTATTCGGCTTAATCTTTGGTTATACAGGAGGGAATGCGGATTTGCCAATCCTATTAGTATCCTCGACATCTTTTATTATTTTTGCAGGGACTGCACAATTCTTTATTATCTTAGCAATTATTGAGAAGGATCCTCTAATTACCGTTGTACTGACTGCTATTGTTATAAATTTACGACATCTGTTATATGGTGCGGCTTTGCATGATGATATCAAAGTTAAAGGATTTAAAAAACTTTTAGTATCCTATTTTCTTACTGATGAGGTTTTCATTGTCTCTTCTGAACTTAAAAAGAAATTTGCTAATAAAAACTTAGTATCGGACAACGTGGATTTTGAAGATACGCTCATTGGAGCTGGTTTTTTTGCCTGGTCAGTATGGAACCTCTGCACAATTCTTGGCTATCTTTTTTCTGATTTCTTGGAGGATTTATTTGCAATATCCTCTGAATTCATTGTAGCAGGCACATTTCTGGGGTATCTTGTGATTCGTTGGAAAGATTTTCCTTCTGATAGACTCTTTTTACTCGAAGTAATGATTATAGGGTTTTTCTTGAGTTTTTTGGTTCAAAGCAGTATCCTATTATTTGGTATCTTGGTAATTAGTGCAATAATTGCAATGGTTGAACAGTCCAGAGTCGACCTCAATGTTAGGAGTAGGGATGGATGAGTCTGGATATTACTGAAATCACGGTTTATATCCCTGTGTTCCTCCTTATTGGATTAGCTACGTTTCTACTAAGAGCTGTATTCCTCTTTTCTTTACCAAGACTTATGGAGAATACGATTCTAAAAAAAGGATTAAGTAGTGTCTCTAGTTCACTTTTAGTGGCACTGGTTATTCCTTATACTTTCTTTATTGGAGGAATCTTCTCTCCATGGCGTGTGGAAGTTCTAGTATTACTGCTTGTTATTCCCATAGTCTGGTTCAGTAAAAAGCCCGGTTTTAGTTTAATATTCGCTGTTCTAATATTCTTTGGAGTAGATATTCTGATCCCAAAATAAAGAAGATAAGTACTTGTGGGGAAATTATTCATGAAAGGAGATTTGCAGAAAGAAGAAGAAAGGAAATCGATTAAATTTCTCTTCTTATCCGATACTCACTTCGGGGTGCATTATGCAGTAAAACCACGTAATATGTTAAGACACCAGTATGGTAAAAGTTTTTTTAATAAAGTAGAACAGATTTTTCAATCAAATATTAGGAAAAATAAGATCGATTTTATCTTACATGGAGGAGATTTTTTTAATCGATCGGAACCTTTTCCAGATGTAGTTAAGAAAGCCACATCATCATTGTTGTGGGCTGCGAAATATGTGCCGATTTATTTGATTCCAGGTAACCATGAGCGTAGTAAATTACCTATTGGATTGCTTGAATACCACGAAAATATTCATATTTTCTCAAAACCTTGTTCGTATCTATTTGAGAAGGATGAATTCAGAGTTAAAATTGCTGGTTTTCCATATATTCGGCATCATGCACAAAAAAAGATTAAACCCGTAGTATCCAAGGCGTGGAAAAACGAAATCACAAAATTTCGGACACATCCTCATTACAGTATTCTCTTGATGCACCAATTAGTACAAGGTTCTAGAGTTGAACATTATACATTTAATCGAGGGCATAATGTAGTCAAAAGTAGAGATATTCCACCGTATTTCGATTTGGTTGCAACTGGTCATGTCCATAGATATCAATCTCTTTATGAAGATAATAAACGAATTGTTTCTTCACATACACAACATCGAATGTCACAGAATGTTCCAAGCAAAACATGGTGCTTTATTAGCTCATCTAAACAGGAATCAAAGAGTTTTCCAAATCCAATGATTTGTTACTCTGGATCATGTGAACGAGTATCGATGATGGAGCGAAACGAAGATAAGGGATATATTTATGGTAGGATAGATTTTAATGAGACCATTAACCATCAATCTCTGAAAATGGAATTAGAATTCATTCCTCAACCTTCCGTAATAATGAAATATCTTAAATGGGACCTTACCATTAAACCTCTTGAACAATCTATGGATGAATTAAAATTCCTGATCCAGAAGTTATATACAAATCATTCTGATTCCTCTCTTGCTGGAATCATCCATGTTTCAATTCAGAATCCTGAAAGTACACAGTTTTCAGAGATTTCTCCATTAGTTAACTATGCGAAGGAGAAAGGAGTACTTCTAACCTTTCGATGGAAAAAAAAGGAAAAAGAAAGTTAAAAATCCAGAATTATAGGAGATCTGAGGGATCTACCTGACGATTCATGGCTTTTTGGGTCATCCATTCACGAAAGTCGGAAGGTGGAATAGTTTTTTCCTCATCTGGTCGTTCAACAAGTGTTAATGCATCTTCAGGGCATACGATAGCACATACACCACAGCCTACACATTTCGTTGAATCAATCACAAGAAGATCGTCTGGAACGTCAAGTGCGTGGAATTGACACCGATCAACGCAAGTTTCACAGCCTACACAAAGGCCCTCGTCGACAGACATAACAAAATTAGCATTAAGGAATGCTAGTGGTTGTTCGCGTTCTGTTAATCCTCTTAGTACTCCACAACAACAAGAGCAACAATTACAAATATAATAATGTCCTGTCTGAATATTCATTGAACAATGAATAAGTCCTTCCTCCTCGGCTGTTTTCAAATATTCTAACGCCTGTTCTTTGGTAATTGGATCTGTGAATTTACTATTGTCAAAAGCGTTCTCTTTTTCAGAAAAAGGAAGGCAGACTGTTTTATTCGTGGTTACTTTGCAGGGATCATTAATCAGATCCTTTTGTAGCTTGCAAATACATTCTCTTACACCCCAGCTTCTTGCTTTTTGGATCATATCCTCTGCGGTTTCATAAGGATAGATTTCCAATTCAGGCTTAATCACACGATTAATCGGTACTACTCTAAAGATCGAAGGTTCAGTATCAAACATGTTATTGGGAAGAGCCTTTCTGAAATACTCCTCAATCAACAAAGCAAACTCCTCATCCATTCTTTTCCATTGTTCTTCATATATTCCGACAGCAAAGGGCATTAAGCCATATTTTCTGCCAGTTCGGGTATCATAAACCGTGATTTGGCCTTTATCATGCATAATTTCAAGTTTTTCTTTAAGTCCCTCAATTGGAATATCCAATCGCTCTGCAAGCTCTTCTACTGTTTCTCCCCTTAATTTCATTTTGCTGGTGAGTTCAGCTTCATCTTCAGTGTATATCCATTGTAGAACTCGTAAGTATGTATCATCAGAAGTTTTTGCATACCCATTTGGTATCTTTTCAAGAGTTTCAGCAAGATCCTCATATGCTTGAGGAATTAAATCCTTTGCTTCAGTCATTTCATTAGCCATCCTATGTGCAAAATTATTCATAATTAGTCTTTTTTATATGTTCTCCTCATTGAATTATTGTGAATTTCTCTTTTTCTTCCGATATCTTAACCATGGAACAATTATACTCAATGTTATCACAGTATAAACAACGCTCATATTAGAAGTAATAGTGGGTGTAGTGGTGGTAGATTCAGTATCAGGGATTTCTGATGTAGATGGAGCTTTCGTATTTGTAGTAGTAGTGGTTGGAGGGGGAGTCGTAATTATATACCAGGGATTGTCATCACTGACAAGAATATATCCTCCTATAATCTTCTCTCTGATATCTTGAATATGTTCCCAACGGCTTTTAGTGACGCCATTTAAGGAGTACTGCCCTTCTTTGATGCCTTGAGTGTAAGTCATTGAACTAATTCCTACTCCATCTTCAATAAGACCCAAGTCGTGAATACCTGATCGCCAGGTACCATCCATCTTGGATTTTATTGCAGTAAAAACAGCTGTTTCAAATTTTTTTAACATAGAACAAAGAATTATTCCAGGATACATGTAATCCTGATCTATATCTACCCCAATGGCGTATACTCCAGCGCTTTCGCTTGCTGCTTGGAAAATACCGTGATTTGAAAAACCTGCAGCAGGATAAATAATATCAATACCTTGAGTGTAAAAATTTTCACCTATAACCTTAGCAGTGGGAGGATCATTCCAACAAGCAGGAGGAGGAACAGGCATATATGTTTTGGTAACATTGACTGCTGGATTAACGTACTTGGCTCCCTGTTCGTAACCATATCCAAATTTGTTGATTAGATAAAGGTCCATACCACCTAAAAAGCCAATCTTGTCAGTTTGTGTCACCATTGCAGCCAGTGCTCCTACCAAAAACGATCCTTCATGTTCTTTGAAAGTAAAGACCTGCACATTCGGTACTTTAAGATATTCATCAATAATCGCCCAATCTTGATCAGGATAATCTCTAGCTGATTCGTTTAATGCAGTTGCTTGTAAGAACCCTACACAGATAATCAATTCATAATAACCAGTGTTGGCAAGATCATGTTGGAAAGTTGCAAATTCAGGAATAGTTTCTGGTTCTATATAATCGACATCAATAGAGCTACTATATTCTGTTATTGCAAGTTCGATTCCCCTATACGCAGCGTCATTAAAATAATTATCACCTAAACCCCCAGTCGCAAAGATTATAGCAAAGCGGGTGGCTTGAGTAGAACCAGTATGAGTTACTGCTTGTAAAGCTGGAATAAAAATAAGAGTCGTTATTATTGTAAGCAGAATTTTTATCTTTTTCTTCATTTTTCATAACCCTGAAAGGTAATTTGTGGAAAGAACAACTAATTGAAAAATTACCAGAAATATGGTGAGTCTGAGTTTAAAAAAATTGTGACCAAACCATCTGAAACGTTTTTTATCGAATATTAGTTAATTTATCCAGATTATGAAAGAATCAGCTCTGTTTCGATACTGTAGTTGTCAGGCATTAAGAAAACCTCTCGAAAGACTTTTTCAAGTATAAGACTTCCTTGTTCAGGAGTTGCTTGGCCCTGAAAGGCTTCATCCATTTTTTCAAACAACACAAACACTCTCTCCAACGTTTTGACCTCATTTTTACTCAATGATACTTTCGGTATATCAATGATCACTAATCTACCTCCGTTTCCACCAGCAGCTTGAACAAATCGTTTTGTGGATATTTCGCTAAAAATTACAAAATTATTGGGCCCTCCGTCATAAATCAGTGATTCTAAGTACGTTTTGAATATCTTCTTTCTCTCATTTTTTCTCAAATGAAATATTCCACCTAATTTCATGTCCTTTTTTTCATTTCATACTTTGGTTCAAAAATTAAAAGTATTCTTAAATCAAAACTCAAAGAATGTTAAGCGACTGATTGCTGGAGAGGTTTCATCTGAACGTTGATCTTGCTTCATATAATTATATTTCCACTCCTGAAATTGATATTACCATTAAATTAGCCTTAAAACTTAACCGTCCGATATTGATAGAAGGTCCCGCGGGTACAGGAAAAACAAGCATAGCTATCTCTCTAGCAAATGCATTGAAGTGGGCCTTATATCGTATTCAATGCTACGAGGGAATCACAGTGGAGAGTGTTATTGGGGAATTCGATTATCGAAGGCAGTTATTGCATATTGAGCTGGAGCGTCAGAAACCACATAATCCAATGAATGTTGAAATGGATCTTGAAAATATCTTTTCTCGAGACTTTTTTATTGAACGACCTCTGTTTCTTTCATTTATTTCAAATCAACCTAACGTGTTATTGATTGATGAAATTGACAAATCAGATGAAGAGTTCGAAGCTTTCTTATTAGAGGCATTAGGGGAACGTCAAATTTCTATACCAGAGTTAGGGACATTTAAAGCCGATAATCATGATCAAGTAGTTATTCTTACCAGTAATTCGAGTAGAGATCTTAGTGAACCTCTCCGTCGACGATGCCTCTATCTTTATGTAGATTTTCCTTCAATAGAACGAGAAAAGGAAATTCTATCAGTTCATACAGATATGTCACTTGATTCTCCTTTACTTTCAAGTATTACAAAAGTTGTTCATCACCTTAGATCATTAGATTTACGCAAAGTGCCTTCTATCGCAGAAACGATCGATTGGGCTAATTCACTCATTCATCTCGGAAAAACACAGCTTGATGAAGAAGTACTAAGGAATACTCTTCCAGTATTGCTTAAATATCAAGAAGATCTGCTTCTGATTAAAAATAAGCATAGTGAGTTGATAAGATTAAGTAATATGTGATCTTTCTATGTCTGTAATCCTCAATTTTGTTGAATCATTACGCTTTCTTGGTTTACCGATTTCTCCTTCCGAAACTATTACCGCTCAGCAAGTCTTTCAGTATTTAGGTGCAGTAAACAAAGAAGTATTACGGATGGGGCTAAAAGTAGCGATCTTAAAACGTTATGAGGATTTTAACATTTTTAATGTGTGTTTTGATCAATACTTTGTGGGAATTGAATCACGAGAGAAAGAAAATGATCCACACCTCTCACCTGAATCTGAATCCTTTTTGAGGGCAATGCAACGCTCAACAAATACTAATGATGCACTCATTGCGGAGCTCATTGTAACTGATCAACTGAATGAAGCTGTCCAAACAGCAATGATGATGGTTCCCACAGGAGGGGGAACTGCAGGTGGACAACCAGCTGAACAAGAGAGATTTAACCTTCAACAACGACTTTCACGTGCATTAAATCGTACTTTTAATCTGGAAGTTCCAATTAGAGGATTAACTCCATCTCAACGTATGGAATTAAGTTCAGAAATTATTCGAATTGGTTTTAATTTGTATCAGCTATTCAATGAAATTGAAAAAAGAGAAGTTACGGATACCAAGGATAATATTTCTCGTGAAGTCATTGTTAATGAAACACCAGAGGATTTGTATCAACTTGATCAGTTTTTAACCCAGGATTTAGCGACTGTTTCGGCCACTATGGCTAACATTAAAGAACATCTTTTAGAGATTGGAAAGATCCTTGCATCTCGTGAACGACGACGGAGAAGATTAGCCAAACATGGAAAATTAGATTTCCGTAGAACCATCAGAAAGAATCTCAAAAACAATGGAGTTATGTTGGAACTTGTTCATAAGCATAAACGAATCGAAGATCCTGAAATTATAATATTAAATGATGTATCAGGATCTACACGCTGGATTGCTGATTGGTTTTTTGTTATCTGTTATACTGCGCAGCAGGTTTACAAGAAGATTCGAGTTTTTGAATTTGATAATACAATGGTTGAAGTGTCTTCTGCATTAAGTCGAAAAACGATCGATCGGGCCATGAAAGATAGGCAAGAATGTTGGAAGCGACCATTACGAACGCGAAGAATCCATTCAGACTACCAAGATAGCTTTGAGGATTTTTTTCATCTAATCAAGCATAAGCCGCTCAATAAGAGAACTTCTATCCTTATTCTAGGGGATTGTCGAGATTTTGAAGGAATGTGGAGGCATGATCACCCAATTAGTAGTGAATATATCCAGAAAATGGTTAATACCGCTAAAAGAGTATTAATATTAAATCCTGAAAGTCATAATCTCTGGAATGCTGGTGATTCTGTTGTTAAATATTATCAACAGGTCGGCGCGTATGTTTATCAAGTGGCCACTCTTCAAGACTTACTAGATTTCGTATTTCAATTAAAAATTCCGAATTAAGTAGATCTTTTACCTTTCTTTGCCACAGGTTTTAAAATTTGAGTAATAAATGGAGTTTTTCCTTCGGTATATTTATTTCGTTCAGTCGGAAACTTCTTAGCAAGCTCTATCTTTAATTTTTGATAACGAATTTTCTTCCCTTCATCGCGTAAGAGGATGTCGCGAAATAATATATGATTACTCCATTCTTTTGATTCATACTCAACAAAATGTAAGTGAAAAAGACGGGGAGATCCTTTCTTAAAAAAACGACGTTTTTCATCCCCTGCTTCGGCAGTGTAACTGTAATCTAATACCTCAAGGACATTTAGAACATTTTTGTTGAAGACATCCCTCAGATCATTAATTCCTATCAAGATATCAATTACAGGTTTGGCAATAATTCCTGGAATAGCTGTACTTCCGATATGTTCAATCCCTAGAATTAGTTCACCCAGTGCTAACAGAATCATAGCACTTTCGAATTGGAAGCGATAATCCCATGATTTTTGATATTCAACCAATTGGATCATATCATCGCCAAAACCCAGTAAAGTCATTTTAGTATTTACATCCAATTTGACAAATAGTTATATTTTAGAATTCCTTACGGGGGAGAAAACAGTTCTCAAGATCTGATATTTAATATTTCCTCGCGATGTCATAGAAAAAAAAATCTTTGAGCTGTTGATTGAAACCATCCTTTTCCCAAAGATTAAAAAAATAATTAAGAATTTCAATGAAGGCACAGGACTACGTTCGAGGTGAAAAACAATTCCAGGTGATTACTTTTCCAAAATTCTTTCTGAGAAGGATATTCACAAGAAAGGGACTGAACTCTTCTTAAAGCTTGTTGAATCAATAGAAGTTGCTTATAAAACATATGTTAAGGCTATCTATGCATGGAGAGAAAAGGATTACGAAAAGGGGTATAAATTAAAGGACGAAATAATTACTCTTGAGAAAAATGCCGATAAAGTCAAAGATGTGTTCTTTGAGAGTATCTTCAGGAAGAAAGCTTATCTTCCCCAAATTACGGAGGAAAGGCATAAACTAATGCTTAATGCGGATGTTGTGCTAGACTGTATCGAGAGAGGAGTCAGAGTTCTTTGCTTAAAAAAGCTAGATGAAAGTTATTTTCCCCCAGAATTTGATGAAATCCTAGATAAGACCGATGATGTCATCGAGCTATATATCGAAGCACATAAGGCCTTTTTTGATGATTATGAAAAAGCAGCAAAAAAAGCTAGAAAACTCGAAAAAACAAGGGATGAAGTCAGGGATCTGTATTATAAGGCATTAGGAAGAGTTCTCAATGATGAATTTCCTCGTGGTACAAGAAGATTACTGAATGATACCGTTCGCATAAGTATACGTGCAGAAGAAGGAATTGACTATTTGAAAGTGCTGATCGCAAGGCACAGTTAATAATAAACAAGGTGGTTTTCCTGACTGATCCAGAAGTCCTTGCACTGGCTATAGGAATCGGATTATTTGTAGCTTTTACCATCGGTGCTAATGATGAAACAATGACACCCGCAGTAGGTGCAGGTTTGCTAGGTCTAGGAGCAGCTGTTGTGATTGGAGGTGTCTTCAATCTGATAGGAGTTTTCTTTTTAGGTGAAAGTGTTGCAAAGACTGTAGGTAATAATTTCACTTATCCAGAATACCCGTTAACACTTCCCATGGTGTTTATTATTTTAATATCAATGGCTGCTTGGTTACTCATTGTTTCAATAAAAGGAATTCCAATAAGTACCACTCAATCAATCGTAGGCAGTGTTTTAGGTATTGCAATTCTTAAATATAATATTAACGCAATTCGTTTCGATACAGTAGCCATTGTGGTTCTGAGTTGGGTTGTAAGTCCTTTACTAGGTCTTTTGGGAGGTTATCTGTTCTACAGATTAATACAAGCGTTCCAAAGGTCACTGAAACGAACAGGGTACTCTGATTATGAGCGGCAGGAGAAGTATGCTGCGTATGCCTTAGCATTCTTTTTACTATTCTCAGTTTTTTCAAGAAGTGGGAATGATGTAGCTAAGGCCATAGGTCCATTAATGGCATTAGAAGAAATAGCAGCAGATCCATTTATTGCTCTTCTTGCTGGAGGAGTGGGGATGTGTCTTGGAGTTATTATCTTGGGACGACGAGTAGTAAAAAAGTTGGCAAAGGATATTGTTGCTTTATCACCAACTTCTGCTTTAGCAGCTAGTGTTTCTGTTTCAATTATTATGTTTGTGGGAACATTGATGGCTATGCCTTTGAGTGGAAGTCATATTCTGGTAGCAGCATTTATTGGTGTAGGCTTTGTAAATCAAGAGAAGGTAGATATGGATTCTTTGAAGGAAATTGGTATAAGCTGGGTCATAACAACTCCTGCATCAGCAATCTTTTCAGGTGCACTCTTTTTACTGACAACATTAGTGTAAACTAGACTAATTCCTCATCTGTAAGATAGGCTCTATATCGTCCTACCAAAATTACAGCACCAATTATAAAACAAACTAGACAAAGGAAATAAACTAATTCCTGGGTTAATAAATTTAAAAAAGGATTTTCCGCGGGAAAAATGTAAAATAGCTGCTGATCCTCATAGAGAAACGCGTCTAGAAGAACATGAGACATAGTTCCGATCCATGCACTCAGTAAACACATCTGTAAGGAATAATTAGGGAGAGTAAAAGGTGTAGGGTTATCAAACTTAAAATCTATGCGATGAATAAGCTTGTGCGTTAAGAATGAACCTATACCAACAAAGATACCTAATATGAATGCTCCAATAAAGGAATGCATAAACCCGTGAAGTGGAACTCCCGAGTTTGGGAATAAAAGCGAATATACACCTTCAACATCAATAATTACACTTCCAACAAATAGACCAATGGGATCTAATGTAATCACAATTGCTTGAATTAGAAGAGAAATTCCTAGATGAAATGGTGTGAAAACTATCGTACCCACCTACTCAATACTGCCTTTTTTCAGATAGTAACTGCTATTTATACACCGGTATTTAAAAAACCTATTAAACAAATATACTTAAACCATCTTATAATTATCCTTGAAGCTCAAAGAATTTATCTCAAAATAGTTTATCTACATGAGAAGGTCGTTAATTGTATACACTAGCAGTAATTTCAGATATTCATGCTAACCTAGAGGCCTATGAAGCTGTCATGGAGCATATGCGAGTTAACTTTCCTGAAATTGCTGAAATTTTATGTCCTGGTGATCTCGTTGGGTACGGACCAAAACCCCGTGAAGTCATTGAGGCAATCGTAAGTGATCAACAGGTACTTGCGATTACTAAAGGGAATCATGATCACGCCATAGGTGGTGGCGGTCGAGATTTGAAAAATATAGATACTTACGTGTCTAAATTTAACCCTCTAGCTCAGATTGCCATTCGATGGCAGGTATCGATCCTTTCTGAGGAATTAAAGACATTTCTTTATCAGCTCCCCCATACACGAACCTGTCTTCATCATAGCGAGGCTAATGCTCAGATTGGAATCATTCATGGTTCTCCTAATTTTCCTCTTGATGAGTATATTCTTCCTAAAACACCTGCTCAGATGGCTCTATTCCCGTTTATGCAACTCATAGAAATTAACGTTCTCCTTCTAGGCCATACTCACATCCCATTTATCGAGAAAGCTACCTCCGATGATGATTCGGAATTATTAATGATTAATCCTGGTAGTGTCGGTCAACCCCGTGATAAGGATCCCCGAGCTTCGTATGCGGTAATTGATCTTAAAAATTTGGAAGCAGAAATCATTCGTGTAGATTATGATATTGACAAAGTCAACAAGCAAATAGCTAAAGTCGGATTACCAGATTTTTTGGGTGACCGTCTCGCTCAAGGAATTTAGATGTCCACTCAGTTGTCCCTATCAAAGAATTTATATTTTTTAACAAAGTATCTTACATCTAATGTCAGACACAGATAAAGATGACCCCACTTCCGGTGCAGATACTAAGGAATATGTTATCCCTCAAGGTTATAGTTGGTATGGCATTTCAAGTGGTCATTCCGTTCCTGTAGATCGTGTGCAAAGTAGAAATATATTAAAAGACTTTCTCTTTGGGGTTATTATAATTTTAGGAGTTATTCTACTTTTGCTCATTCTTTATAATTAGAAAAAATAACCCACGTTTTGATGAGTGAAGTAGATACGTTTATTGTCTTATCTCTTTATTCTAGGAATTGTAAATTATTCTAGAATGAACGTTCCTGAACTTTATCCAATGTACCAAAGGACCTCCTTCAACTCTTTTTACTTATTGAGAATAATGGAATATCTAGAATTATTTTAAAAATGATATTCTATTAATTCAATAGAGTTAAGGAAATAACTTTATCTATAACAATTTAAACTCCTCTAATTACGTAAAGAACATAAGAATCTAAGTCTAGGACGACCAGCTGGCACGAAGCCTGTTAAATCTTGGAAATAAAAACTCCGTAACGGACGATCTAGAAATCCCAGTTCTTTACCATATAGAACATGGATCGATCTTAATGGCTGAAGATACGCTAAAATATAAAGTTGTTTTAGCAGGTGAAGGCGCGGTAGGAAAAACTACCCTTATAAATCGGTTTGTTACTGGGGGATTTTCAGCTGATTACAAAGCCACGATTGGAGTTCAAATATTCTCCAAGGCTGTTGTTTTAGATGGCGATAAAGAAGTGAATCTTCAAATTTGGGATATAGCAGGGCAAACGCTATTTCGGAATCTCCGTACCAAGTTTTTCCAAAATGCTTCGGGCGCATTACTTGTTTTCGACTTAACAGTCCCAGCTACCTTAGAAAATCTACATACATGGATTGCTGATATTAAGAATATTACTAATAGTATTCCTTTTGTATTAATAGGCAATAAAGTTGACTTAACTGAACTAAAATCAATTTCTCAAGATGATGTTAACGCTTTTATTATACAATACTTTGATGATATTCGAGTTCATTATAATACAAGTGCATTAACAGGTGTCAATGTAGAACAGGCTTTCCTTGAATTGGTTAAGAATATGGTTTAGTAAATTCAAGAGTCCTTCAAGTCTTTAAGAAGAGTTTATAAGGAACTCTAATTCTTATAGATTAATTCTCTTCAGGTTCTACCTTTTGTTGAAGAAATATGGTTTCTCGTCGAGAAAACATGAAGCGTTATATTAAAGTAATAACAAATCAACTTCCAAAGTATATTTTAAAATACTCAACTGAAGACCAGTTGTTTTTAAACAAATTTATTGAACCGTTGCGCTTTAGCGAAGAGGCAAACTATAAACGAAATGATCTTGCACGACGATATCGTGAGGTCCGTGAATTTTTCATTAGACATGAATTCTATATTTCATCTCCATTTTTTTGGTTTGTGGACACTTATTTTGAAAATGCTGAGGTTTCTCTTCGAAGCTCGTCCTTTCATGCTGACTTGTTTTACGATTATTTATTACCAATATTAAGAGGAACTGCAGGACAGGATGATGGAGTGTTTCAATTGTTAAAGGATGGAATCCCTCTTACTGATTTCAAATGGGAAAATTTGCAGTATAAAAGTGCAAAGTTACATATTCCTCTCAAATCTTATGAATTAGATATTATTAAAGCCGTCTATGCTCAGCTAAGATCAAAACCTTTGAATATTCTTAAACCACGACGTGTTCGATCAAATATTTTGAGTCATTTTGAGCTTGCTAAATTATCAAGTAATTTACCTAAGCTTTTTACCATTCTTAATTCACGATGGACTGTCTGGCCGAATTATCCAGCTTTTGGGATTCAATCTTTTTTTTTCCACTTTCACCTTTCCAATAGAATGACTCTTGATCAGATAATAGACTTTCAAGCAAAATCTAATGGAATTCTAACTACCTCTAGTGTATATTCGACTAGGGGATTTGAAAACCAATACCTCGGAATTATGCACATACCTGAAGGCTCAAATCAATCATTATTTAGCTATCTCGAGAAAAAGAAAGAAGAAAGACATCTTTCAGAAATTTTGTTGGTACCGATAACTGAAAATCGATGGACTTATTCATTAGCTCAATATCAAACAGAATCAGGATGGCAAACACTGAATCGCTCGTCTTGGATGGGGAAAGTCCGTTTGATGAAGTTGAAAGCTCTTCCGCGGAGACGGAAGGAAATTGAGCTAGAATTTGTAACCCCTTCGATGGATCAAAAATGGAATTTTAGGCAGCTAGACAATCCACATACTGCAATAGAGTTAGTGTGCAAAAAAAATATTTTTGAATATTCAGATCTACTGTCCGAGATATATACTCCCAAGGAATTGGATCTTCTCAATTTCCTGATTAAGAAAAAGGCCCTCTTTATCGACTTCTTTCCCTATCGTCTAGGAGCAGAATACTCACTGGATTATTATCTAGTAGAAATTCCAAGAATTTCTTTTTACCAGTTAAAACGGTTGCTGGAACTCATTCCGTCTACACGAATCGCAAGTACATCCGATAAATATTACATCTTTGCGTACCTGTCACCTACAATGGTGCAACAAATAAATACTGATTTAGAATGGTCACTTTATTCTTTGTTACCTACTCATACTGCCGCTCCACGGACACTAGATATGTTTAATATGAAATTACTCAAATGGCAGTTACCAAAAATCTTAGCAGAATAGATTAGAGAAGAAAAGTTCAAATAGTTACTCCCGACAATCCTTCAGATAACCTCTAAATTACTTTTAATTTTAGACAGGTGATTAAATACCTATGGTAAACCCTCAAAATAGTCCCAAATATCCATTGTTACCTAAATCATTAGATTATCCTGATAAGCCTTTGTACAATCTTTTAGACAAAGCTGTAGCTTCATTTCCAAACGCTACTGCACTAACTATAGAATCAGGAAGCTTTGATAAGATTGGTACTATGACTTACAAAGAATTTAGCGATGCTACCGACAAATTCGCTGCATATCTTGCGAGTAAAGGAATTAATCCTGGTGATCGTGTCGCTGTTTTTTTACCGAATATGATTGAATTCGTCATTGCTTATTACGGTATTCTGAAAACTGGTGCTACAATAGTCAGTTTGAATTTTCAGTATCCAGCTCGAGAATTGGAATTTCAATTGAAAGAAACAGGTACAAAGGGGATTGTCACAGCTGATATGATAACCCCTGCTGCACAACCCTATGAAGTAGTAAAGAAAGTAAGAGATGCAGGGAATACTCCTCTCGAATTCATTGTAGTTGCCACCATTGGACAATACTTATCCAAGATCAAGAGTGTTCTTGCTGGAGTAATCGGAAAGAAGTCCAAAAAGGATAAACGTGACACGTACATTCATGAAATTTACGGACAGTTTAAGGCTAGTGATCGACCGAAGATAAATCCCCCTAAACCCGATGATATTGCTGTTTTAATG
Source organism: Candidatus Hodarchaeota archaeon (assembly GCA_016839815.1). Lineage (GTDB taxonomy): Archaea > Asgardarchaeota > Heimdallarchaeia > Hodarchaeales > Hodarchaeaceae > Hodarchaeum. Next base: position 35,171 of record JAEOTM010000071.1, read on the forward strand.
TTCACTGGAGGAACTACTGGTGCTCCAAAAGCTGCGATGCTTACTCATCGGAATTTATACGCTAATGTCCTTCAAGGTGCAACATGGTTAGATCCACCACCACAAACTGGAAAAACATCAGTCATGGGAAGTTTACCCTTTTATCATTCATTCGGTGCTACAACAGCGATGAATGTAAGCGTCCATTTCTGTGGAAACTTAGTTTGTATGATGGATCCTAGAGAAAATAAGTTTACACAACTTTTACACCTGATTCAAAAGTACAAAATTGAAATCTTTTGTTCCATTCCTAGTCTTTATGCCGCCTTATTGAACCATCCTGACCTATCTAAATATGATTTATCAACTCTGATGGTATCTGTATCAGGAGCTGCTCCTATGCCAGTCGCCACTTTGAAGGAATATGAATCAGTAACAGGTGCAAATTTGGCTGAGGGCTATGGGTTAACAGAAACCTCTCCAATCGCATGTGCCAATCCTATGATACCTTGGCAAGAAGGCGGAAAACCTCTCAAAAAATCAGGCTCAGTTGGTGTGCCATTCCCAGATACAGAAGCAATGATCGTGGATCTAGATACAGGGAATACCTCATTAGCCACCAATGAAGAAGGGGAAATTGCCCTCGGTGGACCTCAGATTTTCAAAGGATATTTCAAAAAAGAGCAAGCA